>CAZNIP010000057.1:1718-19838 GCA_964573115.1 uncultured Desulfohalobiaceae bacterium | reverse complement strand
GAGTGTGTCCCTGACTCAAGTGATGCCTGACTCTTGGCGAAACGCTAGATCTCCGCGGGTTCGCCCAGGACGGACGGGTCGAAGAGGTCGGGGAAGTAGAAGCGCAGGACATGGGTCGGGAAGGCGATCCGCAGCGGGGCCCTGTGGCTGTCCGACTGGGCCAGGCCTTCGCTCACGAGCTGGCTCACCACCCGCCTGGCCTGGCGGTCGGACTTCTCCTCCATGCCCATGACGCCCCTGGCCTCACCCCTCTTGATCTCGCCCTGCATGAACAGGGCTTTGAGCAGCTTGCCGGCCCGGGGATCCAGTGGGGACCGGGCACCCCTGTCACGGTCCCTGTCCCGCATGTACCCGTCGATCCGGGCATCGATCCGCTTCAGGCTCAGCAGCTGGTCCATGAACCGGATCTGGTCCAGGCAGGTCTCCAGGAAGTAGAGGCAGGTATCGGCAAAATGGGCCTGGTCAAAGCCGGTGTGGTCCGCATTCGGGGAGTCGGCCGAGCGCAGGTTGATCATGTACCACTGCCTGTCCCGTGAGAAGCCCCGGGACAGCGACCAGAGATTGCTGCGGTTGATGTTGATGACGGCCAGATAGAGCCCCGTGAACAGCCTGGAGACCCGGCCGTTGCCGTCCCTGAAGGGATGGAGCCAGGTCAGCCTGTGATGACTGGCCGCAGCCGCGATGAGCCGCTCGTCTCCGTGAAAGTTCTCTGGCTCGAACAGGGCCTGGAATTCCCGGACCTTGTCCGCCAGATCCGACACGTCCGGACCGTGCACGGTCTGACCGTTGTCCAGGGAGACATTGCCGTGCCTGAGGGTGCCCGGGCGGACGTGATGACGGGTGAATCCGCCCTGGCTGTGGGTGTACAGGTGCTTTTCCGGCAGGTGGCTGTAGAAGGTGCTGTGAATCCGGCTCAGGAAGGATGCGCTGCAGATATGGTCCGGGCCGTTGTCCAGGACCACTGACATGAGCTCCTTCTCCGCCAAGACATGGGCCGCGCACAGTTCCTGAGCGTAGCGCCTGTCCTCGTCCGCGGAAAACAGCCTGTTCAGGGCGGCCTCGATCTCCAGAACCGACGTCTTGTGGCCCTCGATGAGGTTGGAGTAGTAGCTGTTCAGGTAACGCAGGCAATCCCCCAGGGCCCTGGCCGTGCTCTGGGCCACCTGCCCTTCCAGGGCTGAGGAGGCCATGATCACCTCCTGGGCCATGTCCTTGAGCTCCCCCAGCCGCTCGGCCGGCAGGGCCGGGGCCAGGGAGAAAGCGGGCGTCTTCAGGCTGCCTGGCATATGCGTGTTCATGTCCGGTTTTATGTCCGGTTTTTATTCGCATAAGATATGGGATATAAAGCATGTGAGTCAACAAAAAATGACCGGTTTTGAAGCGGGCTCTGACGGGATGACCATGAAGAGCCTGAGCAGGGTGACCTGAAAGGACATGCTCATTTCAGGGATGCGGGTCGACTCCAGAGACCGGGGCACAGAACCGGGGCACAGAGGTGATGGCCCTGACCGTGCCCCCCAGGATTCCGAACAGGCCAACGGTGATGGCCATGGGCGGGCCCTCTTCCTGAACTTTGAACCTCCACAGGCAGATGGCCAGGATTGAAACAAGGATGACGGCCAGGACAATGGCCTCATTTTTGAGCATCATGGCCTTGTAGGCATTGTTGGCAAAATACTCGTCCCGATCGAGGGCGGCCTGATGCAGATCCTCCATGCTGGGAACAGTGTGCTCGTCCCCGACCAGGTCCTTGATGGCGTCCTTTCGCCATCCTTTGATCTTGTCTGCCTCCTTGAACGACCATTCAAACTCTTCAGTGCAGCCGGAGACTGCACTGAAATCAGATGAACTTCTGCAGCAGCGAGAGGACGATCCCGGCAAACTCCTCAGAGTTGGAGGCGATCCGGTTCACCTTGACATTTCTCTCTTCCGAGGACTTGACGATCTTCACCAGCTCCTTGAGCTTTCTGGCATCGGCCGTTCGCGGCACGAGCTCCTTGACCTCCTCGTCAGTCATCCGGGTCAAAGACGAAATGCGCGAGGCAAACCTGTCGTCAGTTGCTTCGGCACTGGAATCGATGATGGCATCGATGTCTCTGTCAAACTCTTCCCAATTGATAGGCATGGTGATCCCCCCTGTCAGATCGACTCACTGATTTTGCGCACCTTGTCGAGGAACTCTTCAGCTCGTTCGAATTTGTTTTGGACATCTTCAGCTTTTCCAAGCAGCGTGGACACGGCGTCATCAGTCTCATGGATGATGTTGCCGATCTTCTCGTCCGTGACCCCGAGCATGGCCAGATATCGATTCCTGTTCTCCGAGACCTTGGAGGCTGAGGCCAGAAAGCTGGTGATGCTGTTGTTGATGGCCCGGGCCTGGGCGTAGTCGGATCGGACCTGCTTCTCAACTGCTCGCTCCAGTGCTTCAAGGGGCTGGATGAGCTCCTGCCGCTTTTCATTGATCCGCTGCTGCAGCCGGGGTCCGGTCCTGATCAAAAACTGCAACCTCTGCTCCTTGTCGTTTTCCCTGACAATGGTCTGCCATGCATCCGCAATGGTCGGGTTGGAGAAAAACTGCTCGGCGAACTCTGGCACCCACTCTTCCTGAATGAAGGTGTCCACGTCCTGCCGTTTTTGATCAAAAAACCTGTTGAGCAGGGTGATGTTGGCCTCTTCGATCGCCGATATCCGCTTTCCAAGCTCTGTGGACAGCTCCGGGGCCTCCGGAGGGATGGAAGCGCACCCAACCAGCAGCAGCAAAAAAACGAACAGACAGGTCAGTTTTGATTTCATGTCTCCCCTCCTTGTGTGTCAACATCATGCAGTCTGGTGGCCACGGGTCCCACCCTCCCCGATCAGCTGGTCTCTGCCGTAAATGACTCACATTGCAAAAGTCGTGCTCAGACCTTGACTGGCTCACCCTTTGTAAGGGCTCGTTTTATTGATCATTATTATCATCAAAAGCCTGGCTCTGATCTGGTTGCAATCTTTTTCGAAGTGAAGATGAAAGCTCGTTCATAAAATGGAAAATAGTTGCACAGTAGTTGAAGACATCTGAGGGTCAGTGTGATCACGCAGGGGGACATCCGCCATGGTCCTCGGGGAAGTGCCTCTTCGCCTCTTTTCGCCGCAGGCGAAGCCGTGGTCGCCGTGGTTATAAATATTGTGGTGACGGGCCTCCAAAAAAATCCCGCGAATGTCTTGGCCGGAATCAGGGATTCGGCTATAACCGTATGATGGAACAGAACATTGTCCCAGCCGTGAACTCCAACGGCCCGTCGAGAGACCATGCGCTGGCAAGAGGGGCAACACCGACCTGAAGGAGGACATCCATGGAATTCCCTTTTGAAAATCTCATCTTTGAAGGCGGAGGGGTCAAAGGCATCGCCTATGTGGGTGCTTTTCAGGAAATGCAGGACCGGAACATCCTGGAGAACATCAAACGGGTCGGGGGCACGTCGGCCGGGGCGATCAACGCCGTGCTCCTGTCCCTGGGCTACACCCTGCAGGAGACCCAGGACATCCTCATGGAGCTGGACTTCAACAACTTCATGGACGACAGCTGGGGAATCATCCGGGATGCCAAACGGCTGTTCGAGGAGTTCGGGCTCTACAAGGGGGATTTTTTCAAGCAGTGGATCGGGGACCGAATCAGGGAAAAAACGAACAACGAGAACTCGACCTTCAATGAGCTCAAGAACAATCAGTTTCTGGACCTCTACCTGATCGGAGCCAACCTTTCGACCGGCTTTTCAGAGGTCTTTTCCTATGAGCACACGCCCAGGATGAGGGTCGTGGACGCAGTGCGGATTTCCATGTCCATCCCCCTGTTCTTTGCCGCGATCCGGAACATGCGTTCGGACATTTATGTGGACGGCGGGCTCTTCAACAACTACCCGGTCAAGCTCTTTGACCGGGAAAAGTACATCGACGAAGACAAGCGGCCCAAGCACTCCAGGTCGACCGCCTACTACAACGAACGGGAGAACCGGACCAGGCCGCAGTCCAGCAGCCCATACGTCTACAACCGGGAGACCCTGGGCTTCAGGCTGGACTCAAGGGAGGAGATCGCCGTGTTCCGTGATATTGCCGAGGCCAGGCACAGGTCCATCGACAACCTGCACGACTACTTCTCGGCCCTGCTCAAATCCCTGCTCAACGTCCAGGAAAACCAGCACCTGCACTCTGATGACTGGCAGCGAACGGTGTACATCAACACCAAAGGGGTGGGGGCTGTCGACTTCGACCTCCCGGATGAAACAAAGACCGATCTGGTGACGTCAGGCCGGGAAGCCACGTACAACTACCTGGAATGGTTTCTGAAAGACAAGCCCAAAAACCATCCGGACAATGATGAGTGAGGACTTGGGACAACCTCCCATTCACGCTCGGCTCTGTCCTGTTTTCAGGGATGAGCGTTGCTCAACCCGAGCCTGAAAGAGCACCTGTGGGAAGGGGGTTCACCGCGGCGGGCTCAGAGCAGGGAAGGCCTGCCTCTCTATGGCAGGCCTTCCTTGCCGCAGGCGAACCCGTGGTCAGGGCACGGTCTCGACCCTGTTCCGGCCGAGGGACTTGGCCTGATACATGGCCTGGTCGGCCCGGATGACCATGTCCTCGGGCCGTTCACCGCCATGAAAGGCTGAAATGCCGAAGCTGCAGGTGCAGGGCCCACCAACTGGAAACTCATGGGCCTGGATGCAGGTCCTGAGCTTTTCGGCCAGAATGCCGGCCCCCACGACCCCTGTTCCCGGGCAGATCATGAGGAACTCCTCGCCCCCCCAGCGGCCGACGGTGTCGATCGTCCTGATCTGGTCCTCCAGGATCCAGGCCAGGTCTTTGAGCACCTGGTCCCCGGCATGATGGCCAAAGGTGTCGTTGATGGCCTTGAAACCGTCCACGTCGAGCATGATCACGCTCAGAGGCTGCGTGGACCTGGATGACCTCCGGCACTCCCGGTCCAGAATCTCCTCCAGCTTCATCCTGTTGGTCAGCCCTGTGAGCCGGTCGGTCTCCGACAGTTTCTCCAGTTCGGCGCTCTTGTGGCCCAGATCCTCGTGGGCCTTGGCCAGCTCCCTGTTCAGGGAGGACAGCTTCCGGTTCCAGATCATGATCACGGCCACCAACAGGGCCATGCCGGCGAGGACCTTCCACAGCAGCCCGGTGTCGAAGCCATGCTCGAACTTGATGGACAGCCACTCCCTGGCAATGCGGTTGATGTCCTGAGCCGGGATGGAGTCCAGGGCCTTGTCCAGGATAGGTTTCAGCTCAGCAGCGTCGCTGTTGATGCCGATCCTCAAGAAGTCCTTGTACGGCGTCTGACCCGCGATCTTGAGATCGTAGAGCCCCTGCTCATGAATCCGGTAGCTGACCATCTGCAGGCTGTCGACGGCCACGTCCGCAAAGCCCCTGGAGACAGAGTTCAGGGCCTGGTCCAGATCAGGCATCTGCAGGATCTCCAGGTTGGAGACATTCTCCTCCAGGTACTCCAGGATCGAGTTGTCCTGGACAACAGCCACCCTCTTCCCGGCCAGGGCATTCATCTCCGGGATGTAGGGTTCTTCGTCCCTGGTCACGATGACGTTGACCGAATCAAAGTACGGCCTGGAAAAGACCAGGGAATCCATTTTCCTGGAGGTCGTCTGCACACAGGACAGAATGTCACAGGTCCCGTCCCTGGCGGCCTGGAGGCTCTCCTCCCAGCTCCGGGTGGGGACCTTTTTCACCGGGACACCGATCCTGTCCGAGACCAGAGCCATGATGTCAGCCACGATCCCGGTATGCCGGTCCTCACTGTCCACCCCTTCAAAAGGCAGCCATCCCGGGTGGACGCACATGCTGACGGCTCCACGGCTCTTCAGAATGGTCCGCTCTTCTGGGGTCAACGCGACCCGCTGCGCCTGTCGCTCCATATCCCCGGCATCGAACCAGCGTTTGCGGATCTCGGACATCTCCCCTTCCGTGACCTCATCCATGGCCTTCTGCAGGATGTCCCGGAGCATGGTCCGCCCCTTGTCAACCCCGATGGACACCGGTGTGTTCTCAAAGTGCTCGCTGTCCATGATGGGAACGCTGGTCAGGTCGGTCAGGAAATGCTTGGTGATGAGGTAGTCGAAAACCGGCTTTTCAGCCAGGGCGGCATCGGCCCTCCCCGAGGACACGGTCTTGAGGCAGTCCAGGATGGTGTCCTCGGTCAGAATCTCCACCTCTGGATAGTGCTGCTCCAGAATCTCCTGGTAGTAGAAATTTTCTGGCACCACCACCTTTCGGCCGGCCAGATCAGACATGTTGGCCAGGGCCTCGTTGCCCTGCCTGACCACGATCCCGGAAAAAATGGTGAAATAGGGCCCGGTAAAATCGATGCTTCGGCGGCGTTTCTCGGTCTCCACCACATCCACCAGGAGATCCAGTTCCCCTTCATCGAGCATGGTCATGAACTCACTCCAGGCTGGACCGGTCACAAAGTCGATCTCCACCCCAAGCTTGGTCCCCAGCAGGTTCAGGTAATCGACGCAGAACCCTCTGGGCTTTCCGTTCTGGGAAAAGTTGAACGGGGGCCAGTTCCTGAGATTGTCCGCCCTGAGCACCGGATGCTTTCGAAGGAAGGCGACCTCTTTGCTGCTCAGGTCCGGGAGAGAGGTCTGCCCGATGGAAATCCATTTCTGGGACAGCTCAACCTTCTGCTTTCTGGACACCGAATCCATGGCCTTCTGCAGGATGTCCCTGAGCAGGGGCATGTCCTGCCTGACCCCGATGTACAGGCCCTGGGGGCCAAGGCCCGAGGCCCTGGTCTCGCCCACAATCCGCAGGTCGGTGAAGAACCTGGTCGCGATGAGGTAGTCCACGACCCCACGATACCCGATATAGGCGTCAGCCTTGCCGTAGGTGATGGCCTTGAGCCCTTCCAGCGGATTGTTGACCCTGTAGACGCCGATATCAGGGAACATGGACGTGAGCACCTCCTCCTGGATGTACCCCCTGGCTGCAGAAACAGTCTTGCCGGACAGGTCTTCAAAGGAGGCGATGGAGTCGTCTTCACGGCTGGTGACGATGACGTAGGGCAGGGTCAGGAAGGGCTCGGTGAAGAGCATGAACTCCTTGCGATTCTCGGAGATCCACAGAGAAGGGAGCAGGTCGATCCTGCCCCGTCGGAAGAGATCCAGGAGCTCAGCCCAGGTGTGGCCGTTGACGTACTCGAAAGAGATGCCCAGCTTGCGGCCCAGGAGTTCCAGATGCTCGATGGCGTATCCCTTGGGAACCCCGTGCTCGCTGAAATCGAACGGGGGCCAGTCATCCTCGTTGCCGACCCGGATGACCGGGTGCGAACGGACAAAGGCCAGTTCCTCAGCCGTGAGGCTGATCCCCTGCCCTTCTGATGCTGATCCCTGGCCAGAGACCCTGTCCAGGGACCCACTCTTGGCTGGCGCAGCCTCATCAGACCAGGCCGCCGGCTGACACAGAAGCAGGACCGCCGCGATCGCCAGACCAGACAGGACTGGCTTGACCAGCGCCTTGAACCCGCCAGGGTCTCGAAGGGCAAATGGGATGACGCGGCAGGGTTGGTCCATGGGCATGGGATTCATGGCCGGCCCGGGCATCGGCCAGGCTGACAGGTTGATGGCTGAGGGCAGAAAGGGGTCGCCATACTGCAGACCATGTCCAGACGACCGGCCAGTTCGTTCACAACTGAGACACCCTTCTGCGTCGAGGTCAGCCCATTGGGGCGGGACTGGCAGAAAGCCATGACCGCAAGAGGCCTGCTTTCCCAACCCTCGTATGCAATCACTTCGTGCCTTGTTTCATGACGGATGCCTGTCCGGAAACGGCCGGAAATTGGCACAACGGTCAGGAGACTGCTCAGGAGGTCGGCTTTCAAGGCTCTGATATTACGAGAAGTCTTTGAAATGTGCCTTCAGATGAGAAACAATGCTCAACCCTTCTGCAAGAACTCTTCCGGATGTCACGGACCGAGCCCGACACCTGCCCCTCCCGGTCCTGGCCTTTTAAAGTCAGCTCAAGCAGGCACTTCTGGCTTCAAGGGCGTCCGGGTCCTGGACCACGATATTCAGCAGCGACAGAGATCCGGGTCAGCTTTGGGAGGGGAACAAGGGGGCTCGAACTGCCCTGGGACACAGATGCAAAGACGGGTCAAATCTGTCCTGAACCTTCCGCGCCCGGCCTTGTCCGTTTTGCCCGATTCAGTTGGCCCTGCAGCTCACAGAGGACAAAAAAGGCCTGTGCTCAGTCAAGATCCTCATCATCGAGGTCGTCATCAAGGTCCATGATCCCTTCGGCCATGCCCAGGGATTCATGGGCAGCCTCCACGATGTCCTCGTCTTCATCCGAGATGAGGTCATGGAGAATGGGCACGGATTTGTCAGGTTTGATGGTTCCAAGAGCCTCGATGGCGGCCAGACGGAGGTCTTTATCCGTTCCTTCAGACTCGGCCAGCGGGGCGACATGGTCCCAGGCCTGGGCCAGCTCCCAGTTTCCGGCAGCCAGGACAGCATGGTAATGGATCAAGGGGTTGCTGCTGTTCAGGGATTCCAGGATCTGTTTTGAAAAACCTGGAAGATAGTGCATGCAGAAGACCGCTGTCAGCTTCCAGTCCTCATCGCCGCTCTCATAAGCACTCTGTACAGCCTGCTCCAGCCAGTCGTTCTCCACCCGCACGGCCGCTTCGAGCACGCAGCGGCGAACGAACTTGGGCAGCTGGCTGTCCTGAAAGAGATTGAAGAGGGTCGCCTGAATGGTCCAGAAGGTCTCCTCAGTGATGGGCATCCCGTCGGGGTCCTCGAACTCCTCGAGGTCCGACAGCTCCAGTACCGGCCCCAGCGAGATCAAAGCCTGGCCCCGCAGCTTCTCAGGCTCCTGGTCGCTGGTGGCTATGGCCAGCAGGGTCTCCACAATGGCATCGTTGACCGCCACGGTTTCGCCGGCCATCTCCGCAGCCAGAATTCGGTCCTCATGGTCTTCTTCCCTGTCCTTCAAGACTTCGAGGAAGATCTCACCGGCGTTTTCCGGCCACTGCCAGGGTTCCAGGTTGCTCAATGTCACCAGATCCATAGCTCTTTCTCCTCAAGGCGCTGCCGGAAATGTGGTGGAAACAGGCCTGAAAACATGTTGGCTGACCCTGATCAAACCGGGCGCCTGCTGCAGGGCTCGTATGAACTTGATCACAGGTGTTCAGGTTTCTGGTGTCGGGCTTCAGGCCGGCCAGCGGCCGGGCTGAAACGAGAACAGGGATCCAGGAGCTGCAACCATGCCTGGATGTCGGGCCATTGGATGTTACCAGGGCATCTCAACCCCGTCAAAGCGGAAAAAGCGCCCGGTGTCCTTCATGGTGAAGCCATCCACTAGGGACCGCATGCCTCTGACGCTCTCCGGGGGCATGAGCTCGGTCCCGCCCCCGCCCATCCTGGTCTTGACATGGCCGGGATGAAGGATGAGCAGGCCGATGCCCTTGGCCTGGAGCTCGTGGCTCAGCCCCTCCATGACTGCATTCAGGGCCGCCTTGGTGGAGCGGTAGTAGTAGGCTCCGGGCACGGCGATATCGGCAATGCTGGCCATGTGGGTGGAGGTGACCACCACCTGCCGGCGATGGCTGATGGCCACATTGGGGGCAAAAGCCTCCACCACCCGGACCGGGCCCAGGGCGTTGATCTCAAAGGTCTTGATCCAGTCCTGGTAATTCAGGGTCCCCAGGCCGACGTCGCGATATTTCTCCAGGTAAATCCCGGCGTTGGAGACCAGGATGTCCACCGGCTTTTCCAGGAGCTCCACGGTCATGGCGTATATTTCATCAACCATGGTCACGTCCATGCGGTGGACACTGACCTGCTCATGCCGGGCGGCCAACTCCTGAAGCTCAAAAGCCTCGCTGGGGTGCCGGCAGGTGGCGTAGACCCGGAACCCCTCCTGCGCATACTGCCTGACCCATTCCAGACCCAGGCCCCGGTTGCTTCCAGTGACGAGGACTGTCTCCATAACGCGGCTCCTTGAACTGAAGGTGTCGTTGTGCCTCTGAATCGGCACGGATTGCATAGCCTGGAACCGACAAAGACTTCTCGACAGGATCGGCTGGATCATGATTTTTCACTGGCAGGCCGGATGCCTGCCGGCGAACTCATCCGCCACTGGCGGGGGAAGCCTTTCAGCCGGTCATCCGGAGCGGCTGAAAAGGATCGTTCCCCTCTGATCGACCCTTATCCTCTTGATCCTGTCAAAGCTTCATCTCTTTTCGCCGCAGGCGAACCCGTGGTCGCCGTGGTGGGCCGCTCTGATTCATCGATCCGGACCCGGCAGGATCACCCTTCATCCAGGTAGCGATCCTGGTAAGGCTCCTGGACCACCATCCTCCGAACCTGATTCTGCCACTCCATGGGCTCCCTGACCTTGAGGATATCCGCGACCCGGCCCTGACGGCTGAGACGTTCGAAGATCTGATGCCAGACGCAGGGGATGGCCGGATCCACCTCGCACATCCCTTTGGTCTGGGTGCCGCCGCAGGGACCGTTGAACAGGCCCTTGGCACACCTGGTGATGGGACAGAGGCCACCTGTATAGCCAATGACGCAGTCCCCGCAGGACCTGCAGTTTTCCTCGTAAACGCCAACCTCCCGGTCAACCCCGATGGCATGGGTGTTGACCAGGGGGAACACCGGCGTGTCCGGGAAACGTTCGGCAATGAGCTGGGTTCCGGCAGAACAGGCCATGGACCCCAGGCATTCGGTCCCCTGGACCAGGGCGTCGAGCTCCTCGAGAAAGGCCATGTTGCAGGCCCGCTCTACTGTGGCGCCCTGGATGGACAGGGAGGCTGTCCGCCCTGCGGCCACGGCTTCCAGCTCGACATTGAGCTCCTGGACCTCCTTCTGCCCCCCTCCCAGGCAGACCGAGGCGCACCCGCCGCAGCCCACATTGAGGAACGAGGCGTACGGGTCGAGCATGGCCCGGATTTCTGCAAACGGTTTGCGCTTGATCTTGATCATGGACGTTCCGGCACCCTGAGGGTGTCAGTTGCAGGTTGAACACAACCCCCTCACCGAAGACAGGACTGTCGGCAGGACGATTGACCGTCAGGAAAAATGCCCTGCCCCGAGCTCTGTGCGCTCTGGAATCAAAACCATCCCTCTTACCCATGAGGGCAAAAAATCATGGCTCCTTGCCCCCGCGTTCTGTCGGCGCCATGCTCCTGCCCTTGACTGGGCTGAATCAAGGCTTGAGGTCTGTGCCGTCGTAGCGGCGGAAGAGCCCGCTGGTTCGGCAGATGGAGCGGCCCAGAGCGATCATCCGGGGGATGTCCACACCAAGGGGGCAGTAGCAGCGCATGCACAGAACACAGCGATGAAAAACGATCTCCCGGATCGTCTCCAGCTCGCGAATGCTCACCCGGCCTCTTTTCCGGAACACAAAGCCAACCGAGTTGAGCATCTTGTGTGACGGCATGTAGACCGGGTCCTGGTCGCCGGCCGTGTAGAGAAAACAGCTTTCGGCGCACATCCCGCAACGCACGCACAATTGGAGCATGAACCGGATCCTGGAGGCGTTGTCCTTGAGAAGCTTTTTGACTGCCGGGCTGTCGATGATGTCGGCTCTCTTGAGCATTTCACCTCCAGACCCGTCCGCCTCGGCTGAAGCTGTACTCACTGCCCAGCCAGACCCGGGTCAAAAAAAAGAACAGGGCGTGGGAGAGCCTGGTGAAAGGAATGCAGACCAGCATGAGCTCACCGCTCAACATGTGGGCCACGACCATGGGTCGATAGGGCGTGAGCTGGTGGTAGGCCAAAAACCCTGTCAGGAAAGGGGCCAGAACCACAGCCAGGAGAACGATGTCCATGGGGCCGGTGATGCTTCGAACCCTGGCCAGCCTGATCCGCCGGTAGAGGAGAAAGCCTCCCAGGCCGAGGACGAGCAGGGTCAGGATGTCGGATGCGGCCTCGGGCAAGGCCGGTGGGCGGATCCCCCAGGACTCCTCGAAGAGCAGGGCGTGCGCCAGGACCATCAGGGGGGTCAGGATCAGGGCGGCATGGAAGAGCGTGGTCATCACGGCCATGGATGGCTCCATGCCCAGGACCGACCTTTGAACGCGGGCCTTGCGCTGCACATGAAGAGACGGGTGACGCATTCCAGAGTTACGGGGCTGTTGAACGACAGGAGACGCTGACCCGGACGCTGGCCTGGTGAGGACAAAAAATCGCACGGTCTGATAGAGAAGACCAGCGATCAAAATCAGGGCCGCACCCAGGGCCAGAGGGCCTCGGGCCAGAGCGTACATGGCTCCTCCTGTGCGGAAAAGGGAGAGGGCGACTAGATTCCAGGATTGGCTTCAGGGTAGCCCATCCTTGCCGAATGTCAACGAGACTGGGCAGGATGGTTTTCCAGTTCACAGGTCAGCCCTGCCGCTGGCAGCGCTGGACAGGTCGTTTGGTTGGGAGTGAATGGTTGAGGGAGGGCGACATCTTCGAGCGGCGGGTTGTCGGGAAGGTCTTCGACTCGGTCAGTTTGATCAGGGAAGAAGCTTTGGTGGTGCCTCCCCTGACTGCTCCCCTGACTGCTCCCCTGACTGCTCCCCTTTTCCAAGGGGAGCTGGCCGAAGGCCTGAGGGGTCCGGGGAGCTGGCCGAAGGCCTGAGGGGCTCTTCCTCAAGGTTCATACGAGCGCAGCCTCGCAGCGACTGCCCCTCTTCGCCTCTTTTCGCCGCAGGCGAACCCGTGGTCGGAGTGCCCTGGTTTTGGGGGGCTGACTACCCCAGCCTGGCCTCAAGATCACGCTTGAGCCGGTCTTTGGCCGCCTTGGCCTGCCCGAAGATGGCATCCACCCTGTGGAACTCCAGGGTCCGGATATCCACGATGTCCGGCCGGACCAGAATGTCAGGCTTGCCCAGGGCGATTTTTGCGGCCACGATGGAGTGCTGCATGATCTGGAAGGTGTTGAAGAAGGCATCCAGAAAGGAGAGGTCCTTTTTCGGGGAGCGCTTTCCGGAGACGTCCACGGCCACGGTCACTTCAAGGTCGTTGCTCAGGATGTCGAAGGGCACGGGGTTGACTGCCCCACCGTCGATGAGGACGCGATCGCCGCGGCGAACCGGGCTGAAGAGTCCGGGCAATGCCATGCTGCCCTGGATGGCCGAGAGCAGGTCGCCTGACTCGAGGACCGCCTGCTCCCTTTCCCAGAAATCTGTGGCCACGACGGCCAGGGGAATGGCCAGCTCCTCAAAGGTCTTGACCTGGATGTGCTCGTAGAGAAAGGCCAGAAAGGCGTCCCCGCTGATAAAACCGCCCTTGCCCAGCTCCGGGTCCACAAACTCGACCCACTGGAGGATCTTCTTGTTCAGGAAAACGTCTTTCCAGGAGTCGTGTTTGCGGACCACGAGCTCATCCACAATGGCCCTGATCTCCAGGGCTGACAGACCAGAGGCGTACAGGGCCCCGAAAATGGACCCGATGGAGCTGCCGGAGATGGCAGAGGGTTTGATGCGGAGCTCGTCAAAGACCTCCAGCATCAGGATGTGGGCCAGACCGTTGGCCCCTCCAGCTCCAAGCGCCAGGCCGATTGAGGTGTCTGATGCCATTGTCCTGCCCTCGATTGTTTTTCCTCGATGAGGCTGCTTCCCGCCCAGGGCAGCAGGAAGGCTCAAAAACCAGCCGCCTGCGGACGCTGCAGCGCACAGGCACAAAAAGAACCGGCGGGTCATACCATTCACGATCATCCTCCCTCTTCGGCCATGCTCCTGGCGGGTCTGACCTGGAGGAGCCTGATCCCCTGCCCGACGGCCAGAGGAACCAGGCTCATTCCCAGGAGCAGGGTCCAGCCTGGCCAGCCCAGGGGACTGGTTTTGAGGATCGCGGACAGTCCCGGCAGGCCGACGGCAGCCACCAGAAGCACGATGCACAGCGCGATCGAGCCCCAGATAAAGGGGTTGGTCACGATGTCGTTGTCCAGCAGTCTGGACCCAGGGCTGCGCAGGTTGAACACGAACCACAGCTTGGAAAAGGCCAGGGTCAGAAAGGACACGGTCACGGCCTGTCGCTCATCAAGCCCCAGCCAGTGCAGGGCCAGGATCAGCGCTGCCAGGACGCAGGTTCCGACCACCAGGGCCCAGCCTCCAACAGCGGACCAGTGAGCCCGGGTCAGGACCGGTTCGTTCTGAGGCCTGGGATGGCGCTTCATCATGTCCGGCTCGCCCCGGCCCACCCCCAGGGCGATGGCCGGGAAGACATCGGTGATCACGTTCAGGTAGAGGATTTGAAGGGGCAGCAGGGGCAGGGGCAGGCTGACCAGTCCCCCGGCTGCTGCGGCCACGGCAACGACCAGAACCTCGGCCACGTTCGTGCAGAGCATGAACATGACCGATTTGCGGATATTGGCAAAAATGACCCTCCCCTGTCGAACTGCGGCCACAATGGACGAAAAGGCGTCGTCCCGCAGGACCATGTCCGAGACCTGCCGGGCCGCATCAGTGCCCTTCCGGCCCATGGCCACGCCGATGTCCGCCTTCTTCAGGGCCGGGGCGTCGTTGACCCCGTCCCCGGTCATGGCCGCGGTCTGCCCCTCCTCCTGGAGGAGCTTGACCAGGTGCAGCTTCTGCTCCGGACTGACCCGGGCAAAGACCGCGGTCCTGAGGACCCGTTCGCGGTCCTCAGGGCTCATGTCGTCGGGGTCCTTGAGCTCGCTGCCATGAATGACCTCCGGGGAGCTGGCGATGCCGGTCTGTTCGGCAATGGCTGCAGCCGTGGCCGGCTGGTCCCCGGTGACCATGATCACCCTGATCCCGGCCGTGCGGCACTCCTCGATGGCCTGCACAACGTCCTGCCGTGGGGGGTCGAAGAGCCCCACCAGGCCCAGAAAACGCAGATTCGCATAGGGGTCCTGGTCGACATCACCGACCTTCCTGTCGGCCATGGCCAGAACCCGCAGCCCTTGAGCGGCCAGGTTGCGGGCCTGCTCTTCCCAGGAGCTTCGCTGGGCCTGATCCATGTCCCGGTCGCCTTCCAGGGCCGCCATGGTGGTGCAGACCTCGAGCACCCTGGCCGGCGCGCCCTTGACCGCCACCTCCAGCCCCTGCCCGGTGCGATGAAAGGTGGCCATCATCATGGTCTCGGCGTCAAAAGGCTCCTCCCGTTCCTCAGGCCTGGCCTCCAGGAGCTGGCCGCGGTCCATGCCCAGGAGGTGACCGGCCCGCAACAGGGCCGTTTCCGTGGGGTCACCCTGCTCCTCGTCCGGTTCGTTGTCCCGGTCCAGGTCCTGGAGCGCTGCGTTGCTGCACAGCACCCCGACCTCGATGATCCTTTGCAGCTGGGGATGGTCGGAGCCGTCCTCTCCCTGGATTGTCCCCCGGGCTTCGTCAAGGTCGAAGTCCGCACCCGGGGTGCTGACCTTTCGAACGGTCATCTGGTTTTCGGTCAGGGTCCCGGTCTTGTCGGTGAAGATGACCCGGGTGGCCCCCAGGGTCTCCACAGCCGGCAGTCTGTTGATGAGCGCGTTGCGCCTGGCCATGAGGACCATGCCCCTGGCCAGGGCCAGAGTGGCCACAATGGGCAGGCCTTCTGGGATGGCCGCCACGCCCAGGGCGATGGCGGTCTCGATCATCCTGGCCGGGTCCTGTCCGGCCAGGAGGCCGATCACAGCGATGAAGAGCGCAATGCTGATGGTGATCCAGGCCAGCCTGCGACCAAGCTGGTCCAATCGCTTCTGGAGAGGGGTGGCCTCTTCCTCGGCACTCTCGGCCAGCTCGGAGATCCGCCCGAGTTCGGTCTGCATGCCGGTGGCCGTGACCACGCCGTGCCCCGAGCCCTGGGTCAGGGTCGTCCCCCTGAAAACCATGCTGGTCCTTTCGGCCAGAAGAGACTCTGCCGCAACGGGTTCGACGCTCTTGAACACCGGGAGGGACTCCCCGGTCATGGGGGCTTCGTTGACCTGGATGGCGTTGGACTCCAGGAGCCGGATATCAGCCGGGACAAAATCACCACCCTCCAGAATGACGATGTCCCCGGGAACCAGCGACTCGGTGTTCAGGTCGATCTCCTGCCCGTCCCGCCGGACCCTGATGGTGTCCCTGCCCATGGCCCGCAGGGCTTCCATGGAGCGCACCGCTCTCCACTCGGTCATGAACCCGATGCCGGCGTTGATCAGGAGCACGGCCAGGATGGCCAGGCCCTCGGCCCAGTGCTGGAAGGTGAAGGCTACCGCCCCGGCAATGACCAGAACGATGATGACCATGCTCTTGAACTGATCCAGAAAGATCCGCAGACCACTCCTGGATTTGGCGCGGCGGAAGGCGTTCGGGCCGGAGCTCTGCAGGCGTTCTCCGGCCTCCTTGGCTGCCAGCCCCTGTTCTGGATCGACCCGGAAGTGCTCCAGGACATCTTGAGTTCCCAGGGCGAAAGCCGGCTTGCGCTGATTGGATTGATTCAAGAGTGTTCTCCCCAATGTTGAGCCCAGTCAGTCCCGGCTCAGGGCAAAACGGCTTCAGGGTCTCGAGTGTTGTCCGCGAAATGCAGATGAATTCATTTCCTGGAGGAGCGCTTTGCTGAAGAACGCCTTTTTCAACTGAAGCCAAGTCATAGTTGCCTGAGGGACGGGTGTCAACACGCGGTCCTGCTGGGTCGCCGGGAATTCGAACCATCATCGGATTCGAGTCTTGTGCCGCCGGGAAAATCATGGCAGGTCACGGGCTGAATAGATTTTCAAAACAAGGAGAGGGAAACCTTGAAACCGCAATCAACGGCTCTGCTGACCGACCTGTACGAGCTGACCATGGCTGCCGCCTATCACCGGGAGGGCATGTTCGAGCCGGCCACCTTCAGCCTGTTCATCAGGGACTATCCGCCAAACCGGGGGTACTTCATCAGTGCTGGACTGGAGGAGGTCCTGTCCTTTCTGGAAGGGTTCAGCTTCAGCCAGGATGACCTGGACTACCTCGAATCCACTGGGCTCTTCACACCCGACTTCCTCCATGACCTGCAGGCCATGCGTTTCCAGGGTCATGTCCAGGCCATCCCCGAAGGCCGGCTGTTCTTCAAGGACGAACCTGTCCTGGAGATCACGGCCCCCATCATCCAGGGTCAGATCGTGGAGACCTTCATCATCAACGTCATCAACCTCCAGGTCATCCTGGCCACCAAAGCCTCCCGCTGCGTCCAGGCGGCCCAGGGCAGAGGGCTGATCGACTTCTCCCTCCGACGGACCCAGGGGGCTGATGCCGGCATGGGCATGGCCAGGGCCGGCTACATCGGGGGGCTCAACGGAACGAGCAATGTCCTGGCCGGAAAAGAGTACGGCATACCGGTTTCCGGGACCATGGCCCACTCCTTTGTGACCAGCTTCGAAGACGAGCTGGACGCTTTCCGCTCTTTTGCCCGGACCTTTCCCCAGAACACGGTCCTGCTCATCGACACCTACGACACCCTCTCCGGAGCGCAGAAGGCCATCCAGGTGGCCAGGGAGATGGAAGCCGAGGGCCGACAGCTCAGAGGGGTCCGCCTGGACAGCGGGGACATGGCGGAGCTGAGCAGGCAGGTCAGGGGCCTGTTTGACCGGGAAGGTCTGGAGTATGTCCAGATCTTTGCCAGCGGGGCCTTTGACGAGTTCAAGATCAAGAGGACCATCGAGCAAAAGGCCAGAATCGACGCCTTTGGGGTGGGGACCAAGATGGGGGTGTCTGCAGATGCCCCCTTCTCGGACATCGCCTACAAGCTGGTCAAGTATGCCGGGCACCCTGTGCTCAAGCTCAGCTCAGGCAAAAAGACCCTGGTGGAAGAAAAGCAGGTCTTCAGAATCCAGGACAGGGACAGCCTGCACAAGGACGTCATTGGCCTTCGCCATGAAGACCTGGACGGCGACCCCCTGCTCCAGGAGGTCATGCGCTCGGGTCAGAGGACCTTTGAACCAGAGCCCCTGAACGTCATCCGGGAACGCTGCCGGGAGGAGCTGAATCGGCTCGATCCGGCCTGCAGGGCCCTGGAAAACCCTGCCCAGTACCCGGTGGAGCTGAGTCAGGGCCTGCAGGACCTCCAGGCTCAAGTCGTCCACGATGTCAGGGAGAAAGAGCTCGGCGAGAGCTGACTCGAAGGCCTGGCTGAAAGAGGGCGGTTGATGGCTGTCAGCTCCCGGTCATAGCCGTGC
>CAZNIP010000057.1:0-1618 GCA_964573115.1 uncultured Desulfohalobiaceae bacterium | reverse complement strand
GCCTGGGGGCCGCTGAAAAACCTCCTTTTGCAGTCTGGTTTTTGCTTTTTGTGATCGTATCGAGCATATTCCCGAAACTAGGAATGAAAATCTGTCCTATCAAGCCCAGGCATTCCAATGAAGACGTTGAAGCCTGGGGGTCGCCCGTGTCTGACCTGAGGCCGACCTTCTGCCTGGCACAGCTCAAGGCCCTTTCCACGTTCGAATCCGAGCGAAACCTCTCTTTTACGATGACGGACATGCGATGAGCTCTGCACAATCATCCTCCCTGCAGGAACCCCAGATCGACGAACGCAGGAAGAACCCCCGCTGGGACCTGTTTTCCCCCTGCCGGATCGTCTGGCAGGACGCCACCTACAGCGGCCGCATCCTCGACCTCTCCCTGGAAGGGGCCATGGTCGAATCGAACGCCCTGCCCGATGATGGGTCCAACGTGACCATCTTTTTCCGCCTGGAGAACGCGGAGGTGCAAATCGGCGGGAAGGTCATCCACCGAACCGAGGTCTCGGAGTCCGAGCCGGTCTTTGAAAACCTGCACGGGTACTACGTCCAGTTCCACGAGCACCAGAAAGAGATCATGGCCAAAATGCAGAACATCCCTCCACACCAGCCTGCCGGCCATGGGACCTACGAACCGCTCCAGAAGCAAAAGGGGCTGGATGCCAGGCGGGTGCTGGACAAGCTGTCTGAGGTGAACAAGGAGATCTGGCTCGTGCTGAGCATCATCCTCATCTCAGCCGTCCTGAATGTCCTGCTCTCATCCAACCAGATGGTCCTGGGCTTTTACTACATCCCGACGATCTTCTCTGCCTATTTCTTCGGGCGCCGCCACGCAACCCTGACCGCCTTCGCCTCCATCTTCCTGGTCCTTTTGGTGGCCTACTTCAACCCCCTGCAGTTCGATGAGAACGCCTACCTGCAGGTGCCCATGGATCGCTGGCTGGAGCTCGTGGTCTGGGGCGGCATTCTCGTGGTCACCGGCTACGCCATGGGCACGCTCTATGAAAAGAACGAAAAGCATTTTGTCGAGCTGCGTCAGACCTACAAGGGCATCCTGACCATCCTTCAGCAGTTCATCGCCAAGGACAAGTACACCCAGAACCACTCCTACCGGGTCTCCATCTACGCCTCAGACCTGGCCCGGGAGCTGGGCCTGGACCGCAACAATGTCGAGGATATCCGCGACGCCGCCCTGATCCACGATATCGGCAAGCTGGATGTCGGCCGGGAAATCCTGTACAAGGCCGCCCAGCTCAACGACGAGGAGTTCCAGAAAATCCGAACCCACGTCGATTCCGGGGTGACCATGCTCGACCCCATCAGGGGATCCCTGAGACGGATCCTGCCGATGATCCTGGCCCATCACGACCGTTTTGACGGCAGCGGCTACCACGGCATCAAGGGCACGGAAATCCCCCTCGGGGCCAGGATCATCGCCGTGGCCGACGCCTACGACTCCATGGTCAGCGACCGGCCCTACCGCAAGGGCATGCCGCCGCTCAAGGCCAAGGAGGCCATCGAGACCGGCATGGGCAGCGAGTTCGACCCTGACGTGGTCAAGGCCTTTCTGAGCCTGTTCCGCAAGGGCAAAATGGAGGTCCCGGAGATCATCGTCTGA
>CAZNIP010000056.1:0-20418 GCA_964573115.1 uncultured Desulfohalobiaceae bacterium | reverse complement strand
AGAATAGGTTGGGTGGGTAGAGTGTCAATTTTTAGCCTGTCCCCATGCTCTCTTCTGGTCTGAGAGGAAGAGATCCTTGTCGGGTCCATGAGCTTCACGATCAGTCCTGCCTATACTGTTATGGAGTTTCAGGAGTCCTAAAGAAACATTGAATGAGGAATGGCGACAGAAAGGGGCTCACGGCCAATTTCGAGGAAAGCTGCAGATTGTGGCACGAAGTTTTGCCTGAGCCAGATCCTTACCGAAATTGACTGGGAACCAACTGAATGCTAAAAGAACAAGGTATGTTGGAAAACTTGACGTGGTGGCCTTTCCTCCGTTGCCGGTCAAATCGCCTGCCTCAACTGTCAGCATATTCCATACCTTTTGAATTTTGACAAATGAAAACAACACAATATTTTGATTATACGAGAAAACGCCTCGATCGCGCACAGATTAAGGACGATTGGATCAAAGCAGTTATTCAGAAACCCGAAAAAATTGAAGTGCAATCCGATGGAAGGATCAGAAAGTGGGCTTGGATACCAGAGGTTGAAAAATTTTTGCGGGTTATATTGCTTGATGATGGCGAAACAGTGCATAATGCATTTTTTGATAGGTCCTTTAAGGAGGAATAAGCCATGAGGGTTAAATATTTTTCAGATACGGATACAGCTCACATAGAATTTACAGACAAAGCTGTCCAGGAGACGAAAGAAATAAGCGAAAATATTTATGTGGACCTTGACGGAAAAGGGAATATTGTCAGCATGACTATCGAGCATGCAAAAGATAATGCAGGTCTTTGGGAATTCTCATACCAGGAAATATCTCGTCAAATAGCATAGAAATGTCGAACTATTTTCTGAACAAGATCTACCTTTCCCTCCGCTTGATGCTGATAGGTGAAAAATGCTTTAGTCACAAGACTATGGCTATCGATTGCTTGGGCAAACTTTGAACGATGGTGTGGAGTCTTCGTTTAAATTCCTTCACATGACAAAAGCCCTCAGGGCCAGGAGAGGCTGTCAACTTCCGCTTTAACCTATCTTTTTTGCGTTGCGTTACCCAAAATGCTACCTCCCAACGAAAAAGGCCTTGCAGTCGTTTCTGCAAGGCCTTGAATTTTTTGGTCGGGAAGCCCGGATTTGAACCGGGGGCCCCCTGCTCCCAAGGCAGGTGCGCTACCAGACTGCGCCACTTCCCGATAAAAATACAACCTACCTGAATTTGCGCTTCCAGGCAAGAGTCGAAGGGGGCGTCGGGTCAGTCTGCCGACCAGACGCCCGGAATCGCGGCCCCGCAGAAGCTGCAGGCGCCCTGGTCCAGATGGGTCGAGGAGGTGGAAAATCCCCGGCGGTCGATGACGGTCCGGCCGCAGCCCGGGCAGATGGTGGATGAGGCATCGTGGCCCAGGACGTTGCCCAGATAGACGAACTTCAGCCCTGCGTCCAGGCCGGTCTGAAAGGCCCCCTCCAGGGTCTGGACCGGTGTGGGGGGGCGGTCCAGCATGTGATAGGCCGGATGGAACCTGGAGATGTGCCAGGGGGTGTCCGGGCCCAGCTCAGTGACGATGAAGTCCGCCAGTTCCCTGAGTTCTCCGGGGTTGTCGTTCAGCCCGGGGATGATCAGGGTGGTCACCTCCAGCCACCAGCCCAGGTCCCGAATGTGCTTCAGATTCTGCAGGACCGGCTTGAGCCTGGCCCCGCAGTATCCGGTGTAGAACTCGTCGGTGAAGGCCTTGAGGTCCACATTGGCCGCATCCACCAGGGAGCCCAGCTCCTGCAGGCAGTCCGGGCTCATGAAGCCGTTGGTCACCAGAACGTTTTTCAGGTTGTGCTGCCTGGCCAGGGAAGCGGTGTCCTGGATGAGCTCGAAAAAGATGGTCGGTTCGGAATAGGTGTAGGAGATGCTGGCCGCCCGGTATCTTTGGGCAGCGGCCACGATCCTCTCCGGGGGGACCGACTCGCCCTGGACCCGGTGGGTCTGCTTCGGGGTCTGGGACAGGGTGTCGTTCTGGCAGAACTCGCAGGACAGGTTGCAGCCCATGGTCCCGATGGAGAAGCTCTGGCTCCCGGGCAGGAAGTGATAGAGGGGCTTTTTTTCGATGGGGTCGACGTTCATGGCGGCCACGGCATCGTAGACCAGGGTCATGAGCTGGCCGTCCTGGTTGACCCGAACGCCGCAGGTGCCGAATTCACCCGGTTCCAAACGGCAGTAGTGGCTGCAGAGCCGGCACTGCAGCGATTGATTGTCTTTGCGGCGCCAGAGGCGGGCGGCATGCATGGCTGACCTCCTTCTTGACCGGTGATCGCCTGGAGACCCTGGCTCGGGCGGATGCAGGCGTCAGATAGATGAAAAGAGACAAGGCTCGCTGAACTATGGGCACACAGGTCAGCGACGGTCGGTCGTGATTCATGCACAGAGTAATGATGTTTGAAAAAATTTGTCAAATGGCTGCGCGATCATCGACCGCCCTGCAAATGGGGTCTTTTTTTCTTGAAATCTGCGGTTCAAAAAATTATACTTCCTCCATAAAGGGGATCAGGCCCTTTCCGGCCCGCCATGGCGGCGAACGGCCGGTCCTGGCCAGAAAGCTCATCAACAACAGGCCTGGGTATGAGGAAGGACGCAATGGACGATCGGAGCAAGGCTTACAGGGAAGCCGGGGTCAATCTGGAAGCTGCCAACACGCTCGTGCAGCGGATCAAGGCCATGGCAGCCTCAACGCACACCAAGGGCGTCATCTCAGACATCGGGCTCTTTGCCGGGATGTACAAGCTCGACCTCAGCCAGACCACCAGCCCGGTGCTGGTCTCCTCCTCCGACGGTGTGGGGACCAAGCTCAAAATCGCTTTTGACCTCGACAGGCACGAGACCATCGGCATCGACCTGGTGGCCATGAACGTGAACGATATCGTGGTTCATGGGGCCAGACCGCTCTTCTTTCTCGACTACCTGGCCACAGGCGGTCTGGATGTCGAGCAGGCCGAACAGGTCATTGCCGGGATCGCCGAAGGGTGCAGGCAGGCCCAGTGCGCCCTGCTCGGGGGGGAGACGGCCGAGATGCCCGGTTTTTACCAGCCCGGGGAGTACGACCTCTCCGGCTTCAGCGTCGGTCTGGTGGACAACTCCAGGATCGTGGACGGGTCGAGCATCGGTGTGGGCAACGTCATCATCGGTCTGGGATCCTCAGGCCTGCACTCCAATGGATTCTCCCTGGTGCGCAAGCTGATCAGGGAGCAGGAGATCGATCTCCAGAGGACCCTGCCCGGGGATGAGACGACCATCGGCCAGGCCCTGCTGGAACCGACCAGGATCTATGTCAAAACGGTGCTGAATCTCCTGCGGGATTTTGAGATCAGGGGCATTGTGCACATCACGGGCGGCGGTTTTTACGACAACCTGCCCCGGATTCTGCCCAGGGGCGTCCGGGCCAGGGTCGATTTCAACAGCTGGCCCAAGGCCCCGGTGTTTCAGTGGCTCAAGGAGATCGGGCAGCTGAGCTGGCCGGAGATGCTCCAGGTCTTCAATTGCGGGCTGGGAATGGTGCTCATTGTCAGCCGGGACGTGCATGAAGACGTCCTGCTTCGCCTCCAGGGCCTCAAGGAGCAGGCCTGGGTCATCGGCGAGATCATTGCCAGGAAGAAAGATCAGCATCCGGTGGACATCGTTCTCTGATGGCAGGCCGCACCGCCTGCCATCAGAGAACGATCATTGTCAAGTTTTGCGGTGATGATCTTGGTGGCCGGGTTTCGACTCCGGGCGGGCTGCAGGCCATGGCCCCGCTTGTCGCCACGGCGCGAAGGGCAGCTCTCGTCTGAGCAGCTTCCTGCTGCAGCAACCCTTTCAGCCCCTCCTCTCAGCTCCTCCGGTGCACCCAGCGCAGCCAGGCCACCGCGCCAAGCCCCCAGACGGCATTGAAGACGATCACCAGGAGCGGGGTCAGCAGCCCGAGCTCGAGGCCGAAAAGACCTTTGTGCAGCTGGTAGGGAAAGACGACCAGGAGCATGACCAGGGTCGGCCCGAGGCTGAAGATGAGCCCCCTCTGCACAGGGCGGCTCTTCTTGAAGGGGATGAAGAAGAGCCAGCCCCAGATCCCTCCCCAGACGATCCTGGGGTAGAGCCACTGGGCTGTCAGAGGCGGCGCGATGGCCACCCCCAGGGCCCCGCTGAGGCCGTAGGCCCCGAAGGCCCAGACCACGAGGCTGTTCAGCAGCCCCCCGAAGCAGCCGGCCGCAAAAGCGATGCTCAACCTGTTCAGGACGTCTCTGACCATAGGCCCTCCAGGTCATTTTTTGAGATCGGCTTCAGGCCAGGCCCCCCCCTCTTGAGGGCGATCCTGAGGAGGCTCAGGCCGGCCGGGGTCATGCCGGGAATCCTCGAGGCCTGACCCAGGGAGCGGGGTTTGAGGCTGACGAGCTTCTCCCGGAGTTCGTTGGTCAGGCCGGGGACCTGATCGTAGGGGAAGTCCACGGGCAGGGATACCTGCTCCAGGTCCTTGAACTTGCCGACTTCCGACGTCTGGCGCTGCAGGTACCCCTCGTACTTGCACTGGATCTCCACCTGTTCCTTGACCGACCGGGGCAGGGCGAACGGCGGCGGGGCAAAGGGCTCCAGGTCGCCGTAGCCCAGCTCGGGGCGCTTCAGGAGCTTGGCCAGGAGGACCCCGGTCTGGAGGGGCTGGGACCCCCTGTCCTCCAGGGCGGCGTTGAGCTCCCCGGAAGGTTTGACGATCGTCTGCCGGCAGCGTTCGAGCTCCCGGTCGATGGCCTCCTTTCGCCCCTTGAGCTCCTGCAGGGTCTGCCTGGCGTGCAGGCCGAGCTGGAATCCCTTTTCCAGCAGCCGCAGGTCGGCGTTGTCCTCCCGGAGCAGGAGCCGGTACTCGGCCCTGGAGGTGAACATGCGGTAGGGCTCGTTGACCCCCTTGACCACCAGGTCGTCGACCATGACCCCCATGTAGGCCTCGGACCGGTCCAGAACAAAGGGGGGCCGGCCCTGGACCTGGCAGGCGGCGTTGATCCCGGCCCACAGCCCCTGGGCCGCGGCCTCCTCATAGCCTGAGGTCCCGTTGACCTGCCCGGCCAGGTAGAGGCCTCTGGCCAGCTTGGTCTCCAGGGTGGTGTAGAGCTGGGTGGGCAGGATGTAGTCGTACTCGATGGCGTAGGCCGGGCGCATGATCTCCGCCTCCTCCAGCCCGGACACCGTGCGGATGAGCCGGTTCTGGATCTCGATGGGCAGGGAGTTGCCTGTCCCGCTGGCATAGATCTCTTCCGTGTCCAGCCCCTCGGGTTCGAGGATGATGTGGTGGAACTCCTTGTCCGGGAACTTCATGATCTTGTCTTCCAGGGAGGGGCAGTACCTGGCCGAGACCCCCTTGATGGTCCCGTCATACAGGGGGGAGAGGGAGATGTGCTCCTTGATGACCTCGTGGGTCCTGATGCGGGTCCGGCCGAAGAAGCAGGAGACCTGGGGCTGGGAAACGGCCTCCGTGAACAGGGAAAAGGGCCGGGGCTCGAGGTCGCCGACCTGCTCTTCAAACTTGGAAAAATCGATGCTCCTGCGGTTCAGGCGGGCCGGGGTCCCGGTCTTCATCCGGCCCAGCTCGAACCCCAGCTCCCTGAGCTGGTCCGGAAGCTCGTTGGAGGGGAACTCGCCCGCCCTTCCGGCCTGGATGCACCTGGACCCGATGTGGATCCGGCCGTGGAGGAACGTCCCCCCGGCCAGGACAACGGCCGGAGCGGCAAACATGTCCCCGTACTCGTCCACGATTCCCGCCACCCTCGAGCCTTCCAGGGCCAGGGAGCAGACCAGGCGCTGCTTGAGCTCCAGGTTGGGGGTGGTCTCCAGGACGTGCTTCATGATCGTCCGATAGCGGGTCTTGTCGTTCTGGGTCCTCGTTCCCTGGACCGCCGGCCCCTTGCGGGTGTTCAGGCGCCTGAACTGGATGGCTGTCCGGTCCGTGACCCGGGCCATCTCCCCGCCCAGGGCATCGATTTCCTTGACCAGATGCCCTTTGCCGATGCCGCCGATGGAGGGGGAGCAGGGCATGTGGGCCACCGTGTCCAGGGTGATGGACAGGAGCAGGGTCCTGCAGCCCATCCTGGCTGCGGCCAGGGCGGCCTCGCACCCGGCATGCCCGCCCCCGATGACGATGACGTCGTATGAAGAACTCATGCGTGAAGGCTCGAGGATTTGAGGTTCGATATGGACTCTGGCAGAAAAGCCGTGCCGCCTGAGCGCAATATGTGAAGAGGTTGAGAATGCTGAAAGGGTTGAGAAGGTTGAGTGTGTTTTGGTCTCAACCTTATTCACCCTCCTCAACCTGATTCAACCATGCAGTTGTCTTTTCCACAGAGGCTCGAGAAAGACCCCCTCACCCCCGGAGTCCCAAGGGGCAGACTTCTGCCACGCATCTCGAGTTGCCTTCCCGCGATCACCATGTCATAGAATGGACCAGACCGGAGAGTCAATCATGCTGGACAAACCCTACCGGGACTTCAACGCCTACCTCAGAGAGACCTTCGGCTGCCGGGTGCAGAAGATCAGCCTGGACGCCGGACTGAGCTGCCCCAACCGGGACGGCACGATCGGCAGGGGGGGGTGCATCTACTGCAACCCGAGAGGCTCGGGCACTGGTGCGGCCGGAGCCGGAAAGAGCCTGACCGACCAGGTCCTCTCAGCCCAGTCCTTTCTGCGCAAGAGATACAAGGCTGCCAAGTTCCTGGGCTATTTTCAATCCTTCACCAACACCTATGCGCCGCTGCCGGCCTTGATGGCCATGTACCAGGAGGTCCTGGCCCTGCCCGACATGGTCGGGCTGACCATCGGAACCAGGCCGGACTGCGTGCCGGACGACATTCTGGACCGGGTGGCCGGGCTGCGCGCTCAGGGGGTGATCTGGTTGGAGCTCGGGCTGCAGTCGGCCCACGACGCGACCCTGGAACGCATCAACCGCGGCCACAAGGTGGACGACTTCGTCTCTGCCGTGGAACGGACCAGGGCCAGGGGGCTGCCGGTCTGCGCCCACGTCATTCTCGGCCTTCCGGGGGAGAGCCATGCCCGGATGATGGACACGGCCAGATTCCTGGCCCGGCTTGGCGTGGAGGCGGTCAAGCTGCACCTGCTCTACGTGGTCAGGGGCACCAGGCTGCAGGCCATGCACCAGGCCGGGGACTACAGGTGCCTGAGCAGGCAGGAGTACGCCGGCCTGGTGGGGGACTTCCTGAGCCTGCTGCCCCCGGGGACGATCATCCAGCGCCTGACCGGCGACCCGCATCCTGAAGAGCTCGTGGCCCCGGAGTGGTCCCTGGAGAAACAGGCCAACCTCCAGGCCATTCACGAGTCCATGGCTCAGCGGGAGCTGTGGCAGGGGAAGCACTTCAGGGGGTGAAAAAGGCCCTGGCCCGGGCAGCGGTGTCCTCGGGGGCGGTGAAGGTGGTCATGTCCCCGAGCATGACCTCGAAGCCGGTGTGGTCGTTGCGAACCCAGGGGGCGTAGTTGGACCGGGCCATGATCACGGCCCGCAGCTCCAGCCGGCTCTCCCGATCCTCAAAGGAGAGCAGCCCGAGGTTGTAGCTGTTGCGGTTCAGGCTGCGGTAGAAGCGCTGGACATTGAGGATGCCCTGGGCCAGATCCCCCCACACCTCTGGTGAAGGGTCAAAGAGGGAGGTCTGCCCGGGGAGGAGCCCCCAGATCTCAAAGAAGCCTTCCGGGGCAAAGGCGGCCAGCCACTCCCAGCTCCCTGTCCGGCCGATGACTCGAGAACCGTTCGCCTTTTCCAGATCCAGCAGCTCTGAAAAGATCAGCCGGCCGGTCCGGGCATGAAAGGATGCCGCGCGCTGGCTGATGGTCCGCTGATGGTTGGCCGGGATGGATTCGGCATTGACCTGCAGGTGGGGGTGGACCAGAGAGCCCCCGGCCGAAGGGAGGTGATTCTGGGTGATGGCCATGTGCCTGACATCCGGCTGGGCAGCCTTGATGCGGGCCAGATAGGCGATGCAGTTCTTGAGGCTTGCCGCATAGGAGTCGCGGGAGGCGGTGCCGATCTCCACAAAGTGCGCGGAGTCGAAGAGGCTGACGGCGGAAAAGGGGCCGTATGGGTAGAGGTTGGGAAACAGAGTCGAGCTTCCCAGCTCCAGCCGGTCGACGTCAAAGAGGTCGGTGCGCAGTCTGGGGGTCATGTCCTCAAGCCGGGGGGGACAAAAGGGGCATGTTGCCTCATCGGCAGCTCCGGGGGGAGGCCCGGGCAGGCTCTCGGTCCCGGGTTCCCGCTCCCTGCTGCGGCTGAGAGCGATCCGGCAGGTCCGCCCGGTGACCGGGCTGGTCCTGATCTCGACGGGCAGGTCCACCTCCTGGCCTGAGGGGGTGCGCAACCTGGCCTGAACGGTCCGGCTCCTCAAGAGCAGGCCGTCATCAGCTTCCTGCTTCATGCATGGCAGACTAGCACTGGATGCAGGGGGCAACAAGGCTGGGGCCGCTTTTTTCATCACCTTGTCTTCCTTGACATTCCAATAGCCAGGGCATAGGCCTGTGGGCAACACGCCGATCGCAGCCCGCAGGGTCGGGCTGTTTCATTTTTCCGGCCGCTGAAGGCCGGGGGGAGACCAGGACAGGAACACAGACAAAGGAGAGCGAGATGTCGACAATCATGGAGATCGTCAAGGCCAGAGATCCGGAGCAGAAGGAGTTTCACCAGGCTGTGAGCGAGGTGGCCGAATCCATCAAGCCGGTTCTGGACAAGAACCAGGAATACCAGCGGGTCAAGATTCTGGAACGGATCGTTGAGCCGGAGAGGGTCATTCAGTTCCGGGTCCCCTGGATGGACGACCAGGGTGAAGTCCACGTCAACCGTGCATTCCGGGTGGAGATGAACGGCGCCCTGGGACCATTCAAGGGCGGGCTCAGGTTTCACCCGTCGGTCAACCTGGGAATCCTCAAGTTCCTGGCCTTTGAGCAGACCTTCAAGAACGCCCTGACCTCGCTGCCCATGGGCGGCGGCAAGGGCGGCTCGGACTTCGACCCCAAGGGCAAGTCCGACGCCGAGGTCATGCGCTTCTGCCAGAACTTCATGCTTGAGCTCTACCGGCACATCGGGCCGAACACGGACGTCCCGGCCGGCGACATCGGCGTGGGCCGCAGGGAGATCGGATTCCTGTTCGGGATGTACAAGAAGATCAGGAACGAGTTCGTCGGGGTCCTGACCGGGAAGGGCCTGGACTGGGGCGGCAGCCTCATCCGGCCGGAGGCCACCGGCTACGGCGTGGTCTATTTTGCGGCCGAAATGCTGGCGGAGAGGAACGAGACCCTGGAGGGCAAGACCTGCCTCGTGTCCGGGTCCGGCAACGTGGCCCAGTTCACGACCGAGAAGCTCCTCGAGCTCGGGGCCAGGGTGGTCACCCTGTCCGATTCCGGGGGCTATGTCTACGATGAGAGCGGCATTGACCGGGGCAAGCTGGAGTATGTCAAGCTCCTGAAGAACGTCCGCCGGGGGCGGATCAGCGAATATGCGGACAAGTACCCCTCGGCCCAGTATGTGCCTTTTGATGCCGGAATGGGCCACAATCCCATCTGGGACCATCCAGCGGACTGCGCCTTTCCCAGCGCCACGGAAAACGAGATCAACGGACAGGACGCGCAGAACCTGGTCAAGAACAAGGTCGGCCTGGTCTCGGAAGGGGCGAACATGCCCACCACGCCTGAAGGCATCGACATCTTCCTGGACAACGGGGTCCTGTTCGGCCCGAGCAAGGCGGCCAATGCCGGTGGCGTTTCGGTCTCCGGCCTGGAGATGACCCAGAACTCCATGCGCTTGAGCTGGACCAGGGAGGAGGTGGACGACCGGTTGAAGGTGATCATGAAGAACATCCACCGCATCTGCCTGGAAGCGGCCGAGGAGTACGGCACGCCTCTGAACTACATGAACGGGGCCAATATCGCCGGCTTCGTCAAAGTGGTGGATGCCATGATCGATCAGGGGATCGTCTGAGGGGCTCGGCCTCTTGCAGGAAACCTGCTTTTGGTTTCAGGTGTCGGGTTGAGGATGTCAGCCCAGTCAGCGGCAAAGCTCGTATGAGCTTCAAAAAAAAGGGCCTGGGATCGTCTTCCCAGGCCCTTGCTCGTTGGTTCAGCCGGGCAGGTGTCACCCCGGGGTGAAGGCCTGCAAACCGGTCACATGCCTGCCCAGGATCAGGGTGTGAATGTCGTCGGTGCCCTCATAGGTGTAGACGCTCTCGATGTTGGCCATGTGCCTGATGGGGGAGTAGTCCAGGGAGATGCCGTTGGCCCCCAGGAGCTCCCTGGCCACCCTGGCGCATTTTCGGGCCACGGCCACGTTGTTCTTCTTGGCAAAGGAGATCTGCTCCGGGATGGACCTGCCCTGGTCCATGAGCCGGCCCACCCTGTAGGACACGAGCTGGCCCTTGGAGATGTCCATGAACATGGTGACCAGCTTGTCCTGGACCAGCTGAAAGGAAGCGATGGGGGACCCGAACTGGGTCCGCTCCCGGGTGTAGGCCAGGGCGGTTTCAAAACAGTCTGCGGCCGCCCCCAGAGCCCCCCAGGAGATCCCGTACCTGGCCTGGTTCAGACACTTCAGCGGGGAGCGCAGTCCCTGTCCCTTGTCCAGCCTGTTGCTCTCAGGGACCCGGCAGTTGACCAGCCCGAGCTCGCCAACCCCTCCGGCCCGCATGGAGCCTTTCATGGTCAGCTGGGAACGGGTGAAGCCCGGGGTGTCCTTTTCGACCACAAAGCCCTTGATCCGGCCGTCCTGGACATCCTTGGCCCAGACCACGGCGATATCGGCGATGTCGGCTTCTGTGATCCAGGTCTTGCTCCCGTTGAGGATCCATGCCTGGCCGTCCCATCGGGCCGTTGTCTCCATGCTCCCGGGGTCCGAGCCGTGGTTGGGCTCGGTCAGGCCGAAACAGCCGATGATCTCGCCGCTGGCCAGCCCGGGCAGCCACTTCATCTTCTGTTCCTCAGACCCAAAGGCGAAGATGGGATACATGACCAGGCCGCTGGTCACGGCCACGAAGCTGCGCAGGGCGCTGTCCACCCGTTCGACCTCCTGGCAGATGAGCCCGAACTCCACGTAGTTGGCCCCGGGGCAGCCGTACTTTTCCGGCAGAAAGGCCCCGAGCATGCCCAGCTCGCCCATGGTCCGGCCGATGCTCTGAAAATCCAGGGGCACTTCCTGATGAAAGGCCTCGTTGACCTGAGGCCGGATCTCTCTGTCCAGGTATTCGCGGACAGACTTTCTGATCAGCTTTTCCTGATCGGTGTAGTCGTCGTCAAGTCTGAAAAAATCCAAGCCTTTGATGGCCATGCTCCTCGTCCTCCTGCAGCGTCCGGCAGACGTCCATGGTGATCAGCAGTCCAGATCAGGCGGGTATTGTATTCATCCAGGATCAAAAGTAAACCCCGATCTTGACGGGATGAAAAAGAAGAAGGATAAATCACCCCAGGTCGGCGCTGCCGCAGGCAGGCCGACCCGCTCTTTGGGCCGCAAGGTCGGAGCGGCCGGCAAGACCCTGGGAGCGGCGAATCCTGGCGAAATCTGGATGAGCAGGGAAGCTCCCCTTTTTCGAGTCGGGATTGGTTTTTTGGAAAAACCGGGCCGCAGGAGTTACCGGAGACGCTTTGAGGAACCGTGCCCCCTTTGCTGGGGGGGCATGCAGGGAGGATCGCACATGGGAATGCACCTCATGGACGGCAACGAGGCCGTGGCCTGGGCAGCCCATGACGCCGGGTGCCGCTTTTTTGCCGGCTACCCGATCACGCCGGCCACCGGCATCTTCAACGCCATGCTCGAGATCCTGCCCCCGGCCGGGGGCGTCTGCCTCCAGGGGGAGGACGAGATCGCGTCCATCGGCATGTGCCTGGGGGCCTCCATGGCCGGGCACAAGGTCATGACGGCCACTTCCGGGCCGGGGATCAGCCTGTACAGCGAGCACCTGTCCTTTGCCATCGGCAGCGAAATCCCGGTGGTCATTGTCGATGTCCAGAGACTGGGGCCGTCCACGGGATCGGCCACCAGGGCGGCGGACGGGGATATCCAGTTCCTGCGCTGGGGCTGCAGCGGCGGAATGCCGGTGATCGTTCTGGCCCCGGCAGACGCGGTGGACTGCTACCGGCTGACCAGGCAGGCCTTCAACCTGGCCGAGACCTACCGCTGCCCGGTCTTTGTGGCGTCGAACAAGGAGGTCGGCCTGACCAGGGAGGGCATCGACCTGCAGGCCCTGCCCAGGCCTGAGGTCAAGGACAGGGCTGCCTTCCAGGGCCCGGGACCTTTTCTGCCCTTTGCCGCCGGTCCAGGCCAGGACGTCCCGGCCTTCCTGCCCATGGGGGGGCAGACCCTGGTCCGCCAGACCTCTTCCACCCATGGCCCGGACGGGTACATCACCACCGACCCCGAGGCCATCGGGGCCTGCGTCGCCAGACTCCAGCGCAAGCTGCTGGCAGCCGTGGACAGCTTCACCTTCTCCGTGTTCGAGGGTTCGCAGCAGGCCAGGGTCATGATCCTGACCTACGGGGTCACGGCCAGGGCTGCCCGGTCCGCTCTGGAACAGCTCCTGGACCGGGGCGTCCAGGCTTCCCTGCTCGTCCTGCAGACCCTCTGGCCTGTTCCCGAAGCGGTCATCGCAGCCAGAGCCGCCAGGGCGGAACAGGTTCTGGTGGTGGAGATGAATCTGGGGCAGCTGGTGAACGAGGTCGAGCGGGTCCTCAAACCCAAGCCGGTCCGCTTTCTGGGCCGGATGAACGGCCAGCTCATCACCCCGGGCGAGATCATGGAGGCGGTGCAGGATGAGCGCCTATCTGCTGAACACTGACAGGCCCCCGGCCTTCTGTCCGGGATGTTCCCACGAAAGGGTGGCCAGGGCCCTGGACCGGGCCTTCCAGTCCCTGGGCCTCACGGGCAGTCAGGTGGCCCTGGTCAGCGACATCGGCTGTTCAGGCCTGTTCGACACCTTTTTCCACACCCACGCCCTGCACGGGCTGCACGGCCGGGCCCTGACCTATGCCGCAGGGCTGAAGATGGCCAGACCGGAGCTGAACCTCGTCGTGACCATGGGGGACGGCGGCCTGGGCATCGGCGGGGCGCACCTCCTCAGCGCCTGCCGCCGGAACCTGGACATGACCCTGCTGGTCCTGAACAATTTCAACTTCGGGATGACCGGCGGGCAGTACTCGGCCACCACCCCGCAAAGCGCCAGCGTGGGCTCCGGCTTTCTGAACCAGCTGGACCGGCCCATGGACCTCTGCCAGGTGGCCGAAGCAGCAGGGGCGCCGTACGTCGTCCGCTGCTCGGCCCACAGCCGGGACCTGGCCCGGACCCTCCAGGAGGCCATCCAGTTCGAGGGCTTTGCCGTCCTGGACATCTGGGGGGTCTGCCCGGGCCGCTACACCAGGAAGAACCAGCTCAGCCCCGGGGACATCGATGACAGGCTGGAAGCTGAGCCACCGTGCCCAGGCGTTGTCGAGAAGAACCAGCGCAGGGAGTTCGGAGGTCACTACAGGGAAATGGCCGCCTCCAGGGAAGCGGTCCAGCTGGATCAGGGCCTGGAGGCGACACTCCCCGACCCTGGGTCCGGCCGCAGGGAGATCGTTGTCCTCGGCGATGCCGGGCAGCGGGTGATCACCGCGGGCGAGCTGCTGTGCAGGGCCGGGCTGAGCAGCGGCCTGCAGGTGACCCAGAAGAGCGAGTACAACATCACCGTCCTTCGAGGGCCTTCGAACACCGAGGTCATCCTGTCCCCGTCCAGGATTCTGTATACGGGAATCCAGGAGCCGACGGCGATCCTGGCTGTGGGCCAGGAGGGCGTGAACCGCAGGTCGGGCCTGTTCGCCGGGCTCAGCGAGGAGTGTCTTGTCGTCCGGGCCGGGGGCGTGGCCATTCCAGAGACCCCGGCCAGGGTCGTCAGCCCCGATTTGAGGTCCCTGGGCATCAAACCCCGGGATCTGGCCCTGGCTTCAGTGGCTGTTCTGGCCTCGGAGGGCCGGGTCCTGTCCACGGAGATGCTCAAGGCGGCCATGGCCCGGACCTTCAGGCCCGGGGTCCTGGAGTCGGCCCTGGAGGTGGTTCAGGCCGTCTGGGGATGATCCGGTCGTCCGTGAACCGGCTGGAGGCCCTGGAGCGGACGCGGGGCCGGGTGAAGGCCTGCTCAGAAGACAGGTGTCAAAACGCCGTTGCCTGAGGCCTGGTCCTGAAGGAGCATTTCCCGGAGCCTGGCGGCGAAGGGGCCTGGCCTGCCCGTTCCCACCGGACGGCCGTCGAACTCCACAATGGGCAGGACGTCCTGGGTGGTCCCGAAAACCAGGACTTCAGCAGCACGATGGAGGTCCTCCGGCCACAGGTCGGCCTCCTCCACCCTGGACAGGCCGCTGGTCCCGAGACGCTCCCTGGCCAGCTCCATGGCCCGGACCAGGGTGGTCCCCCTCAGGATGCGCTCAAAGCCCGGGACCAGGAATTCGCCCTCCGGGGTGATCAGGCCGAAGTTCTCCGTCCCCCCTTCCGCGATCCGCCCCTTTTCGTCCAGCCCCAGGGTGTAGTCCACACTGCAGTCGGCCGCTTCCTTCTTCATCAGGGCATTGGGCAGGTAGTTGCAGCTCTTGACGTTGGCAAAAAAGGTCGACTTGATCGGGATGGCGCTCGTGCGCATGGAGCAGCCGATCTCCTGCTTTCGGTGGTCGCAGGGCTCGAGGTCGGTGATCACGATGTACAGCTGGCTCTGGATGGCGGCATAGGGCTGGGGAGAGAAATCGCCGGGCCCCCTGGAGAGGAAGAGCCGGACCAGGCAATCCCTTGCTCCGCCGGCTCGAACGGTTTCGATGATGATCCGCTCCAGCTCCTCCCTGTCCACGGGCCAGGCCAGATGGATGAGCTCTGCTGATCGTTCCAGCCGGTCCAGGTGCTCTCCCAGGAGGTAGAGGCTGCCGCTGATGCACCGGAAGGCCTCGAAGATGCCGTCCCCGCGATGGACCATGTGGTCGTCCACCGGGGTCAGCATCAGGGCCGGATCGGTGATGATCCCCCCATACCAGGAGGAATACATGGCCAGGTAGTGCTGATGGTGCTCGTGACGCGTGGTTTGGAGCCTGGCAACCACGTCGTGGAAAGTGAGGGTCTGGATCCTGGTCACTGACGTCCTCCCGGGGACAGGGCCCTGGTCACTTGACCAGGGGGAAGGCCTGTTTGAAGGTCTCTGTCCCGGCCTCCTTCAGGCATTCAAAGATGAACATCTCGGTGGAGGTCAGGGTGGCCCCGGACTGCAGGAGGCGGTCCCTGGCAATGGGCAGGTTGTGCTCGGACCTGGTCGAGGTGGCGTCCATGACCACATGGGGGACAAAGCCCTTGCGCAGGGCGCTCAGCCCGGTCTGGGTCACGCAGATATGGGCTTCGATCCCGGCGATGATCAGGGTCTGCCTGTCCAGGCCCCTGAGCCGGCTGAGGAAGGCGTCCGCGCCGAAGCAGTCAAAGGTCGACTTGGAAATGGGCTCCACATCCGACCACTGGGTGGAGATCTGCTCTACGGTGCTGCCGAGCTTGATCTGCTCGCAGGCCAGGACCGGGATGTCCATGATGCTGGCAAAGCGAACCAGGCGGACGGTGTTCTGGATCACGGACTCCCGGGCGGTCATGACCGGGAGGAGCTTTTCCTGCAGGTCAATGAGCACCAGGACGCAGTCGTTCGGGGCAAGCGGCGTGTTTCCGGTCATGGCTGGTTCTCCTGCAAGGGCTTTGACGTTTTCCTGGAGTCAGGGAAACAGGACGCTGGAGGTCGAAGAGTGTCGATGACAATCCGGGCATGGAAGACCCCCTCAAACCTGCGGCCAGGTCCCCTGAGGACAGGGGAGCGGCTCGGCAGGGATCTGCCCTTGACCGCGCAGGCGGCCGAACCCGGCACAACCGTGGTCAATGATCCCCAAGTGTAGGATTTCAGTCCGGAAACGTCCATCCTGAATTCGGCACAGCAGAGATGCCGCCCCGGATGAGGACACAGAGACCGCACCAGGCCCGTTTTGCGGTCCAGGCAAGGATCGCTGCGGGCTTCAAGGGGGACATCCGGTCAGGCCGGCCGGCTACAGGAGCTCTCTGGGGATGCTCTCCACCCATCTCTTGGTGAAGGTGGTGGCCTTGTTGACCTTGACCTCCAGATCGATGTTGACGTGAAAATGGGATGCCGTGGCCTGGACCGCAATGTCCGATCTGGCTTCAGTGGTCTGGTTGGGGCGTTTGAGCCGCTTGGTGTGGCTCCCCCGGGCGCTGGCCCTGTCAGGGTTTTTGGGATCGACCTCAAAAGAGCCGGAGGAGGTGCGTTCCAGGACCGTGTACTCGTTGACCCGATAGTCGTTGTCGACCTTGATCTTGCAGGTGGTCCGGCCGGTGAGCACGTCCTGGATGATCTGCCACACAGGGGGCTGGGGCGAATCCGAGTGGCGCTGCATGGTCACCGGCGAGGGCTTGAAGGTCGGAGGCTGAGCGCTGCCCTGAGCCGGGACGGCCGGCAGGATGAGCCGTGAAGGACGGCCGGGGCCGCGGTGGATGTCGTTCGTGCACAGCCTGGGCGTGGGCCAGACATTGGGCCAGTCCGCCCCGGCAATGTTGACCCGGATGCGGTGCCCGGCCTCGAACTTCCAGGCTGTGGCATCGAGGTCGATGGACAGCTCGTAGACCTCGCCCGGAGTCAGGGGGCTGGGGTGGTAGGTGGACTCCCGCCGGGTCGCGTTGAGCATGCCCTTGCAGATCAGGTGGGAGGTGCCGTTGGGGGCGATGTCGCACAGGCTCACGGCCACCCCGACGACCCTGGCCGTGGAGGAGAAGTGGAGCACGGCCCTGGGCTGCCCCAGGATGTGCAGGTCCTCCTCCAGGGGCTCGGTGGTGTAGGTCAGGGACAGGGCCTCGTCCGGCCTCTGGTCTCCGGGCAGCCCGAACTGGATCCCGCTGGAGTAGAGCCCCCCGGTGACCCCGACATCCGGCCGGTAGTCAAAGATGTCCCTGCCGGCCGTGCCTGTTTCCCAGGTCAGGGCCTGGTGGTCGGTCAGATGGAGCTCCCGGTGCCGGGACCCCGGAGGGGGCCAGGCTGTTTCAGCCCGCCACATCCCTTTGCTCTCCAGACGGTCGACGATCGGTTCCTGGTCGTGCTGCATGAAGACGGTGACCGGGGGTTCGTCCATGATCCCGGTGTCCTTGCCCTTGCACCAGTAATCCAGCCAGCGGACCACTTCATGCAGATAGTCGATCCGCGGCCCGGGGATGGCCGTGTCCGGGAAGGCATGGTTCCAGGGGCCCATGAGGACCTTGCGGGGGACGTTCAGGGTTTCGAACAGACGCAGTGGTGGGTTGGGGTAGCCGTCTTTCCAGCCCCCGATCATGAACACCGGGCAGCGGATGGCTTCGGGGTTGTCCCGGACCGAGCCCTGACGCCAGTAGGGGCCGTTGGTCTGGTGCTTGTACCACTTGAGGATGTAGGGCTCGTTGTGGGCCATGTGCTGTTCCCACTTCCTGGCCCACTCCGATCCGGAGGCTTCCGGGTCGGGGGGCAGGGCGTTCCAGGCGACCATGAACCCGCCGTAGTAGGCCAGGTCGTAGTAGAGCCGCAGCAGGCCGCCCCGGTAGTGACACTCGTCGGTGTAGCGGTCGTCGGTGAAGTCCACCGGGATGATGGAGGTCAGATGGGGCGGGGCTGTGGTGGCCACCTGCAGGGCCGAGAAGCCGCCGTAGGAGATGCCCATCATGTTCACGTGGCCGTCGCACCAGGGTTGGGCGCTCAGCCATTCGATGGCGTCGTACCCGTCCTCCTGCTCCTGGGCCACGTACTCGTCCAGGCTGATCCCTTCGGATGCCCCGGTTCCCCGGACGTCCACCCGGGCCACGATGTAGTCGTTCTCCGGCAGGACCGTGAAGTACCGCCTGGCCATGATGTTCACTTCGTCCTTGCGGTACGGGGTGTACTCCATGACCACCGGGAGGGCCGCATCAGGGGAGGCATGGGCCGGGATGTACAGGTCGGCGGCCAGGTTGGTGGCGTCGCGCATGGGGATCATGACGTTCCTGACCCGGCGGACTCCGGTGAAGTTGTCGAACGGGAGCGGTTCGGAGGTATCCAGAAGTTGACCGATCATGACAGGTGCTCCAGGGCCTGGTCAGCCCGGACACCGGCCGGCCTGACAGGTACAAGGTACAAGGTACAAGGTTCAAGGTTGAGGACTGAAAAGATTCCCGACCTGTCGAAATCAAAGGCGAGTTCATACGAGCGCTGTCGTTGCCCGGGCTCACATTCCTCAAGGTGTTCTGCACAAGGGGGTGTCCAGGCCAGTGAGTTCTCATCGCGAACCGCTCTGATACCCGGACTGCTGCGTCCTGTCCAGGGGAAAGTGGCAGCAGACCCGGTGCCCGTTTTCCCTGATCTCCTGGTGTGGGAAGGTGCGGCTGCAGACCTCGCCGGCAAACGGGCAGCGGGGATGGAACTCGCAGCCGGAGGGCCGGTGCAGGAGGCTGGGGATCTCGCCCTTGAGCTCAAGAGGTTTCTTGGGGGCGTCAGGATCCGGACTCGGGTTGGCCGAGAGCAGGGCCAGGGTGTAGGGGTGCAGGGGCTGGGCAAAGATGGTGTCGGTCTGGCCCTGTTCCACGAAGCGGCCCAGATACATGATGGCCATCCGGTGACTGATGTGCCGGACGATGTTCAGGTTGTGGGTGATGATCAGAAAGCCGACCCCGGTCTGCTCCTGGAGGCGGTTCATGAGGTTGAGGATCTCTCCCTGGACCGAGACATCCAGCCCGGCCGTGGGCTCGTCCGCGATGATCAGCCTGGGGGAGAGGGCCAGCGCCCTGGCCACCCCGACCCGCCGGGCCTGTCCCCCGCTGAGCTGGTGGGCAAAGAGGTTGCCGAAGGAGGGCGGCAGCCCGACCATGTTCAGCAGCTCGTCGGCCTTGTCATTGAGGTTGATGTCCTTGATGGAGTGGATGCGGAAGGGCTCGGTGATCAGGGACCGGACCGTGATCCTGGGGCTCAGGGATCCCACGGGGTCCTGAAACATCATGGCGATGTTCCGCCTCAGGGGCTTGAAGGTCGAGTCCGGAAGGTTGGAGATCTCCCTGTCTTCGAACCTGATGCTCCCTTCAGAGACATGATTGAGGCCGATGACCGCCCTGGCCAGGGTGGTCTTGCCAGCCCCGCTCTCCCCAACCAGGGCCACGGTTTCGTTCGGCTGCATGGTCATGGACACGGAGCAGACCGCGTCGATGAACCTTGAGCTGTCCCGGTCCAGAAAGGCCTGAAGCCTGCCTTTGCTCTGGAAGCGGATGTGGACGTCTTCGATGTCGAGCAGGGTCGTCATGGGGCGGTCTCCCTGTGGCAGCTGACCATGTGCCCGGAAGGGTCGCCAAGGAGCCTGGGCTGCTCGGTCCAGCAGGGGTCATAGACCACCGGGCAGCGATTCTGGAAGATGCACCCTTGTGGAGGATGAACCAGATCAGGGATGTCTCCGGAAATGGTCGGGAGCTGCCGGGTCTTTTCCGCGATCCTGGCCGGGTCGCACTCCAAAAGGGCCTTGGTGTAGGGATGCCTGGGGCGGTGGAAGATCTCCCGCACCGGGCCCTCCTCCACGACCTCCCCGGCATACATGACCACGACCTGGTCGCAGAACTCGGCCACCAGACCCAGGTGATGGGAGACAAAGAGGATGGAGCACTTGATCTCCTCCTGGAGCTCCCGCAAACGGTGGATGATCTGGGCTTCCAGGGTGGCGTCCAGGGCGGTCGTGGGCTCGTCGGCCATGAGCAGGTCCGGGCGGGAGAGCAGGGCCATGGCGATGGCGATCCGCTGGCGCATCCCTCCGGAAAACTGGTGGGGATAGCCCTGGAGCCTCCTCCTGGCATCGGTGATCCCGACCTTGTCCAGCATGTCCGCGGCCCGCTGGGTTTTTTCCTCGGTGGAGATGTTCTCCCGGTACTGGATGTCGACCATCTGCCGCTGGATGGAGTGGACCGGGTTGAGGGCGGTCATGGGATCCTGGAAGACCATGGAGATCTTTGTGCCGCGAAGCGCCCTCAGCCTGGCTTCGGACAGCCTGGTCAAGTCCTGGCCCTGAAACATGATCTGACCCCCGACGACCTCAGCGTTTGAGGCCAGGAGTCTGATCACGGTGTAGGCCAGAGTGGACTTGCCGCAGCCGCTCTCGCCGACAACACCGACAATGGTCTGCCTGGGAACGTCCAGGTTGACCCGGCGCAGGGCGTGGAGCCGTCCCCTGGCGGTCAGGAAGTCAAGGTCGAGGTCCCGGATGGACAGGGTCGGGCTGGTATCGTTCATATGTCCTTTCGCAGTTTGGGGTCGAAGATGTCCCGGAGCGACTCGCCCAGAAAGGTGAACCCCTGGGTGGTCAGGTTCAGGGGCACGCCTCCGGATATGACCAGCCTGGGGGTGTTGCGGATGAAGG
>CAZNIP010000055.1:0-20520 GCA_964573115.1 uncultured Desulfohalobiaceae bacterium | reverse complement strand
CCGACACCTGAAACCTGTGCTCACGTCTCATCCCTGGGTGAAGGGTTCTGGGTCGCGCTGGGCCAGGGCGGTCAGGGTGTTCCAGACCCTGCGCTTCAAGGCCCGGTTGTCCGGGAGCATCTGATCCGGGTCCGGGAGGACGATCACCGTGATCCGGCCGACAAGAAAACTGGAGACGTTCTCAGGGTGTTCCGGACAGATGACATCAAGGGCCTGCTGACCGAAGCAGAAAAGATACCTGGGGGCCAGCATGTCCATGCCCTGCCAGAAAAGCTCCGGCCTGGGCTCCAGGGAGCTCTGCCCCTGGGCGGCACAGGGCCAGAAGGAAACCGAACCCTTTGGCCATTTCAGGGCCTTGAGGATGTTTCTGAACAGGTGGCGCCGCTCTGGGGAGCTGGTCTCGTCCTGGAGATCGTCTGCCAGGCGGACGTAGGTCCAGACCGTTGGGCACGGGGGGCGGAGCCGGTCCCACAGCGTCTGCCAGGGTTCAGGCAAAGCGGTCTGTGCTTCTGCAGCCCCCTCAGACTTTGGTCCACTGCAGCCCGTGGTCCTGAGCCCGGGGTCTGAGATGACGTACCGCAACCCTGCCTGATGCCAGAGTCGCTGCTGCGGAGAAAGGTCTAGAGCTGCAAGATCCAGTCCCATATTGTCCAGGCTATGTCAGACTTGCTCATGACTGGCATTTCAGCTGAGCGCTCGTTGCGGTCCAGCATGCTGACCCTGTTTGTTGTTCCAGCAAAGCCGGATTGTGGTTCGTCTATCCGATTTGCGACCATGAGGTCAACATTTTTTGCCCGCAATTTTTCCCGGGCAGCGGCCACCAGGTCTGCTGAGGTCTCGGCAGCAAAGCCGATCAAACGCTGATGCTCTGCCTTGGATTGCCCCAGGCTCTTGAGGATGTCAGGGTTGTGGGCAAAAGGGAGGTGCAGGTCGTGGACATCCTTTTTCTTGAATTTTCGGCTCATGGACTGCGAGGGGCGAAAGTCGCACACCGCTGCGGTCAAGCAACCAATGTCAAAGCCGGGCCACAGGTCGAGGCAGGCCTCGTGCATCTCCCGGGCGCTGTGAACGTCGTGGCGGACGATTTCCGGGGGCAGCCAGACGTCGCAGGGTCCGCACACGCAGTGGACCTCTGCCCCACGGAGCCAGGCCGCTATGGCCAGTGCGGCCCCCATGCGGCCTGATGACGGGTTGGACCAGAACCGGACCGGATCCCAATGCTCCCGGGTGGGACCAAGGGTGACGAGCACTCGACTCTGGGCCAGGTCTGAATCGGACAGGCTGCGCAGAGAGTGGGCGATGAGCTCCTCGAGCGGGGCCAGCTTTCCGGTTCCAGTTTCGCCGCAGGCCACGGTCCCGGCTCCCGGGGACACAACAATCACCTTGCGCTGCTGCAGCCTGTCCAAATTCTCCATGGTGGCCGGGGCGGACCACAGGCGGGGATTCATGGCTGGAGCGACGATGCAGGGCCCTGGAAAGGCCAGGGCCTGACAGGTGAGCATGGTGTCGGCCAGGCCATTGGCCAGCTTGGCAATGGTGTTGGCCGTGGCTGGCGCGATGATCATGAGGTCAGCCCCGCGACCGGGCTCCAGGTGGGCATAGACGTCCTCGGAGCCCTGGAACATGTCGGCGTGCACTGGGTCCACGTCCAGGGCTTCGAAGGCCAGCCTGGTCACGAAATGCTGAGCGGCTGCTGTCAGGGTTGCGCTCACCGAGAGGCCGGCGTGGGTCAGCATCCGGCAGAAGTCCAGTGACTTGTAGGCCGCAATGCTTCCGGTCACACCGACATGGACGGACTTGCCCCGGACATGGGCAAACTCTAAATGGGCCGGGATCATTGACTGAGAATCTGCTCCTGCATCATCCCGGATTCCTGGCTGGTGATCCGAGGCGTGACCCAGACATGGAGCAGGGTCTTGAAGCGCTCCTCCTGGATGCGGATCACACAGACCCTGTTCTCTTTTTCAAAGACCATGAGGTAGCGGCCGTACTTGAAGTAGCTGCGGGGCTTCCAGTTGTCCTGGGGCATGGAGTTCATGAGGAAGTTGAACAGAGACACCGGGTCCACCCGGCCGGTGAAGACCAGAGCGCCGGCTTTGAGGCTCGGAGTTTCAAAGATGATCGATCTTTCCGCATCCAGCTCCATTTCCTGAGGAATGAGAATGTCCTCAAAATCGAAATAGTTGCTCATCTGGGCCGAGTCCTGGCGGCTCAGTCCCTCTTCTGTCGGCAGCGGCGCCTGACCTTCCTTTGGCTCCTGCTGGGTCAGGGTCGCACATCCGCTGAAGAGCACAAGGACACTCACACCAATCAGTAGTTTCCGGATCATGGCCGCCTCCCTTTCAGGTTTGCTTTTACAGGTCTTTGGTGGCATGACGTGTTCGTTCCTGGGCCGATGGTCTGTTGTGAACAGCCTAGATTTAAGCATAAAAAACAGCTCCTACGCAAGTGAGAATATGTCCAAGATTCCAGAGGATTTTCGACTTGAAGCCTATGATTACGCCCTTCCAGAAGACAGGATCGCCCTGCACCCGAGCAGGGAACGCGACGAGTCCGGACTGCTCGTGCTCAACCGGGGCAGCGGACAGCTGACCGACTCGTCGTTTCAGGACCTGGCCAGCCATCTTCCCCAGGGGGCCCTGCTGGTCAAGAATGTCAGCCGTGTTTTTCCAGCCAGACTCATGGGTGTCAAGGCATCAACCGGAGGCAGGGTCGAATGCCTGCTCCTGACACCGCTGCCGCTGATCAGGCCCTCTTCCGGCCAAGATGGCTGGTTCAGGGCCAGCATCCAGGGGCTGCTCAAACCCCTGCGCGGGATCACGACCGGGCAGGACATCAGGTTCAGCCACGACCTCTGGCTGACCGTCCAGGAACGGCTGGACTTTGGCCAGATTCGCGCCGAACTGGCCTGGAAAGGCGAGCTGTTCCGTCTCCTGGACGAGCTGGGGAGCATGCCCCTCCCGCCGTACATCAAGCGGGAGGTCGAGGAGCAGGACCGGGAACGCTACCAGACCGTGTATGCCGCTCCAGGCAAGAGCGGTTCCGTGGCCGCACCCACGGCCGGCCTTCATTTCACGGCCACGGTCATGGAATCGTTGCAGCGCAAGGGGATTGAGGTCGCCGACGTGATCCTCTATGTCGGTTACGGGACGTTCAGCCCGATCCGCGTCGCGGACATCCGGGAGCACCAGATGCACCCGGAGTTCATTGAGCTCAGCCCGACATCGGCCCGGACCATCCAGAGGGCCAAGCAGGAGGGCAGGGCCGTGGTCGGGGTGGGGACGACCACGGTCAGGGCCCTGGAGTCCATTGTTCGGCAATGCGGGAAGCTGCAACCCTTTCAGGGCTGGTCGGACCTGTACATCATGCCTGGATATGAGTTTGCCGTGATTGATCATTTGATCACAAACTTCCACTTGCCCAGGTCCTCGCTTATGGTCATGATCTCTGCCCTCTGCGGCCGACACAAGCTGCTCGAGGCCTACAGGCACGCCCTGGACAACGGCTACCGCTTCTTTTCCTACGGGGATGCGATGCTCATTCTCTGATTCAGCCCTCTTGCCTTAGCGCTGCCTTGTGAGCTAGAATAAAAGTTTGCGTCAATGGTCAGAGGTGCTCTCTGCGGCTGGAAGGGGCTTGACCAGCCCGGCCGCAGACACCATCCACACATCAGCCAAAACACTGCGGGGAAGGGTATGTCCCGGATAGAGATTCGAGAGGACCGCTGCAAGGGGTGTCTGCTCTGCACCACGGTCTGCCCGACGCACATCCTGGTTCAGTCCGGCAGGATCAACGCCCTGGGCTACAAGGTGGTTCAAGTGGAAGAGGACAAGGCCGATCAGTGCAAAGGGTGCGCGTTCTGTGCCGAGATCTGTCCAGACTGCGTGATCACGGTCTTTCGGCCAGTCGAGGAGTCGAAGTCAGAGCAAGGAGTGGCCCATGTCGGATAAACAGCCACCGCGAATCATGGTCAAGGGCAACGAGGCCATTGCCAGAGGGGCCATGGATGCCGGATGCCAGTGCTATTTTGCCTATCCGATCACCCCTCAGAGCGACATTCCAGAGTATCTTTCCTGCGCCCTGCCTGAGGCGGGAGGAGAGTTCATCCAGGCCGAAAGCGAAATCGCCGCGGCGAACATGCTCCTGGGGGCCTCGGCCTGCGGAAAGCGGGCCATGACCTCGTCATCGAGCCCCGGCATCTCCCTGAAGCAGGAGGCGATCTCTTACATGGCCGGGAGCGAGCTCCCGGCAGTCATCGTCAACATCTGTCGAGGGGGGCCCGGGCTCGGCTCCATCGATCCGTCCCAGGGCGACTACTACCAGGCCACCCGGGGCGGAGGACACGGCGACTACAGGACCATGGTCCTGGCCCCGGCGACCTGCCAGGAGGCCTACGACCTGACGGTCAGAGCCTTTGACCTGGCTTTTGCCTACCGCAATCCGGTCCTGCTCCTGGGTGACGCCATTCTGGGCCAGATGAAGGAGCCCATTCAGCAGTGGAAGACCAGGGCCCGTCATGATGCCGAGGCCAGTGACTGGGCCTTGAGCGGGGCCCGGGGACGAAAGCCGAGGCTCCTGAAGTCGTTGTATCTGTCAGATGGGGCCCTGGCCGGACACAACAAGATGCTCCACGACAAATACCAGGCTATGGCCGCTGACGCGAGCTATGAAGCCTTTGCCGTGGAGGACGCCGAGCTCGTGGTCGTGGCTTTCGGCTCCATGGGCAGGATTGCCAAGAGCAGCGTCAGGAACCTCAGGGGCAGGGGAGTCAAGGTCGGCCTCTTCCGGCCGATCACCCTCTTTCCCTTCCCCAGCCAGGCCTTGAGGGATCTGGCCAGTCAGGGAAAAACCTTCCTGACCATTGAGAACAACACCGGCCAGATGGTGGACGATGTCCGTCTTGCGGTCCGCGGCTGGAGCGATTCAGAGCTCTACACCGCCTTCCCGGGCACGCTTCCTTCTCCAGAGGACTTCGAACAACCGATGCAGGATCTCGCAGCTGCGTCTCAGCAATGATTTCAGGGGGGCAACGCATGTACAGCGAAGAACAACAAGTCTTTTCCGCACCCGAGGTGATGGCTGATGTGCCCATGCATTTCTGTCCCGGGTGCCATCACGGGACCATTCATCGACTCGTGGCCGAATGCCTGAGCGAGTTCAACCTGGCTGAGAAGACCATCTGCGTCGGTTCGGTGGGCTGCTCGGTCTTCATATACAACTACATCAGCGTCGATGCCGTGGAGGCCCCTCATGGAAGGGCCCCGGCAGTGGCCACAGGCGTCAAGCGGGCCAACCCGGAGAACTTCGTCTTTGGCTATCAGGGGGATGGCGACCTGGCAGCCATCGGGCTCTCGGAAATCATGTACTGCGCCAACCGGGGAGAGCGGGTGACCATCGTTTTTGTCAACAACACGGTCTACGGCATGACCGGAGGACAGATGGCCCCGACCACCCTGGTGGGCCAGAAGACCACGACCTGTCAATCGGGCCGCTGCCAGACGAGCGACGGCGCCCCCCTGCGAATGGCCGAAATCCTGGGCGGTCTCGAGGGGACTGCCTTTTCTGCCAGGGTGGCCGTGGACTCGATCAAGAACTTGAAAAAGGCCAAAAAGGCTTTGAGAAAGAGCTTTCAGGCCCAGATGGACGATCTCGGCTTCGGCTTTATCGAGTTTCTCTCGGCCTGTCCGACGAACTGGCATCAGAACCCCCTTCAGGCCAACGAACGGGTCGGATCGGAGCTGGTGCAGTATTTTCCTCTGGGGACGTTCAAAGACATCAAGGATGAAGATCGATGAACCCATCCAGGTACCAGGATGTCATCATTGCGGGCTTTGGCGGCCAGGGCGTCTTGTTGATCGGAAACCTCCTGGCTTACGCGGCCATGGAGCAAGGGCTGCACATCACCTTCATGCCGGTCTACGGGGTGGAGATGCGCGGCGGGACGGCCAACTGCACCGTGGTCCTGGCTGAGGACGAGATCGGCTCTCCCATCATTCACACCCCCCGGAGCCTGATCCTCATGAACCAGCCATCGCTGGACAAGTTTCAACCCCGGCTCGCCGACGGCGGGGTGCAGGTGGTCAATTCGTCCATCGTGGCTCCTGAACGGGTGGACCAGACCAGGGTCAGATCAGTGCTCATCCCGGTCAACGACCTGGCTGATGAGCTGGGCAACGTGAAAATGGCCAACATGGTCGCCCTGGGGGCCTGGCTGGAGGCCACGCAGGCCCTGAGCCTGGAAAGAGTCCAGGGGGCTCTGGTCAACGTGATTTCAGACCGCAACAGCCATCTGATTCCCCAAAACCGCCAGGCCCTGGCTCGGGGCGCCCGTTTCGTCCAGACCGAGAACTCAAATGGGGTGTCCCAGGAACAGGCAGAGCAGGCGCGGATGTGACCAGCTCCCGGGAGCCGGACCATGGAACAGAATGCGCCGCACCCCTTGCTCCTGGGCATCATCGGCTGGCCGCTGGGTCATTCCCTCAGTCCCCTGCTGCACAACTGGGCCCTGGACAGGGCCGGCCTGAAAGGTCTGTATGTGGCCTGGCCCATCGCTCCGGACAGCCTTGAGGCCTTCATGGCCGGCATGAGGGTCCTGCACATCCACGGCTGCAGCGTGACCATCCCTCACAAACAGCGAGTCATTCCCTATCTTGACGGGGTCACCGACCTGGCCAGGCAGACCGGGGCGGTGAACACCCTGTTCTGGAGCAGAGGCGGACTGTGGGGGGACAACACCGACTGTTCCGGGTTTCTGGCCCCTCTCAGGGGCCTGGGCAGGGTTCCGGGCTCAGCCCTGATTCTTGGGGCCGGGGGGGCCGCTCTGGCCTGCGTGGCCGCGCTGCGCCAGGCTGGAGTGGACCGGATCAAAGTCGCCGCCAGGCGAAGGGATGCCCTGGAGGGGCTGAGCCGGCGGTTCGCGATCGAGCGGATCGGATGGGACGAGAGGGACAGGCAGGAAGCGGAGCTCCTGGTCAACGCCACGCCTCTGGGCATGGCCGGAGACCGGGAGGCCATGAGCCCCATGCCGTCGAACGCCCTGGGCCACTTCAGCCTGGTCTACGACCTGATCTACAATCCAGCCCAGACCCGGCTCCTTCGGGAGGCCGGGGACATGGGCTGCCAGGTCCTGGGGGGCCTGGCCATGTTTGTGCATCAGGCCGCAGCTCAGTTTGAACGCTGGACCGGGAGGCGGTTTGTCGAAGACCAGGCCTTTGACCTGCTCCAGGCCTGAGCCGGACAGGATCCTTGCGGTTCAATCCACGTAGACCTTGAGCTGGTCTCCAGGGTGGATGAGCTGATGCGGAGAGAGGTCGTTCCAGGCCAGGAGCTGTCTGGTGCGCACGCCGAACTTACGGGCGATGTTCCAGATGTTGTCGCCTTTCCTGACCCGGTAGCGGACCAGCTTCTGGTGGGCGGCCTTGGCCTGCTGTCTGGTCTTTTGGGCCTGGGCGTGGGTCAGGTCAGGGATGTACAGCCCGGAACCCACCTGCAGCGTGGCCGACTGGTTCAGGCCGTTGGCCTGGACCAGGGTGGCCAGGCTGACACCGAAGCGCCGGGAAAGATCCCAGAGGGTGTCTCCCTTTTGAATCGTGTAGTTGGCCCGTCGCCTGGCAATGGATCTGGTCTGGGCCTGCCCGGAGAGCCCGGGGATGGACAGCTTCTGGCCGATCTGCAGGGTGTTGGAGCTGAGGTTGTTGGCCCGGCGCAGTGCGCTGACCTGGGTGCCGAAACGGGTGGCGATGTCCCAGAGGGAATCCCCGGAGCGGACGGTGTAGACGCCGTTTTTGGGGGGGTTGGAGGGCTGAACCCGGGCGGCTTTGGACCCTGACCCGGGAATGAGCACACTCTGTCCGGGCCGGAGCAGATTGGACGAGGTCTGGTTGATCCGCTTCAGGACCCGAATGGGCACTCCATAGCGCCGGGACAGCCGCCACCAGGAATCCCCGGTTCGAATCCGGTGGCGTGTGAACCCGGCATAGGGCCGGGCCTGGGGTGAGTCCAGAAAGTTCAGGGCCAGCGATTTTTTGTCCCTGGGGACATAGACCGGACAGCTCTTGTCAGGAGGGCTGGCCATGCGCCGAAAGGCAGGGTTCTGCTGCCGGAAATCGGACCAGTCCAGACCCATGGTCTGGGCCAGAGCCAGGAGGTCGGTGCCGCCCTTGACCTCGACCCGGGTGGGCTGGACATCGGCATCCCACTCGAGAGGGGCAAAGCCCAGCTTTTCCAGGTTGCGGACGATCTTGAGAATGGCCAGGAACTTGGGCACGTAGTTGCGGGTCTCGCGGTGCAGGTAGCGCCTGGAGTTGATGAGGTCGAAGTAACAGTCTTTCCCGCTCTTTCGCAGGGCCCAGGCCACCCGTCCCTCTCCGGCGTTGTAGGCGGCAAGGACCAGGTACCAGTCATGGAACTGGTCGTAGAGCTTGGACAGATAGTCGGCGGCGGCATGGGTGGCCAGATAGGGGTCCCGGCGCTCGTCGATCCACCAGTCAACGCGCAGGCCGTATCGCCGGCCTGTTCCAGGGATGAACTGCCACATCCCGGCAGCCCCGGCGTGGGAATAGGCCCAGGGGTTGAAACCGCTTTCGGCAAAGGGCAGAAAGACCAGGTCCTGGGGCAGCCCTTTTTCGGTGAAGACCTGCCGGATATAGGGCAGATAGGGTTCAGCCCTCTTGAGCCAGCGCTGGAAGGTCTTTCTCTTCTTCTGGGAATAGTAGACAAAGTAGTTCTGAAGCGTCTTGTTTTCCCTGATGTCCAGCTCAAAGTTGATTTCCGGCTCGGTTTTCAGAGCCTCTTTTTCCTGGGGGCTCAGTTGCCGGCTGACTGCTTCATCCGGAGGCGGCTCAATGACTTCCTTTTCAAGGGGCTCGGCAAGGTCCTGGCTGATATCGCCCTTGATGACCTCGGCGGCACCGGCGCTGACCTCATCTTCTTCAGTCAGAAACGGGGCAGGATCTGCCGGGGTGATGTCGGTCACAAAGGGGGCCGGGCAGGAGGTGGCGGCAGCGTTTTCTTTGGCTGCTGAAGGCTCCGGTGCTTCCGGGCCAGAGGTCTGGGAAGGGGGCTGCAGATGGGAACATCCGGTCAAGAAGAGTACGAGACCGATCCAGGTCAGGACATGAGTGCTTGATTTCCATTTTATCATCGTATCAACTTACCTGAGGGCCTGGGGAAACGTCAATCTGTTCAGAGGGAGGCTTCCCGGAGTGAGAGTCATGAGCTGCACCGGACGACACACCAAGAGATGAGCACAGAGAAACACCTGGTCGCAGGGAAACAGACAGTCCTGGAGACGCTTCGCCAGCATCCGGAGCAGGTGGATTCGGTCTTGCTGCACAAGACGCGGAAACGGGATACTCACCACATCTTCAAGCTTTGTCAAGAATTGAAGATCAAATGCGTCCTGGTTCCCAGACAAACCCTGGACGGGATGACAACCGTCGCGCACCAGGGCGTTGTGGCCAAAACCTTTTCCCCGGGATTCCTGGACTGCGATCAGCTCCTGCAGCGGCTGCCCCAGGCTGTCCTGCCCCTGGTCCTGGGCCTGGACCATGTCCAGGATGCCGGCAATGTCGGGACCCTGGCCAGAAGTCTCCATGCCCTGGGCGGAGCAGGTCTCATGGTCACCAAGGACCGCTCGGCCTTTCTGGGCGAAAGGGCCCACAAGTCGGCTGCCGGGGCCCTGAGCGCCCTTCCGGTCTGCCGGACGACCAACCTGGCCCGAACCATCACCGCCTGGAAACAGGCGGGCTGTTCAGTCTACTGCGCCTCCCTGGGTGAGGACAGCCAATCCATCTATGAAACCAGGTTCAGATGGCCGGCCATGCTCGTTCTGGGAGGCGAAGAAAAGGGCGTCCGGCCCAATGTGGCCAGGAAGTGCGACGTTGCAGTGCACATCCCGCAGGCCTCAGATTTCGACTCCCTGAACGTGGCCCAGGCCGGGGCGGTCTTCCTTGGAGAACTGCTGCGCCAGCGGTTGGCTGAAGCCGGTCAGGTCTCGGGCTCTCAAACCGGAGTGCCGCCCATGACCAAGTGAAGGGCACCATCCAGGGTGAAGGTCGCGGCGCTTCAGCGCAGCCTCTGGCTGAGCAGAGATGGCCGCAAAGCCTGAAAAAAATGGGGAACAGCGCGCTGATCCCCAGTTTTTTCAGGTGATGAACGAGGGGATGCTCTTGATCAGCTCCTGGGTGAAGGTGATCATTTTGTCCATCAGCCAGGGAAATGAGACCAAGAGCGCCAGAAAAATGGCCAGGATCTTGGGCACAAAGGTCAGAGTCATCTCCTGGATTTGGGTGGCCGCCTGGAGGATGCTGATGATCACCCCGACGATGAGCCCGATGCCCAGCATGGGCAGGGAGAGCAGCAGGGTCAGCTCAATGGCCTGTCTGGCAAATCCAACAACGAATTCTGGACTCATGCTCCTTCCTCCAGGTCATCCAAAGCTGGTGACCAGAGAGCCCACCAGCAGGTTCCAGCCATCGGTCATCACAAAGAGCAGGATCTTGAAGGGCAGCGAGATCATGACCGGGGGGAGCATCATCATGCCCATGGACAGCAGGATACTGGCCACGACCATGTCGATGATCAAGAAGGGCACATAGAGCATGAACCCGATTTCAAAGCCGGTCTTCAACTCGCTGATGATGAAGGCCGGAATCAGGGTCAGGGTCGGGACGTCCTCCCGGGATTCCGGGCGCTCCATCTGGGCCACGGCGTAGAAGAGGGAGAGATCCTTCTCTCTGGTGTTCTTGAACAGGAAGGCCCGGACAGGATTCTGGGCCCTTGACAGGGCTTCCTTGTATCCGATGTCTTCCTGCAGGTAGGGCTGCAGAGCGGTCCTGTTGACCTCGCTGCCCACGGGATACATGATCACGAAGGTCATGAAGATGGCCAGGCTGATCAGGATCTGATTGGGGGGCATCTGCTGGGTGCCCATGGCCTGGCGGAGGAAAGAGAAGACGATGATGATCCTGGTGAAGGAGGTCATCGTCAAAATGATGGCAGGGGCCACAGAGAGCACGGTCAGCAGGAAGAGGATTTCCAGGAGAACGGAGACCTCTTCCGGAGCGCTCTGCTCTGCCGCGAGCTCGAGGGAGAGAGAGGGCAGGATGGGGTCAGCGGCCTGGAGAGCCTGAGGGATGAGGATCCCGGTCAGGCTCATGCCGATGATCGCCAGGAGAGGATGCCATGGCTTCATGGATGTGAGCGTCGAAATCGTGTGCATGGTCTGCTTCTGCCTCTGATAAAACATTGATCGAGGTTTCAGTGACCCCGAGCAGGAGGAGTTTATTCAAGAAGCGGACCATGACGAGCCTTTTTTTGGGTCCGAGATTGATCTGTCCCACGGTCTTGAGCTGGGCGTTCTGGGAGATGTTCAGGCCAGCCCTGGGCCCGAAGCGCTTCAGAAGGTAGAGGCCGGCAAAAATGACCCCGAGAAGCAGGCAGAGGGCCCCGGCGACCTTCAAGCCGGCCAGCCCCATGTCGAGACCTGAGGAGGCGAGGGTCGAGTTATCCAAGCTGCTTGACCCTTTCCATCGGGCTGATGATATCGGTCAGCCTGACCCCGAACTTTTCATTGACCACCACCGCCTCCCCTCTGGCCACGATCTTGCCGTTGACCAGAATCTCCAGGGGCTCCCCGGCCAGCTTGTCCAGCTCGATGACCGAGCCCTGACCCAGCTGGAGAAGATCGTTGATGAGCAGCTTGCTGCGGCCCAGCTCGGCGGACAGGTTCAGGGGGATGTCCAGAATGAACTCGATGTCCCGCTTGGCTCCTGAAGGGCTGGGCTTGTCCTTGCTGGAGAAGTCCTCGAACTGCATGTCCTGCGGGTGAGCAGCCTGACTGGACCTCTTGGTCTCGGCCTTCATCCTGCTCTCCTCTTCCTCGGCCAGGGCCCTGGCCCACTCATCAGCCAGGTCGTCCTGAGACTGGCCAGATGAGTCCTGGTCGGCCTCAGCTGCGTCCTGATCCTGATTGTCCTGTTCTGCCAGGGCTGCGGCCCATTCTTCGGCCAGCTTGTCCTGATCCAGATTGGCATTGTCTTCTGAGCTCATGGTCTTCACCTGTTGGGTCGTCCTGGTTTGTCTGCGGGCCCTTCTCTTCAGGGAGAAGGGTCTCTGCGCAGATCATGGTTCCGAGGGCAGGAGGTCAATCAAAGGAGACCGACTTCTCTTCCCCGGCGATGAGAAAGGCCTTGTTGCCCTTTTTTTTGCCTGGCTTGCCGCGAAACTTGGCCAGCCCTTCGACCTTGGCCTGCAGGTCGTCGTCCAGGTCGCTGTCCAGGACCAGGATATCGCCCTCCTCCAGGTTGAGCAGCTGCCTGGTGGAGATGGAGGTCGTCCCGAGGTTGACCACCAGCTCCAGGGGCGTGTCCATGAGCCGTTCTTTCATCCTGTTCAGCCAGGTCTGGTCGATTTCCAGCCGTTCGGACTGATAGGAGGCGTAGAGCTTGGACCTGATCGGTTCGATGGTCGCATAGGGCAGGGCCACGATGAGATTGCCGATGGCGTTCTCCAGCTCGATTTCAAAGGTCACGACCACGACCACGTCCGATGGCGGAATGATCGAAGCGAACTGGGGGTTGATCTCGCTCCTCTGGAACTCGATCTCGATCTCATGGATCGGATGCCAGGCATGCTCGAGCTCCTGCAGGGAGGTCAGGACGACCTTCTTGATGATGCCCTGTTCTATGGGCGTGAACTCCCGGCCTTCGACCTTTGGCTGGCTGCCGGACCCGCCGAAGAAGTTCTCCACAAAGGCAAAGACCAGCCTGGTGTCGATGACCAGGAGGGCACTGCCCCGCAAGGGGTTCATCTTGAACAGGTTGATGCTCGTGGGCACGGGGAGGGAACGCATGAACTCGCCGAACTTGGTCATGTCCACGGAGATGGGGTTGACGTCCAGGCGCTTGCGCAGGAGGGTCCCGAGGTTGCTCGAGAGATGACGGGCAAAGCGGTCGTTGATGATTTCCAGGACCGGCATGCGCCCGCGGATGATCCTGTCCTGGTTGTCGAGGTCAAAGGGGACGACATCGCTGTCGTCCTGGACCACGTCAGTCTCAGCTTCGACCTCCTCCCCCTGCAGTCCCCGCAGAAGGGCATCGACTTCGTCCTGGTTGAGAATCTTGTTCATGGTCTTGGCCTGAGAGGAAGCAGCACACCGATCCCGGGTCGACTGGTCACAAGGACCACTTTGGGCTGGGACCTTTTCAGGGACGGCTCCTACTGGATGATGAATTCCGTGAAATAGACCCGCTTGATCACGGCGCGGCCCAGGATTTGATTCAATCTTTTGACAATGGCCTTTTTGAGCATGATCTTGTTCTCCATGGAGGACAGCTCGTCGTAGGTCTTGCTGGACAGGAGCAGGATCAGCGAGTCCTTGATCCTGGCCATGCTGGAGGAGATGCTGCCTGCAGCCTCCTCGTCGAGCACTTCCAGGCTGGCGGTCATCTTCAGATAGCGCTTGCCCAGGGGGTCGGCCAGGTTGACCAGCAGGGTCGGCAGTTCAACCATCTCTGTCTCGACCTGGCTGGCGGTGGCATTTGTTCTCCTGTCTTCGGCGGCCTGCTCCTGGGAATCAGGGCTGCCGGCCCCTCCTAGAAATGTGCTGTATGCAAAATACCCGCCAACGCCAAGGGCGATGAGCACCGGCACAGCAATGGCCAGGACCTTGAGCTTGCTCCGCTTCTTTTTCGGAGCCTGGTCCTGCTCTTGAGTCGTGTCTTTGTTCTTGGCCACGGAAAAACTCCTTACACCAGGCAGCAGTCAAAGGGTCTCAGTCAAGGGGCTGCCAGCTCAGAGACGCTGTCATGGTCTTTGGCAGCCCAGGCCATCACAAGTAGGTCTTGGCATGCGGCTTGGTCTTCAGCAGGATTTCAACCCGCCGGTTGCGCCTTCGCCCTGACGGGGTCTGGTTGGAGGCCGCAGGTCGGTTGGGACCGTAGCCTGAGACGGAAAATTGTTCAGGGTTCAAGCCGTTTTCCAGAAAGTAGCTCAACACGGACAGGGCCCTTTCGGCAGAGAGCTCATAGTTGTCGAAATAAGGGCCGCCTGTGGCGTCCGTGTACCCGGCCACGTTCACCGGGGCCTTCACGGCCAGGATGAGCTGCCTGATCTGTTCCAGGAGCTGCGCGGCCCGGGCGTTCAAGCGTGACGATTCAGGCGTGAACAGGAGCTTGTCCGACAGGACCAGGGCCACCCCTTCCGGCCGGCTGAGGACCTCAATGTTCTCATTCAAGGTCGAGCGGTTGATCTCAGGGGACAGGACCCGGTCCGGAAAGAGGAGGTCCTTGATCCTGTCTTGTTTTTCCAGGATTTCCCAGGGGTTGTCCAGAATCTCTTCGATGAGCTCGATCTCCTGGGAGATGCGGCCGCTGTCCCGGGATTCCAGAAAGGCGGCCTCGTCCGAAAAATTGGTGAAGGCAATGGTGATGATCTTTTTGTCCAGGGTGGACATGCTCAACAGGAGAACGAAAAAGGTCAACAGCAGGGTCACCAGGTCGGAAAAGGTCACCAGCCATCCCTGGCTGACCTCCTGTCCCCCTTTCTTGTGCGTTCTCCTGGCCATGGCAATCTGTCTGGTCCGTCTCAGCGGGAAGGAGGCTGTTCTTCCTCAAGGGAGAATGTAAAGCCCCGGTATTTGAAAGTCCGGTCCCTGAGCCCCAGTTCCGGGTTGATCTCTGTGAGCTTGTTCGGGTTGTGATTTACATAGTTGCGCTTGTCCACAATGAAATCCACCCTGCGGTTCCTCTTCCGGCCGCTCCGGGTCTGGGGGGAAAAGCGGGGGTGATACTGACCGAAGGCTTCCAGCCTGAGCTTTTGCGGATCCATCCCCTGGTCCAGAAGAAAGGTGTAGACCGCCAGCGCTCTCTGCAGAGAGAGCGACCAGGAAGGGTCCACAGCTCGTCCGCCTTCAGCAGACTCTGGATCGTCTCCGTCGGCCAGAGGCGAGGCATGTCCAGCCAGGAGCAGGGGGTAGGTCAGGTCCTGGAAAAACGGCAGGGCCCTGGTCAGGAAGGCCCGGCCCTCCCGGCTCAACCGGCTCTGATTGTCGTCGAAGAGCACGGTGGCGTGGACGCTCAGGATCTGGACAAAGGCGTTGGAGATGAACTCGATATCCTTGCGGTTCTCCTCGAAGAGCAGCGGCTTGAGCTGGGCCAGGTTGGGGGTGTCCTCCTCGGACAGGGGCCCTGGCTCCAGGAGTGTCTCGCTCAGCTTTTGCCCCAGAATGCTCATGGTCTGGGCCCCCATGCCAAAGGTCTGGGTGATGGAACCCAGGGCCAGGTGCTTCTTTCTCTCGTCCATGAGCGAGGCCATGCTCAGCAGGAGGACGAAGAAGGTCAGCAGCAGGGTCATCATGTCTGAAAAGGTGATCAGCCAGGCTGGGGTCCCTCCCTGGGGAGCGTTCTTCTTGCTTCGTCGGCCCATGGACGCATGTCCTGTCTATGAAGATTCCTTGCGTTGCTTGGGGGGCAGGAAGCTGTTCAGCTTCTCCTCAATGATTCTCGGGTTTTCACCTTTTGAAATCGAGAGGATGCCTTCGAGCATGATCTCCTTGGCCAGGATCTCCTCCTTGCTTCGAGTCTTGAGCTTGCCGGCCATGGGGTTGAAGACCAGGTTGGCCAGCAGGGCCCCGTAGAACGTGGTGATCAGGGCAACGGCCATGGCCGGGCCGATGGTGCTGGGATCCTCCATGGTCTGCAGCATCTGGACCAGGCCGATGACCGTCCCGATCATGCCCATGGCCGGGGCAAAGGCCCCCATGATGCTCATGATTTCGGCCCCGAGCTCATGCCGGTCTTCGAGGTAGCCGATTTCGGTTTCCAGGATGTCCTTGATGGATTCCGGCTCCAGGCCGTCCACCGTGAGCTGGAGGCCTTTGCGCAGATAGGTGTCGTCGACCTCCTTCAGGGCCGGCTCGAGGGACAGGATGCCTTCCCTGCGGGCTTTGTTGGCGAACTCCAGAAAGCGGTCGATGATCGTGGCAGGGTCGTCAGACGTGTGGAAAAAGGTGTTCTTGATGATCCCGATGACCCCGAGGACGTTCTTCAGGGGGTAGTTGACCAGGGTGGCTCCAAGGGTCCCCCCGAGGACGATGAGGGCCGAAGGAATGGAGACGAAGACAAAGGGGCTGCCGCCCATGACGATGGCTGAAACGACCAGACCAAAGGAGAGGAAGATCCCGATGACAGTTGCCAGATCCATAAATCCAGGTTCTCCGCTGCAGAGTGAGGTTCACGCGTGTTGGGCCAGCTCAGCCCGGGCTCTTTCAGGTCGGGACGATCACTCTGGGCTTCCTGCCTTCCGGGGAGGCCGGGCCGTTGATGAAGGGGCCTCCGCGAGCTCATCGTTCCTGCCTGGGGCCAAAAATTTGAGTTCCGATTCTGACCAGGGTCGCTCCCTCGTCAATGGCCTGCACAAAGTCGCCGCTCATGCCCATGGACAGGTGGGGCAGCTTGATGCCGAACCGCTGTTCAAGACTGTCCCTGCAGGCCCGCAGAGCGGCAAAAAAAGGCCGGGCCCGTTCGCCCTGGTCAAAAAACGGCGGCATGCACATCAGGCCCTGGAGGTCCAGGCTCTGAAGCTGGACGATCTGCTCTGCTTCCTGAAAAAGCTGGGATTGGGGGATGCCGCCTTTGTGCTCCTCTCCTGAGACATTGACCTGCAACAGGATGGGCTGGGTCACCCCCATGTCCGCGCATTTCTTATGCAAAGCCTGAGCCAACTTGAAGCGGTCGATGGAGTGGACCAGGTGGAACGCTCCCGGGATGAACCTGGCCTTGTTGCTCTGCAGCTGGCCGATGAAGTGCCATCGTATGCCGGGATCGTGAAGAGCGGCCTGCTTTTCCCTGGCCTCCTGGATGTAGTTCTCCCCGAAGTCGAGCTGGCCGGCATCGGCCAGGGTCCTGATGTCCTCTGCAGAGTGGAGCTTGGAGACGGCAAGGAGTTGAACCTCGGCAGGGCTGCGGCCGGCATGTTCAGCCGCCTCGGCCACAGACTCGACCGTTGAACGCCATCTCGTGAGCAGTGAGCTTTCCGGCATGGGTGACCTCCTGCGGGCAGGGTCATCAGCGAAGTTCCGGCATGGGGAGAGGTGGCCGTGAGGTCACTCAGACCCTGTGGGAGCGGAGTCGAACACCAGTTCCTGAAGAATGCGGCGGTCTTCGGTCCACCTGGAGCGGACCTTGACCCAGAGATCGAGGTAAACGTCGCTCTCGAGCATCTCGCTGATCTCCAGCCTGGCTTTGTGTCCGATCTCCTTGAGTCGGGCCCCCTTGGCTCCAATGACGATGCCCTTGATGGATTTTTTGGGGACGACAATCGTGGCGTAGATCTCAACCAGGCCCCGCTCGGGTCTTTCAGTCCAGGTTTCGATGGTCACGGCCACGGCATAGGGGAGCTCCTTGTCCAGAGCATAGAAGAGCTTCTCCCTGATGATTTCCGTGGCCAGGAAGCGCATCGGCAGCGTGGAGAGCTGATCCGGGGGAAAGAGCGGCGGGGCCTGGGGAAGGCTCAGCCTGAGAGCTTCCAGCAGGTCCTCAGTCTGCTGTCCGTTCAGGGCGGAAACAGGAAACAGCTCAGCCCCGGAAAAGAGGTCGGCCACGGACTGCATCAGAGGCAAGAGGCCCTTTCTGTCCTTGATCAGGTCGAGCTTGTTCAGGGCGACGAGCATGGGGTTCGGCAGCCTGGTCAACCGGGTGAGCATGACGGAGAGGTCTTTCTGGAGCAGCCGGGGCTGCTTGACGTAGCGCGAAGCGTCGAGGACCAGAAGGACCGAGTCAGCAGACTCCAGGGTCCGCCAGGCGATGTCCACCATCATGGCGTTCATGGTCTGTCTGGTCTGGTGAATTCCGGGAGTGTCCAGAAAGAGGATCTGGCCCCCTGGGGCACTCAGGATGCCGCTGATGCTGGTTCGGGTGGTCTGGGGCTTGGGAGTGACGATGGCCAGCTTCTGGCCGATGAACGTGTTCAGCAGGGTCGACTTGCCGGCGTTGGGAGGGCCGATGATGGCCACGATCCCGCTGCGGTGGTTCTCAGGACCCTGAACAGAGGAGGGGTCAGGCATGCATGGGGGTCTCTTGTCAGCCCGGCCGCTGGCCGGGCTGAAGGTTTTGAGGAAAAAATTCCTGCTTGCACTCTTGATGGACTGTGGGTATACGGCCAAGTATTATGAACAAGGATTTGATCATTGTCGAGTCACCAGCCAAAGTCAAGACAATCAAGAAGTTTCTGGGCAGGGACTATCTTGTCGAGGCCTCAGTGGGCCATGTTCGGGATCTCCCCCCGAACAAGCTCGGCGTGAATGAGGACCAGGATTTCACCCCCCAGTACCGGATTCTCTCCGGCAAGAAAAAGGTCGTGGACAAGCTCAAGGATGCCGCCTCCAGGGCAGACCAGGTCCTCCTGGCCCCGGACCCGGACAGGGAAGGCGAGGCCATCGCCTGGCACGTTGCCGAGCTGATCAGGAAGACGAATCAGAACATCAAGCGCATCCAGTTCAATGAGATCACGGCCGCTGCAGTCAACGAGGCCCTCAAGCACCCCCGCAACCTGGATGAGCGACTCTTCCAGTCGCAGCAGGCCAGACGGATTCTGGATCGGCTGGTGGGGTACAAGCTTTCGCCATTGCTGTGGAAAAAAGTCAAAAGGGGCATCTCGGCCGGCCGGGTCCAGTCAGTGGCCCTGCGGTTGATTGTCGAACGGGAGAAAGAGCGTCAAATTTTTGTGCCCCAGGAATACTGGGTGTTCAAGGTCACGCTCGAAGCTGCCGAGCCGCCCACCTTCGAGGCCGAGCTGTGGAAAGTCAGCGGCAAGAAGGCCCGGATCGGGTCGGCTGATGAGGCTCAGGCCCTGGAGCAGGACGTCCGCCAGGCTGAGTTCGAGGTCCAGCAGGTGGACGAGAAGGAGCGCAGCCGTCAGCCCAAACCGCCCTTCATCACCTCGACCCTGCAGCAGGAGGCCAGCAGCCGGCTGAACTTCACGGCCAAGAAGACCATGACCCTGGCCCAGAAGCTCTATGAGGGCGTTGAGCTGGGCGAGCGGGGGACCACGGCCCTGATCACCTACATGCGGACCGATTCAGTCCGCATCTCCAAGGAGGCCCGCTCGGCCGCCAGAGAATGGATCGTCTCCAGTCTGGGCGAAGACTATTATCCCCAGAAGCCAAGGACGTTCAAGAGCAAGAAAGCTGTTCAGGACGCTCATGAAGCTGTTCGGCCAGTGGATGTCTTTCTGACCCCGAACGAGGTCCAGCCTTATCTGTCCAGGGACATGCACCGGCTCTACAGCCTCATCTGGCAGAGGTTCGTGGCGTCGCAGATGGCTGCGGCCCGTTTCTGGGACACCACGGCGACCATTCAGGCCGGCCGGACACTGTGGCGCGCCAAGGGGGAAAGACTCATCTTTCAAGGGTTCCTGAAGGTCTACACCCCCCAGGACGTCCAGAAGGAGGTGGCCCTGCCCAGGCTGAAGAGCGGGGAAAAGCTTGCGATGCACAAGCTGGACAAGGACCAGAAGTTCACCCAGCCGCCGCCAAGGTATTCAGAGGCCTCCCTGGTCCGCAAGCTCGAGGAGGAGGGCATCGGCCGGCCATCGACCTATGCCCAGATCATCTCCACCATCAGGGACCGGGATTACGTGCGCATGGACGGCCGCACCTTCATGCCCACCGAGCTGGGGTATACGGTCAACGACCTCCTGGTGTCCCACTTTGAGAAGCTCATGGACATCGGGTTCACGGCCCAGATGGAACACGACCTGGATGAGGTGGCTGAAGGGGAGAAAGACTGGGTGGCCCTGCTCAAGGACTTCAGCTCTGGCTTCAACCCGACCCTGGAGAAGGCCGAGCAGGAGATGGCCCAGGTCAAGACCGGCATGGACAGCGGACTGATCTGCGACCTGTGCGGAAAACCCCTGGTCATCAAGTTTGGCCGCCACGGGGAGTTCCTGGCCTGCAGCGGCTACCCCGAGTGCACCAGAACATCGGACTTTACCAGGGATGATCAGGGCCGGATTCAGCTCGTTCAGACCCAGCCCCAGGAGCTGGAAAAGGTCGGAACCTGCCCCAAGTGCTCTTCCGATCTGGTGGTCAAGCGCTCCAGAAGCGGAAGCCGGTTCATTGCCTGCTCCAACTACCCTGAGTGCAAGTTCACCCGGCCCTATGGCACCGGTGTCCCCTGCCCGCAGGAAGGGTGTCCGGGGGAGCTGGTGGAAAAGAGCTCCAAGAGGGGGAAGGTCTTTTACGCCTGCAATCAATACCCCACGTGCACCTATGCGCTCTGGGACTACCCTGTTCAGGAGGCGTGCCCCAGGTGCGGCAGCCCGATCCTGGTCAGGAAGAGCACCAAGGCCAGGGGGGAGCATCTGGCCTGTCCGGTCAAAGGCTGCTCCTTTACCCGGGAGATCGAGGAGGAGGCGCCTGATGAGTCCAAGGAGACCGGCAAGGTGTCCTGAGGAATGCGAAACCGTCCTTTTTTCTCCCCCTGCTGCGAAGTCTTCGGGCTTGAGGCTGATGTGAGACGG
>CAZNIP010000054.1:0-20689 GCA_964573115.1 uncultured Desulfohalobiaceae bacterium | reverse complement strand
CTGAGGGGTCCGGGGAGCTGCCGAAGGCTGAGGGGTTCTCTCTTCCGAAGTTTCATACGAGCCCTGCCGCTGGCCGTGCTGACAGGTCCATGGTTGAAAGACAATGATTCGAAGGCATTCCCTCTCCGGAATGACATCGACAGGAGCGAGTCATGCTGAAGCTGCTCATTTTCGTGATCGCCGGTTTTCTGCTCTTCAAGCTGATCATGGGCGACAAGAAGAAAAAGGTCGAGGACACAAAGCAGGATCATGAAAAGCTGGCCGCCGAAGGGGAAATGGTCAAAGACCCCGTCTGTGGGACCTATGTCCCCAGTGACAGCGACATCAGAGTCAAGGACGGCGACCAGGTCTTCTGCTTCTGCAGCTACGAGTGCCGGGACGCTTTCCTGAAGGACAGGCAGGCCCGGGAAGAGAAGAGAGATGAAGAGGGTTGAGGAGGTTGAAAGGGTTGAGGGAGGTTGAACAAGAGTCAAGAGGTTGGAAGAGTTGGAGAAGAGAAAGAGGGTTGAGAGGGGGTGAAGAGAGAAGCGACTTCTTCAACTCTTTTCAATCATTTCAACTTGTTCAACGTATTCAACCTGCTTTGAAAAGGAGGTCACCGTGGGCGTCACTGTTGCCAGACACCCCCTGGTCAAACACAAGCTTGGACTGCTCCGCAGACACGATGTGAGCACCAAGGACTTTCGAGAGCTGGCTTCGGAACTGGCCAGGCTTTTGACCTATGAAGCCACCACCGACCTGGAAACCGAACCCAGGACCATTCAGGGCTGGGCCGGTCAGGTGGATGTCGAGATCATCAAGGGCAAGAAGATCAGTGTCATTCCGATTCTCAGGGCCGGCCTGGGGATGCTGGACGGCGTTCTGGACCTCATTCCAGGGGCCAAAGTCAGCGTGGTCGGCCTGTATCGAAACGAAGAGACCCTGGAGCCGGTCAGGTACTATGTCAAGCTGGCCTCGGAAATGCACAACAGGATGGCTCTCATTCTGGACCCGATGCTGGCCACCGGGGGGACCTTGATCTCCACCATCGACCTGCTCAAAGAGGCGGGGTGCGTCAACATCAGGGGCATTTTCCTCGTGGCCGCCCCGGAAGGCATCGACAGGGTCACTGCCGTTCATCCGGATGTGGACATCTACCTGGCAGGGGTCGACGATCACCTCAACGAAAAAGGCTACATCATCCCCGGGCTTGGAGATGCCGGGGACAAGATTTTCGGCACCAAGTAGGCACTCCTGGCAGTGCCTTTTTTTTAGTCGAACCTTGAGACCACACTCGACCTGCGGTCTATGATCCTGCAGCGCGGTCACCAGCCGCGCTGAACTTTTGTCAGCACGGGACGTGCGCCAACCATCTCCTGAAGTTGGGGCGCAGCGACAATGACGTGAATCAACCCTTGTGCACGGGAGGAAGCGCAATGAATCTGGACAGGGAGTACACCTATGACTTCAGGCTCAAGGACAGCGTGGTCGGGGCTCAGATGCTCTTTGTGGCTTTTGGGGCCCTGGTGCTCGTCCCTCTGCTGACCGGATTGGATCCCAATGTGGCCCTGTTCACGGCTGGGGCCGGGACCCTGCTCTTTCAGATCGTCACTCGGGGCCAGGTGCCCATTTTTCTGGCCTCGTCCTTTGCCTTCATCGCCCCGATCATCTATGGGGTCAAGACCTGGGGCATCCCCGGGACCATGTGCGGGCTGGCTGCAGCCGGTGTCCTCTATATCCTGCTCAGCCTGTTCATCACCCTGCGGGGGAACTCCATCCTGGAACGGGTCCTGCCAACCGTGGTCACTGGGCCGGTGATCATGGTCATCGGCCTGATTCTGGCCCCGGTGGCCGTGAACATGGCCCTGGGCAAGACCGGGGACGGTTCGGCCGTGCTCGTGCCGGAAAAGACAGCCCTGATCGTGTCCATGATCTCTCTGGCCACCACCATTCTGGTCTCCCTGTTCGGCAAGGGGGTCATGCGCCTGATCCCGATCATCTTCGGCATTGTGGCCGGCTACCTGGTCAGCCTCGCCTTCGGCCTGGTGGATTTTTCCCCGGTCAGGGAGGCCCCGTGGCTGGCCGTCCCGCAGTTCGTCCTCCCGGAATGGAACCTCAAGGCCATCATGTTCATCGTGCCGGTGGCCATTGCCCCGGCCATTGAGCACTTTGGGGACATCCTGGCCATCAGCTCGGTCACCGGAAAGAACTATCTGCAGAAACCCGGGGTGAACAAGACCATGCTCGGGGACGGGCTGGCCACCAGCCTGGCCTCGGTCCTCGGCGGCCCCCCGAACACCACCTACTCCGAGGTCACCGGCGCTGTGGCTCTGCTCAAGGTCAGGAATCCGGGCATCATGACCTGGGCGGCCCTGTGCGCCATTGCCCTGGCCTTTGTGGGCAAGGTGGGGGCCATTCTGCTGACCATCCCGGTTCCGGTCATGGGGGGGATCATGATCCTGCTCTTCGGGACCATCATGGTTGTCGGCGTGAACAGCCTGGTCAAGGCCCAGGTCGATCTCATGCAGTCACGGAACATGGTCATCGTGGCCCTGATCGTGGTCCTGGGCATCGGCGGGATGTCCTTTTCCGCCGGAGAGTTCACCATGGAGGGCATCGGCCTGGCCGGGATTGCCGGGGTTGTCCTCAACCTCATCCTGCCCGGAAGGCATGGATGAGACGCAATCCATCACTGTCCTGCACACAGCGGCGTTGAAGAGCATGGCCACATGGGTGGTGGGTTCTGTTTCCTGTTCCCGCCAGCCGGGCTCGTGAATCCGAAGCCCTGAAGCCGGAACAACCATGGTGTCCAGGTTTGAGTAGAGGCTCAAGGCCGGAAGGCTGCGGCAACACTTCGAATCTCTGACTTCCTGAATGATTTTTCCGTCCGGAACGAGTCCTCTGGCCAGCCTGCCTGGACCCATCCTGGCCGTCCTGGTTCCCTGGTGAGGGGTGCCCAGGGTGATGAGCATGCCCACACGGGGAGGGAGCTCGGGGTCGCACATGGCCTGCCTGAGGATCAGTCCGCCCAGGCTGTGGCCGATGAGGACGAGCCCGGCGTTTGGATGCACGGCCTGGACCCGCTGTATGGCCCGGGCACAGTCGTGCACCAGGTCCTGGAAGCTCTTTGAAAAGCTGGGATACGACCAGGTGTAGCCATTGACGAAGCCTTTGGCCTGCAAATGTTTTTTCAGCACCCGCCAGGCCGAGCTGTTGTGGTAGAGTCCATGGACCATGAGAATGACAGGCTGGTTCGGGTCGGTGTGTTGCGGCCTGGAAAGGCCAAAATGGAGGAAGTGGTGAACCCCGCTGAGCCAGTAGACATTGCCAAAAAAGGCCGACAGGGTGCCTCTGAGGACAAGCAGGGGCAGGGGGAGCCTTGATCTGGTTTTCAAGAGCTCAAAATGGCCTGTTCCCCTGTTTTCCCGGATGAAGGAGACCATATTCAGAACCGGGGGAAGGAAGACGATCCCCAGGGCGAGCACACAAAGCAGGGTCAAGAGCTTCACGGCAGGGCCTTGTCGTGAAAAGGGTTGCCCGGGGACATCCATTGACGGGATGAACATCCGGTTTTACTTGAAGAAATGTTCTGTTCATCAGGTTGTAACAAAGGTCCTCGCTCTTGGGAATGACATTTTTCATCCCCCCACTGGTCTGTGCGTTCATCGGGTGGCTGACCAACTTTCTGGCCATCCGGATGCTCTTTCACCCCAGGAGAGCCATCCGCATCGCCGGGATGACCTTTCAGGGCATTCTGCCCAAGAGGCAGAAGGAGCTGGCCAGAAAGCTGGGCCAGCTGGTCGAGGAGGAGCTCGTCAATCATGAAGACATTCGCCGAGCAGTCGGCAACCCGCACTTTCAGGACCGCCTCCGGGCCCTGATTCGCCTCTACGTGCACAGGTTCATCCATTCCAAGCTCACCGCCATTCACCCCATGCTGGCCTCCCTGCTCAAGGGCACGTTCCTGGACAAGCTCGTGGAGCTCATCGTGGCCGAGGTTCAGCGCTTCATACCCGATATGATCGAGGAGGCCTCGCAAGAGCTGGAATCACGGTTCAACTTCCAGCAGCTGGTTCAGGACAAGGTGGAGTCCTTTTCCTCCGAAAAGTTAGAAAAAATGTTCTTTTCCCTGATGCGCAGGGAGTTCTGGTTCATCGAACTCGTGGGCGGCCTGCTCGGTTTGGTGGTCGGGACGGCTCAATCGGTTTTGATGTTCATGCTCTGAGGCCGGCTTTGACTTTGACAAAGCCGGCCTCAAAACAGATATTCAGTTTTGCCTCTGGCAAAACTGAATAAGGAGAGTGTATGCCGGAATTGAAGACATCCCTGGGGTACAGGTATCTCCAGGAGACAAAATTCGACCGGGAGACCATCATGTCCCGGCCCCGGCCGAGAGTCGGGCCCACGGCCCAGTTCAAGGTCTATGACCAGGCACCGCAGGTTCAGCTCCCCGGCCCTCAGGGCCTGGAGATCCCTCTGGCTGGAACCCTGCAGGCACGACGTTCCAGGCGGAGATTCGCCCCTGTGCCCATCTCCTTTGAGCAGGCCGCATCCCTGTTGTGGGCGGCCCAGGGCGTCACGGCCACGGCCGGGCGGCTCAAGCTCAGGACCTCCCCTTCCGCCGGGGGACTCTACCCTGTGGAGACCTATGTGGTCATTCAGAATGTGGAGCAGGTTCCTGCCGGGCTCTATCACCTCAATGTCCGCGACTGGTCGCTTGAGGAGCTCAGGCAGGGGGACTTCTCGAACAGAGTGGCCCAGGCCGGGCTGGGGCAGGGGTTCATGGCCCAGGCCGGGCTCAATGTGGTCTGGAGCTCTGTTTTGCGAAGGAACATGGTCAAGTATGGTCATCGGGGGCTTCGCTACGTGCTGCTCGATGCCGGCCACGTCTGCCAGAACCTGCTCCTGGCCGCTGAGGCCCTGGGTCTGGGGGCCTGCGCGGTCGGCGCCTTTTTCGATGACGAGTTCAACAGCCTGTTCGATCTGGACGGCCAGGAAGAGAGCGTGGTCTACTCGGCCAGCGTCGGCGTGCTGGGCAGGGAAGGGTAACAGCGGGATATCAGGCTCATGGAGGTTCGAAGCACGGCCATCGGCCAGGTCTATGACCGGCTCGTGAATCGCCTGATCACAAACAGGCTGGCAGGATCGGCGTTGACGCCCAATGTGGCCACGAGCGTGGGGGCGGCTGTAGCCCTGCTCGTGCCCTTTGCCTTCGCGCTCTCCCCCTGGGCCGGTTTTCTGGCCATCGGCTGCTCCGCCCTGGTGGACAGTGTCGACGGGCAACTGGCCCGGCTGACCAACCAGCAATCCCGGTTCGGAGCTTTCTGGGACTCTACCCTGGACCGGGTCTCGGACTGCCTCTATCTCGGCGGCTTCTGGGTCTACTCCTGGGGCCGGCTCGAAAGCGCCTTCTGGCTCAGTGCGGGCTTCATGGCCGCCATGCTCCTGACGCAGCTCATCAGCTACACCAAGGCCAGGATCGAGGGTCTGGGGGGCAGCTGCCGGGTCGGGGTCATGGACCGGGTGGTCCGGACGGTCTATCTCCTGCTCTGGGCGCTGCTCATCGCTCTGTGGCCCGAGCGTGCAGGGTACGTGCTCTGGGGCGGGCTCACGCTCTACCTCCTCCTGACCCTGACGACGGTGGTGCAGAGGGTGAGCGTGGCCCAAAAAACCGTGATGTGAACAAGGGGCATGGAACCATGCCCCTTGTTCATCAGTCCCACTTTCTCTTGTCTTCGATGGCCTTGACCTGGGGCGGCAGGGCTCCAGGGGCCAGGATCTTCAGGTTCGGGCGGATCTTGATCTTTTCCCTGAAGGTGTGCAGGAGCTCCTCCTCCCGCTTGAACTCCGAGGCCTCGATATACAGGGTGACCTCGTCAATGCCCCCGGGGTTGGTGACTTCCAGCTGCCAGCGCTTGATGTCGTCGAACCTGGAGACGACCTGCTCGATCTGGTGAGGGTAGACGAAGAGCCCCTTGATCCTGGCCGTAGTGTCCACCCGCCCGATGATGCCGCCCAGCCTGGGGGACGTCCGCCCGCAGGGGCAGGGGGCGCGTTCGATAAAGGACAGGTCCCCGGTGGCCAGGCGGATCAGGGGGTAGGTCTTGTTGAAGGCCGTGATGACGACCTCCCCGACTTCGCCGTCCTTGAGGGGGATGCCGGTGTCCGGATGGCAGATCTCCACATAGGAGCGGTTGGCCAGGTGCAGGCCGTTCTTGTGAAAGCATTCGTAGCCGATGCAGCCCACATCAGCCGTGCCGTAGCCCTGGCGCATGACCAGGTCGAACTTTTTCTCCAAAGTGTTCCTGACCTTTTCCGGGAGCTTTTCGGCCGTGACAAAGGCCACTTCCAGAAAGAGCTCCTTGCGCAGGTTCAGGCCCATGTCCTCGGCCTTCTGGCCCAGGTGCATGAGATAGCTGGCCGTGCCGACATACCCGGTGATGCGCAGCTTCTGCATGATTTCCAGCTGGGTGTTGGTGTTCCCGGGGCCGGCCGGAACCACGGAGCACTCGAGATTGCGCAGGGGTTCCTCAAACATCAGCCCGGCCGGGTTGAGGTGGTAGTTGAAGCAGTTCTGGACCACGTCTCCGCCCCTGAAGCCGGCGGCATAGAAGCCCTCGGTCCACCCCCAGTAGTCGGCGACCCGGTCTTCGGGGTCGAAGATCGGCCCTGGCGAGAGGAAGACCCGGCGCATCTTGCCCAGATCCTTGGTCAAAAGCCCACCCAGTCTGGGGCCCATGGACTGGAGAAAAATGAGCTCTTTTTTCTTGAGGATAGGAATGTGCTTGATATCAGAAAGATCGTTGAACTTGTTGACATCAAACTGGGCGCGGTCAAAGCGCTTCTTGACCTCTTCTGAATATCGATAGGCGTACTTGAGCATGTCCTTGAGCTGGATCCGGTAGAACTGCTGTCGTTCTGATTCGTCCAGCACTTCGAGGCGATTGAAGATTCCTTCTGTGCGGTCTTTGCGGGTCATTGTCTCTGCCATCCTCCGGAGTGGTGCAACACTCAACTGATGTGTGGGCCATGGATGAGAAGGTCATGTCGTATTCGAAACTTTTAATGCTAACCACGATCGAATAAAATTGCAAGACTCACAGGTCTTCAGGCGTTATCTCCCCGGCTGGTGCGGCCTGCTGCCTGGCAAAGACCAGGTAGCCGGTGTGGGCGACCATCCGGTCTTCCGGGCGCAGCCTGTCAGGGACAGGCTTGTATCGCCGCAGCAGGATCTCGACCACCTCCTGGTCTGAGAAAGGCATGTTCTCCATGGCGGCCAGCAGGGTGCTGACCTGGTTCACGGTGGGCAGCAGGAAGCCGACAGGACCGCCGCTCCTGACGGCCTGGGCCACCTGGGAGAGGACGTCCCAGGGAGTCCGGATGTCGATGAACACCGCATCGGCATCTGTCAGGCCAAACCCCTGGCTGATGTCCTGATGAAACTGCTGCACCCGGTCGCTCAAGCCGACCCGGGCCAGATTCTTGGCGCAGAGCCTGACGAACTCCTCCCGGCGCTCAAAAGAGAAGACCCGGCCTTCAGGGCCGACATACCAGGCCAGGGCCGTGGTCAGGCTGCCGGAGCCGCTGCCGGCCTCGATGACCCGGGTTCCGGGGCCGATGCCCAGTTTGAGCAGGATATAGCCGATCTCCTTGGGGTAGATGATCTGGGTCTGTCGCTCGATGTTCTTGATCAGATCGTAGATGGTCGGTTTGATGATCCTGTATTTTCGGCCCAGATGGCTGGTGATGCTTTGACCGTATTCGATTTCGCAGATACGCTTGAGCTCGATTTTGCCTTCGTGGGTGTGCAGTTCGGCCTCAGGATCCAGAACCCTCAGGTATCGCTTGCCCTTTGCGTTGACCAGTTGTATGAGTTCTCCAGGTTTGATCATTGATTCTCCTCAGTGTGTGCCGGGCCGCAGGAGCGGAGTCTGGGCATGACGCATGAAACCGTTTTTGGACCGGTCGTTTCCAGCCGGCTGGGGCGTTCTCTGGGTCTGGACCTTTTGGGGGCCACGATCTGCAGCTTTGACTGCCTCTATTGCGAATCAGGGCGGACCACAAACCATACGCTGGTTCGAGAGCCCTACGTCCCGGCAGGGGTGATCCTGGACGAGCTCAAAGCATGGCTGGACTCATCCCCCGGTGATGTCGATCACATCACCCTGGGCGGCATGGGGGAGCCCTGCCTGAACGCTGACATGGGGTCCGTGATCACCGGGGTGCGGGAGCTGGTCCCTGATGTACCGGTGGCCGTGCTGACCAACTCTTCTCTTTTGCCCGATCCTCTGATAAGGAAAGAGCTGTCCCGGTGTCAAGCTGTCCTGCCATCTCTGGACACTTTGATCCAAAAAGAATTTTTCAGGCTGAACCGGCCCTGTGCAGCGCTGTCTGTCGACGACATCGCCCAGGCCCTGCTGACCTTTCGATCGGAGTATTCCGGGGCCATTTTTTTGGAGGTCCTCCTGGTCAAAGGGGTCAATGACAGCCAGGCCAACCTTTCAGCCTTGAAGGCATTTTGCCGGGAGCTGCTTCCCGACCGGGTGGACGTGGTGACCATGACCAGGCCCGGCGCCCATGTCCGTGACGGGGCTGTTGATGAGGCGGTTGCGCACTCCTGGCGTCAGGCCCTGGGGAGCCGGGCAGCCCCTGGTGCAGGCTCGGAACGGACCGGGCATGAATTTGTGAAAACACTGGCCGATCTGGAGAGGTCCATCCTCAATTCTCTCAAGAGGCGACCCCAGAGCGGGCCCCAACTCGGGCAGGCCCTTCAGGCCGACACGGAGCAGGTGGAGATCGTCCTCTCCAGACTGGTGGAGGAGGGCAGGATCGCGTCCAGCAAGGCTTACGGACAGCTCTTCTACTCCATGACCCCTGGCCAGTGAAGTCCCTCTTTTTTTGATTTTCAAACAGGATAAGAAGACGTGAAACTATGGCTGAAAAAAGACGACGCAAGATGTTCATCAGTGTTTTGCCTGATGAGCAGATCGAGGTGGTCCTGACCAAAGACGGTCAGGTCGAGGAATACTATGTAGAAATGCTGCAGCAGGCCAAGACCAAGCGGAACATCTACAAGGGCAAGATCCACAACATCGATGTTTCGCTTCAGGCGGCCTTCATCAACTACGGGGCGGAGAAAAACGGGTTTCTCCAGGTGGACGAGGTCCACCCCGAATACTATGTGAACAACGTCAAAGCAGGCCGGGGACACAAATATCCCCCCCTGCAGAAGGTCCTCAAGCAGGGTCAGGAGCTCCTGGTCCAGGTGGTCAAGGAGCCCACCGGCAACAAGGGCGCCTTTCTGACCACCTATCTCACTTTGCCGGGCCGCTATTTTGTCCTCACTCCAGGACGGGAGCAGCTGGCCGTCTCCAGGAAAATCGAAGACGACAAGGAGCGGGACCGCCTCAAACAGGTCATCCAGGACCTGAAGCTCGATCCCGGGATCGGGGTCATCCTGCGGACGGTCAGTTCCAGCCAGAACAAGACCAACCTCTCCAGGGACCTCAATTTCCTGAAACGCTTGTGGAACGAGGTCCGCAAGAAGGGCGTTTCGGAAAAGGTGCCTTCCCTGATTTACGAGGAAAAGGATCTCGCCTTCAGGGCCGTTCGGGACTACCTGACATCGGACGTGAGCGAGGTCTGGGTGGACAATGCAGAGACTGCCGAGCAGATCGAGGAGTTTGCCGCCCTGGTTTTTCCCAGGCGGTCCAAGATGGTCAAGAAGCATCTGGATCCGGAACGGTCCCTGTTTTCCAGGTTCAATCTGACCAAGCAGCTCGAGACCGTCTACAATCGCAAGGCTTCGCTTCCCAGCGGCGGCGAGCTGGTCTTTGACCAGACAGAAGCGCTGATGGCCGTGGACATCAACTCCGGCAAGATCTCCGGCGAGAGCAACTTCAAGGAGATGGCCCTGAAGACCAACCTGGAGGCTGCGGAACAGATCGCCCAGCAGCTCAAGCTGCGGGATGTCGGCGGGCAGATCGTGATCGACTTCATCGAGATGAAGGACCGCAATCATTCCAGCCAGGTGGAGAAGCAGCTCAGGAACGCCTTGAAAGACGACAAGGCCAGGACCACGGTGGGCCGCATTTCCAGGTTCGGCCTGCTGGAGATGGTCCGCCAGCGGATGGGCTCCTCGGCCCTGTCCATCACCCTGGAGGACTGCCCCTGCTGTCAGGGCCTGGGGTCGGTGCGCAGCATAGAGTGGCGGTCCACCCAGGTGCTCAAGGACATCTTCTGGCAGCTGAAGACCGGCAAGCAGTCCAATCCCTTCGAGGTCGCCGTGGACCGGGAGCTCATGCTCTACCTCCTGAACCAGAGGCGGGACAAGCTTGTGGAGTATGAAAACATGTTCTCCACCAGGATCGTGATCAAGGAAGCCTGAGCCCATGCCTCAGGATACGGTACTGCTGCACATCTGCTGCGGGCCCTGTGCCATCGTTCCGGTTCAGTCCCTCCAAGACCAGGGATTCAAGGTCACCGGCCTGTTCTCCAACCCCAACATCCACCCCCTGCAGGAGTATCTCAAGCGGCGGGAAGGGGCGCGTCAGGCTGCAGAGAGACTGTCCATCGACGTCATTTTCAAGGACAGTGACTACGATCCGGAGCACTATTTCCGCCACATTGCCTTTCGAGAGAACAACCGCTGCCTGCTCTGCTACCAGCTCCGGCTCGAGCGGACCCTGTCCATCGCCAAAAAGGGCGGGTTCGACTTTTTCTCCACCACCCTGCTCTACAGCAGGCAGCAGAAGCACGAGTCCGTGGCCAGCCTGGCCAGGGACATGGCCGGCAACGGCCGGGTCAGGTTCCTGTACCAGGATTTTCGCCCGGGCTGGCGGCAGGGCATCGAGGTCAGTCAGCAATGGGGGCTCTACCGGCAGCAGTATTGCGGGTGCGTCTACAGCGAAGTGGAGCGCTACCGGGACGAGCTTCGCAAGCTGGGATGAGAGACGGCGGCTGGCTTGATGCGGCTGCAAAAACTCGAATGCAGCCGCTGGCCGGGTTGACTGTCGTCTCCTGAACAATCGGAGAACTTTTCTGCCCTCAATCCTCAACCAACGACCTCCCAGCCGGCCCCAAAACCTGGCTGGCCTGATATGCTGCTCTACATCCATGTGCCTTTCTGCCGCAGCAAGTGCCGCTACTGCGCATTCGTGTCCTGGCCGGCCGGAAACCAGGAACTGGAAACCTATCTCGATCACCTCCTCCTGGAGCTCCGTTTCTGGTCTCAAGAGCTTGCTCGGCCCAGGATCGAATCCATCTTCATCGGGGGCGGCACCCCCAGCTGCTTGAGCCTTGTTCAGCTGGAACAGCTTTTTGCCTGCATCGATTCAGGTTTCAGGCTTGATCCTGGGCTGGAAGTCACGATCGAGGCCAACCCTGAGTCCCTGTGGCCGAGGCCTGAGCTCGAATGTCTGCCCCAGCTCGGGGTCAACAGGCTCAGCCTGGGCGGGCAGAGCTTTTCCGATCCAGCCCTGACATGGCTCGGACGGAGGCACACTGCGGACGACATCTCCAGGGCGGTCGACCGGGCCGGTGGAGCTGGTTTCGAGAACATCAACCTTGACCTGCTTTACGGACTCCCGGGTCAGAGTGTCCGATCCTGGCTCGACGAGCTCGCCATGGCAACGTCGCACGGGATTTCGCACCTGTCCTGCTATGGGCTGACCCCTGAGCCTGAGACCCCTCTGGCAGCTGATGTCCGATCCGGACAGACAGCTCTGCCCGAAGGGGATGAACAGGCCGACATGTTTGTTTCAGGCGCAGAATTCCTTGAAAAGCATGGTTTTCTCCAGTATGAAATTTCAAACTTCGCCAGGAATGGAGCGGTCTGCTCCCACAATGTGGCCACCTGGCAGGGCAGGGATTATCTCGGCTGCGGTCCGGCCGCCGTCTCCACAGTCAAAGGCCGCCGCTGGACCAATCCGCTGTCCCTGGAAGGGTATGTCCAGGCCGTCCGATCCAATGCGTTGGGGCACCCCTTTGAGGAGCTGAGTCACGAAGACAGGGTCAAAGAGCTGGTCATGCTCTCCCTGCGCACTGTCCAGGGGCTTTCGTGCCACGGCTATGGTCATCTGACCGGACTGGATTTCTGCCGCCAGCATGCGCAGGTGCTCTCAGAGCTCCAGGGGCAGGGTCTGGTCAGTGCCGGGCCTGACCGGGTGTCCTTGACCCGGCAGGGCATGGCGGTCTGCGATGCGTTGCTGGAGCGGTTGATCTGATGTCAGCCCGGCCTCTGGCTAGGCTGACAGGTGCATGCGGAACGATTTTCTGGAGCCCCGATGGCTGATTCCGACTATCTCCTGGCGATCGACGTTGGCAACACCAACACCAAGGTTGGCGTGGCCAGGGGCGGAGAGCTCATGGAGTCTTTTGTCCTGCCCACCAATGTCCGGGAGACCTCGGACACCTTCGGGCTGAAGATTTTCGAGCTCTGCCGCCATCTGCGCATTTCCCCCGGCCGCTTCAAGGCCTGGCTGGTCTCCTCCGTGGTGCCCCCGGTCAACTCGCTCATCAGGCAGGCTGGAGAGCGCTATTCCCGCTGCCCGGTCCTGTTTGTGCCCGAAGACATCGAGCTTCCCCTGACCAACGCCTACGCCAATCCCCAGGAAGTGGGCGCCGACCGCCTGGTGACCGCTTTTGCGGCCAGAAAGCTCTTTGACACCCCCGGCCTGATCGTGATCGACTTTGGGACAGCGACCACAGTGGAATGCGTTCAGGGCTGGACTTACCAGGGCGGCCTCATCTGCCCCGGGGTGCTCTCGTCCCTGCATGCCCTGGGCGGCAAAACGGCCAAGCTGCCCAGGATCGACCTGGAGGTCAGGAGGCAGACCGTGTGCATCGGGGACAGCACCGTCACGAGCATGAAGCATGGTTTTGTCTTCGGTTTTGCGGCCATGATCGAAGGCCTCTGCTCCAGGCTGCGGGCCACTCTTGAGGGCCAGGTGACCATTGTGGCCACCGGCGGGTTCGCCGCAACCCTTGAACCTGTCTGCTCCTGCCTGGATGTGGTTCAGCGGGAGCTCCTCCTTCAGGGGCTGATCTGGGCTTCCGAAGAACAGGGCTCATCATCGTGAAACACAAACGTTGTCGGCAGGTTCTGAACCCGATCAGTTTCCTGCTTGATCAACCTGGCTGCCTGAGGATGACACGTTGCACGACAGAGTGAAGCGGTTCTTCATTTTTATGCACAGAGTCAGTTTTGCCAGCGGCAAAACTGACGGGTAAAACCACCATTGTTCTCTTGACCCCCAGGCTCGGTGTCCATCTGGGACGTGGAAACTTTTTCAATCTCAATCCAATCGTTCAGCGCAGACAGAGGCTGCGCTGAAGCCGTCCCTCTGGGGCGCAAAGGAGGATGGTATGAGCATCATTGTCGGCGTTGAAGCCAGGGAAATCCTCGATTCCAGAGGCAACCCGACCGTTGAGGTCGATGTTGAGCTGGAGTCCGGGGCCAGGGGCAGGGCTGCGGTTCCATCCGGGGCCTCGACCGGCAGCCGGGAGGCCCTTGAGCTGCGGGACAAGGACCCCAAGCGGTACCTGGGCAAGGGGGTCCTGACAGCCGTGCACAACGTGCACGAGCGGATCGCCCCCGAGATCATGGGCATGGATGCGTTGCGCCAGGTGGAGGTGGACTCCCTGCTTCTGGAGATCGACGGCACGGCCACCAAGACCGAGCTGGGGGCCAACGCCATGCTCGGCGTGTCCATGGCCACGGCCAGGGCTGCGGCTGAGGAGCTGGAGCTGCCCCTGTACCAGGTCATCGGGGGCATGGGGGCCAGGGTCCTCCCCGTGCCGCAGATGAACGTCATCAACGGCGGCGTGCACGCCCCGAACAATCTGGACATCCAGGAGTTCATGATCCTGCCGGCAGGGGCCGGGACCTTTGCCCAGGCCCTGCGAATGGGCGCCGAGACGTTTCACGCCCTGAAGAAGATCCTGTCCAAAGACGGGCACATCACCTCTGTCGGGGATGAGGGCGGTTTCGCCCCCAACCTCAAAAGCCATGAGCAGGCCTTTCAATACATGGTCTCGGCGATCCAGGAAGCCGGATACGAACCGGGCCGGGACATCTGGCTGGGCATCGATGCTGCGGCTTCGGAGTTCTACTCCAACGGGGAGTATGTCCTTGCCGGTGAGGACAAGCGGCTGTCGTCAGCCGAAATGATCGAGTACTATCAGGGCTTTTGCCGCACATTTCCGATCATGTCCCTGGAGGACGGGCTGGCCGAGGGCGACTGGGAGGGGTGGCAGGCCATGACCGCGGCCATGCCCGACTCCCAGCTCGTGGGCGACGACGTCTTTGTCACCAACCCGGTCATCCTGTCCCAGGGCATTGACGATCGAGTGGCCAATTCGATTCTCATCAAGCTCAATCAGATCGGAACCCTGACCGAAACCCTGACCACCATCGAGCTGGCCAAGAACAACGGCTACACCAACGTCGTCTCCCACCGGTCCGGGGAAACCGAGGATTCCTTTATCGCCGACCTCGTGGTGGCGGTGAACGGCGGCCAGATCAAGAGCGGCTCCCTGAGCCGCAGCGATCGTCTGGCCAAGTACAATCAGCTCCTGCGGATCGAAGAGGACCTTGGTGATGGGGCGGAGTACTTTGGCCCCACGCTGATCCGAAGATGGGCGTGAGCCTGTTTTCAGCCCGGCACAAGGCCGGGCTGAAAACAACTCTGTCTTGACAAAATCGACCGGCTATGAGTACCAGAATGGTATTCATTTCAATTGTGTAACCCTTTTCAAGGAGATGGCCTATGACTGCGCAGCTGATCAAAGGGACGGAGATCAGGGAAGAGATTCTGGACGAGATCGCCAAAGAGGTCGAGGAGATCAAGGGCAAGCATGGCCAGGTCCCCGGGCTGGTGACCATCCTGGTCGGGGAGAACCCGGCTTCCCAGTCCTATGTCTCACTGAAGATCAAGACCGCTCATCGGCTGGGGTACAACGAGGTCCAGGACACGCAGCCGGAAGACATCACTGAAGAGCAGCTCCTGGGGCTCATCGACAAGTACAACAAGGACGAATCCATCCACGGCATTCTGGTCCAGCTGCCCCTGCCCAAGCACATCGACGACAAGAAAGTCCTCAACGCCATCGATCCGGACAAGGACGTCGACGGGTTCCACCCGGTCAACGTGGGCCGGCTGATGATCGGCGGGGACGAGGTCAAGTTCCCCCCCTGCACCCCGGCCGGGATTCAGGAGATGATCGTCCGCGCCGGCGTGGAGACCAGCGGGGCCGAGGTCGTGGTCGTCGGCCGGTCGAACATCGTGGGCAAGCCCATCGCCAACATGATGATTCAGAAAGGCCCCGGGGCCAACTCCACCGTGACCGTGGTCCATACCAGGACCAAGGACATGGAGTCACACTGCAAGCGGGCCGACATCCTGATCGTGGCCGCCGGGGTGCCCGGTCTGGTCAAGCCGGAATGGATCAAGCCCGGGGCCTGCGTCATCGACGTCGGGGTCAACCGGGTCGGGGAGAAGCCGAGCAAGAAGGACCCCAGCAAGATGGTTCCCCTGCTCAAGGGCGATGTGGACTTTGACGCGGCCAAGGAGATCGCGGGCTCCATCACCCCTGTGCCCGGCGGGGTCGGGCCCATGACCATCACCATGCTCATGCGCAACACCCTGCGCTCGCTGAAGTACAAGCTGGGCATCAATTAAATGTTTTTGGGCATGAGGACATGCCCAAAAACATTTTAAAGGTTATAAAAAAGGATGGCTGGAAAGCCATCCTTTTTTTATTTGCCCCGCTTGAAGAGGTCCCCGAGCTCTTTGGGCCCGAGGCTGACGGCCGCCGGCCGGCCGTGAGGGCAGTAGTCCTTGTCCGGGCAGTCCATCCAGGCCTGGAGGAGGTTCATGGCCTCGTCCCGGCTCAACGGTTCCCCGGCCTTGACCGCGTTCCGGCAGGCCATGATGGTCAGCATGCGCTCCCAGGAGTCGGTCCTCTGGCTCAGGATCTCCTGGATGAGCTCCCTGGCCTGGGCGGGATCAAGGCTTTCCGGAACGCCCTTGACGAGCATCAGGTCCTGGCTCGGCCGCTGGTAGGAAAAACCGAGCTGGCGAAGGCGGGGACCGCTCTTTTCCAGCTGGGCCTGCTCGGCAGGGTGGAGCTGGATCTCCAGGGGCAGGGCCAGGAGACGGGACTCGATGGTTTCCCGGTTCCGGGCAAAGGCGTGGTAGAGGATCCTTTCATGGGCGGCGTGCTGGTCGATGAGGATCAAGCGACTGCTGCGGTCGGCCAGGATGAGATAGGTGTCCTGAAGCTGGCCCAGGTAGACCAGTCCATCCGGGTCCAGGACCGCGTGGGAAGAGATGGAGGGTTCGGCCGGGGGCGCTGCCTGCCTGATGTGCGGCTCGCGGGCTTCCGGAGGCGGTGTGCTTTGGCCTGCGGGGTAGGTTTCATCGCGGGTCAGGGCGACAAAATCGGAAAAGGTCTGGAACTTTGGCTGAGCCCCTGGGTTCTGATCCTGGACAGCATTTCTGGAATCAGTGGATTCCCGGTTTGAGGCCAGGACATCGGCCACAGGCCTGAGGGCTGCGGACACCCCGGTCCGGATCAGGGAAAACAGGAGCTGTTCGTCCCGAAAGCGAACCTCTGACTTGGCGGGGTGGACATTGACGTCCACCAGTTCAGGGTCGATGGAGACGAACAGAACGGCCTGGGGGTACTCCTTGGACAGGAGCATGCCCTTGTAGGCCTGACGCAGGGCCGAGAGCAGGGTCTTGTCCTGGACCGGCCGGTTGTTGACAAAGAAGAGGATCCGGTCACCCCGGCCCTGGGCCGTGTCCGGGTGGCCGGCGACCCCGTGCAGGCTGGCTTCGGCCGTCCGGTGCTCGACCTGGACCAGCCTGGCCGTGATGGACTCTGGCCAGATGCGCTGCAGCCGCTCTTCCAGGGTCCCGTTCGGTTCAACCTCGAACACGGCCCGGCCGTTGCTGGTCAGGGAAAAACCGACCTGCAGGTTGGCCAGGGCCATGCGCTGAATCATCTCCTGGCACCGCCGGGCTTCGGTGGCCTGGGTCTTGAGGAACTTGAGCCTGGCCGGTGTGTTGATGAACAGGTCCTGGACCTCGATTCTGGTGCCTTCCCGAAAAGGGGCGGGCTCCTGGTCCAGAACGGTCCCGAACTCGAGCCTGAGTCTGGCCCCCTCCTGCGATCCCTCGGCGATGGAGCTGATCTCCATTCTGGAGACCGAGGCGATGCTCGGCAGGGCCTCGCCCCTGAACCCAAAGCTCGTGATTCGGCTCAAGTCCTTGATGGAGCCGATCTTGCTCGTGGCATGCCTGGTCAGGGCCAGCTTGAGATCCTCCGGGGACAGACCGGTCCCGTTGTCCTGAACCATGATCCGGGACTGCCCCCCGGACTCGATGGTCGCCTCAACCCTGGTGGCTCCGGCATCGAGGCTGTTTTCCACCAGCTCCTTGAGCACGCTGGCCGGGCGCTCGACCACCTCGCCGGCCGCGATCTGGTTCTGCAGCTCCGGAGGGAGAATGCGGATGGAGTTGTGATTGGGCATAAGCTCCTGAGGGGGTCATGACCAGCGCGTGGAGGGCACGCTGGGAACGGTGAGGCCTCTGCAGACAACTCCCAAGGTGCCAGCGCAGCCTCTGGCGGCGCTATTGCTCCCCGGGAGGGGTGAAGGACTGCTCGATGGCCCCGAGCTGGTGCAGGTTGACCATCAGCGTGACCCGGTCTTCGTCTTCGGTTTTCTCGTAGCTGACGTTCAGGCCCCAGCACTGGTGGGTGGTGCCAACGCCCACCGTCTGGTTGATGAGCTCGGACTCGGCCTGGTCGTATTCATAGTGGACATAGACGTCCCATTTCCTGCCCAGCTTGGCGTGTCCGCCAAGCTTGAGGATTTTGAGCTCCTCCTGGTTCCGTCTCTCGTAGTCGTCATTGAGCTCTTTGATATAGTCCAAACCGAAGTAGGAGCTGAAGCGGTCCAGATAGGACAGGCGAAGCATGTGCTCGTGTTCGGTCACCGTGCCCTCGTAGGGGGAGATCCAGGTGGTCTGGCTCAGGCTGAGCCAGCTGGCCGGAGAAAAGTCGATTTCCACCCGGACATCGGAAAAAGGCCGCCTGGGGTACGCGTCGCGGTCGTCCTTGCGGTTGGCCTCTTCAAAATCGTAGCTCTGTTCAGCCTTGAGGCGCAAGACATCCCGGTAGTCGCTTTTTTGTTCAAACCTGCTGGCGTTCTGGGTGGCCACACTGACGACCGTGTCCTTTCGCCGGGTCAGGGTGCTGGTGATGGAGTAGGTCAGCTCGTTTTCCGGCTCGATCCGGTCGGTGGAGTCGTAGCTGGGAAGATCCTCCTGATCCTGGTCCGGGATGAAGGAGTAGCTGACCTCGGGTTTGATGCTGTGCTTGATCTTGGTCCATGCGGACTGACCAAGGTTGTCCTGGTTCAGGGAAAGGGCCTTTGAAGAGCTGAGGTCGTAGATGCGGAAGACCTCGGTGAAGGCCACGGTCTCAAAATCGAAGAGCCCCCTGGACCTGGTGCGATCGTTCTTTTCGCTCTCCTCTTCAAAAGAATCGGTGTAGTAGAGGGTTTCCCGGAAACCGACCTTGGGAATCACGGTTCCGTAAGCCGTGCGCCAGGGCAGGCTCAGCCTGGGGTGGAGGTCGGCCCGAAAGCCGGTGGTCCCCTCTCGACGCCAGAAAGAGGTCAGCTCGTTCTGGGCCTCCCATTCAAAGACCGTGTCCAGGAGCTGGTGCTTGTACACGTCGAGGTTGAGCTCCGGGAGGCGCTGCAGGGTGGGGTTGTCCTCACTGTCCAGGTTGTCGTTCATGTACTCCAGGTTCTGGGTGACCTCGACCCTGGACTCGAAACCGATGTGCGACCAGTTTCGGGAGACGGTCCAGACCGAGGTCCGGGTCAGGTCGTCCTTGTCGTCGATGTCCCGGCCGAACTCGTCCAGGAAGAGCTCCCTGGAGTTTTCAAACCCGCTGTAGCCGGAGTCGAAGTTGCGCAGGTAGTTCTGGTCGGAAACGAAATCCACATCGAGCTTGGTTTTCCACTCCGGGTTGAAGAGGAAGCCGTTCAGCTTGCCCCTGAGCCAGTAGCGGGTCTCATTGGGCCGGATCAGGCCGTCGTCATCGAACTGGTCGAACTCGTCCTCTTCGGTCTCAGCTGTGACCCGATCCTCGAGCCAGTCCAGGCGAAAGACGCCCATGGTCTGGAGATTGGGGGTGGTCCTGACTTCAGCCCCGAGCATGACCCCGCGGTCGCTGAGGACATTGGTGAACAACGTGGCGTCGTTCTCCTCGTTGATGGCCCAGAAGTAGGGCAGGTTGATGCCGGTGCCGTCCCGGCTGGACTGGCTGTACTCCGGCATGAGAAAGCCGGACTGCCTCTGCCGCTTGACCGGGAGGACCAGGTAGGGCGAGTAGAGGACGGGGTTGTCCTTGACCCGGAAACGGGGGTGCTTGAGCCGGGCATAGCCGTCAATGGTGATCCTTCCCTCCGAGGTCTTCAGAGACCAGGCAGGGGTGTCGCCGTCGCAGGCCGTGACTTCCGCCTGCTCGAACTCGTACCTGGAGGGCCCGGTCCGGGTCAGCTTCTCCCCTTTGAAGTAGAGGTGGGGTTCCTGGAGGAAAACACGGCCGTTCTTGATCCAGCCGACATCGTTTTCCAGGTCGAGCTCGGCCTCTTCGGCCTGCAGCGTGTCCTGGCCGAACCTGGCCCGGACGTTGCCGCGGAGGTAGACCCATTTGGTTTCCCAGTAGTACCTGGCGTAGTCGGCCTGGAGAAAGTTGTCCTCCTGGCTGATGAGCACATGGCCTTCGGCCTCGGCCACCTTGAGGGCCTTGTTGACTTTGAGGGTATCGGCTTCGAGCTCCCAGGGCAGGTCCTGGAGCCCCTCGGCCCTGGAAAATTGGCTCTCGTCAAGGGCCCTGGCCAGAGGAGGATGGCCTGTCAGGACGAGGACGGTCAACGGAAGGGCCACGCAGAGCAGCGAAAACAGCTTTCGGGTATGGGATGAGCGCTGATCCATGGGTGATGAGCACTGACGCGTCTTCTGAAGGTCGACGATTTCTGCGTGTTCCCGTGTGTATAGACTGGGAGAGCATGATTGTAAACCCTGTCACCAAGTCAGCCCGGCCGCTGGCTGCGCTGACAGGTCGATGGTTGAAGGTTGATCGGAGAAAAAAGGTCGACTCTTGACCACGGTCCTCTTGACGTGTGGAGACATGACTGAGTCCTCCTGGCACATTTCGTGTGGTCTGAACTGGCTGCAAGGCAGCGTATGGTCGGCATCCTGCTCGATCGCTGCGGGCAGGAGTCCATGCAGGCCATCAGACACCCTGGAAGGACTCGTTGCCTTTGAAGCCAAAACTCATTAGAGTCGTTTTTTCAAATGATTGATCAGGCTTGTGCAGACGTAGAACAGGATCGAACTGTCATTCGAGGTGGTGGTATGCTGACACCGATCATCCTGGCTGGAGGGTCAGGGACCAGGCTGTGGCCGCTGTCCAGAAAGCTCTATCCCAAGCAGTTCCTGCCCCTGCTGGGAGAGGAGACCATGTTCCAGGCCACGATTTCGCGGCTCGGTCAGGCAGAGTGGATGAACGACCCCATTGTGGTCTGCAATGAGGAACACCGCTTTCTGGTCGCAGAGCAGCTTCGAGAAATCGATGTGCGCCCAAAGGCCATCATTCTGGAGCCAGTGGGGCGGAACACGGCTCCAGC
>CAZNIP010000053.1:0-20765 GCA_964573115.1 uncultured Desulfohalobiaceae bacterium | reverse complement strand
GGAAGGGCCTTGACTCGGCCAGTCTGATCAGGGCAGAAACTTTCGAGGCTGCTCCACTTACTGCTCCCCTTTTCCAAGGGGAGCTGGCCGAGGGCCTGAGGGGTCCGGGGAGCTGCCCGCAGGGCTGAGGAGTTCTTCCTTCAGAAGTTTCATAAGAGCAGGGAGTTTCTTCATCCAGTGGCGTGATTCCACGTCACCGCATCGACTATGATCCCCTGCACCTCAATTCCTTTTCGCTCCTATGAGGAGTCCATCCCCGAGATCTGCGACCTGATCGGGGCAGGTGAGGTCTTTGCCAGACAGGACACGATCTTGATCAAACCCAATCTGATCAACGACTCCCCGCCCCCGGTGACCACCCCTGTCCAGGCCTGCAGGGCCCTGGTGGAGTATATCCGCTCCTGGACCGACTGCAGGCTGATCATTGCCGAAGGGTGCGGCGATCCTGGGCTGGAGACCATGGACGTCTTCCATGCCCTGGGCTACACCAGGCTCGGTTCTGAGCTGAAGGTGGACCTCCTCGACCTGAATCAGGAACCTGCGACCACACTAAGCAAGGCCAGCTGCCGGCTGCTTCCAGAAGCCGCCCTGCCCAGAATCGCCCTGGAAGCCTTCATTGTTTCTGTCCCGGTGCTCAAGGCCCACTCCCTGGCCACCATCACCGGAACCCTGAAAAACATGCTCGGGTTCGCCCCTCCGGACACCTATGGCGGACGAAAAGGATCGTGGAAAAAGGCCTTTTTCCATCAACGGATGCAGACCGCACTCCAGGAGTGGAACGCCTACATCACTCCGGACATGACCATCATGGACGGCTCGGTCGGGCTGGCGGAATACCATCTGGGCGGCCCACCCTGCTCTCCCCCCCTGAAAACGCTCCTGGCCGGCTTCGACCCCTATGCCGTCGACCGCAGGGGCGCCGAGCTCCTGGGTTTTGATCCTGCAACCATCCAGCACCTGCGGCCCCTCTGACCTTTGCAGATCATGAGCTCTCTCTGCCTCAGCCCCGTTTCTGGTTCGGACGTCTCCAGCTCGTTCATGGCCCTGCGAAGCCTGGGCTCCGATATTGAGGCCTCCCCGCACTGCGTCAGCCTGGAGACGGTTCAGTCCCTGCAGAGAGCTCTCCTGGATCGCTCCTTCGCCTCTCAGACCTGTGCCTCCTTCGTGTACCAGGAGACAGCCAGAATCCTCGGTTCGATCATGGTCCTGGCCCCTCGGCCGGAAGTCAGGCTGGCGGCCCATCATGCCCTGGAAGGCTGTGCTCTGCAGACCCTGGGCAACCCATGCATGGCTGCTGCCCAGGCTCTGGGCACCCTGCCCGTCTCGCTGCCGAAACATGATCCAGGTCCAGCTCTTTCCCCTGATTCCAGCCCACCCCGGACCACGTTCAATCACCTCCTCAACGAAACAGGACTCAAAGGGCGAAGTCTGCAATGGGCCGGGCGGAACCTCCTCGTCTCCGACCCTGGAAGCGACACTCTCCTGGTCCTCAAATGCGCCAGGGATCGGGAGAATCTTGAAGGGCTGCATCGTGAAGCGGCCTGGATGGCTCACCTGGCAGAAGAGATCAGCTTTCCGGCCAGGTGTGAGCTGCCAAAACCATTCATCCACTCCGGCCACCCTCTGCTCCAGGTGTCTCTCCCGACCGGCTGGCAGGGATGCTGCCTCACCGGTTCCCCGTCCCTCGGGCAGCCCGAAGTAAAAAAATCTGACAGGGTTGTCCTGCCTTATGTGGTCTCCAGGGATTACTTCGTCTACCCCAACGAACCCGGACAGCTTCCCGATCCTGTTCAACTCGGGCGCATGCTCGGCAACGCGGCTTTCAACCTCGGACACCTCAGCGCGCAAGGGATCCTGCACACAGCTGCCATACCCCTCTTCCACAATCGAACACAGCAGACCAGGCGAGACGATGGCGGCCGCTACATCTGGACCCGCAAAGGCCGGCTGGATCGCTGGCTCCACTCCTGCAGGTTTCCCAACTTCGGTCTTTCAGGATTGCGGGATTTCGAACACCTCCGACTCTGGAGCGGACAGGGGAGGGACCTCTTCATCGAGGTCGGCGCTCAGCTCCTGAGCCTTCTGCTCGTGGCTGGAAGCACGTTTCGCTCCAAGGCGCCTGAAAGGGTTGGTCTGGACCAAAATGGTGCACCGTCTGACTGCCGGGATCTCTTTGATCCGGACCTGCTTTCAGAACTGGTGAGCCTCATCGTGACCTCCTTCCATCAAGGCTTCACCGGGCGTTCCATGCAAGCCATGCCTGGATCGCTGCAGCATCTGGTGGAGAGGATGATAGAAGAGCTGGGGGTAGACAGACATATGACCGAAACCCTTCGGGTCAGGGATCAGGAGGCCATGTCCGCCTCTGAGTTTGCAGACTTTCTCTCCCGCAGAGGGGTCCCCGGCGAAGAACTGGCCAATCTGACGCAGGCCACCCGGGACCTGTCCCTGGTCACCGGACCCCACTTGGGCGACTTCAACGGCCCCATCTCTCTTCCGGAGCTCATCGACTTCACGGCTGCGGCTGCTGCCGTCTGCATCTCGTCCACATTTCTCGCTCAAACCCGGCATGATCATGGACCAGGCAGGGCTTTTGCCCCCGAGCCCGCCCTCAGCCACCTTTGACCAGGGCGTCGGACACCTTGACCGCCCTGGCTATGGTCTTGCGCAGACTCTTGAGCCCTTCCACGTCCTTCTCGGCCCCAACTGCCCCTTTGTCCTGTGACCAGACCGTGCCCCCCAGGTTGGCCCCAAACACGCCGCCTCCCACCGGAATCATTTCGTTGATGAGATAGAAATCGAGGATGGCCTTCAGGACGTGCTCCTGGCCCCCGTTCCGATCCCCTCCAACAGCCAGGCCCATCCCGACCTTGTTCTCAAAGATCCTGCGGCCCTTGGACATGGAGGCCCTGGTCCGGTCCAGAACCGCCTTGGTCTGGGCACTGATGTGGCCATGGTAGACCGGGCTGCCGACAATCCAGATCCTGGCCTGCTCCAGCAGCGGGTAGAGGGGCTGGAGGTCGTCCTCGTGGATGCACCCCTGCTTTTTTTTGATGCAGTAGTCGCAGTGGATGCAGAAGTTGATGGTCTTGCCCCGAACTGAGAAGTACTCGGTCTGCAGACCGTAGGTGTCCTGAATGTGATCCAGAGCCCAGCGAACGGCAAAATCCGTGGCCTTCTTCCTGGGACTCCCGCTGATGCCGACAACCTGAACGTCACCCATGGCCCCACCTCCAGTTTCAGTGTCCCACACCCGGTTGAGGCGTCGTCCCCTAGGCCTTCGACACCCCAGCCTGCTCAAACGTCATGACCTCCAGAAAAACCCTGAGCGACCCGTCGAGGACGGACATGGCCAGCGCCCCGCCGGTTCCCTCGCCAAGGCGCATTCCCAGGTCCAGGATAGGCTCCAACCCCAGCGAGCGCAACATGGCTCTGTGTCCAGGCTCCTCTGAGCAGTGGCCGGCAAACATGAACCCTTTGGTCCTGGGGCACAGCCGCGAAGCGATCAGAGCTCCGGCCGACGAGATGAAACCGTCGATGACCACCGGCACCCTGTACACGGCCCCGGCCAGGATGCAACCGGCAATGCCCCCGATTTCAAAACCCCCGACCTTGGCCAGAACATCCAGTCCGTCTTCAGGGTCGGGACGATTGAGGTCAATCCCTCTGGCAATGGCCTGACGCTTGTTTTTCAGGCCTTGATCGTCGATCCCGGTCCCCCGTCCAACCATGCCCTCCAGGTCCTGGCCGGTGAGCACCGCCCCGATGGCTGCGGAAGGCGTGGTGTTGCCAATGCCCATGTCCCCAGTTCCAAGCAGTCTGACCCCGCTCTGGATCATCTTTTCAGCCTGATGAAACCCCCCGAGGATGGATGCCTGGGCCTCCTGCCTGGACATGGCCGGACCCTGGGCCAGGTTCCTGGTCCCTTTGCCGATCTTGCTCACCGTGAGGTGCTCTCCGCCTTCGAGGGCCTCCAGGTTCACATCCGGAACGATGCCCATGTCCACGACCCTGACCTCGGCATTGACCAGCTTGCTGATGGCGTTGATCCCCCCGCCGCCCTTCAGAAAGCAGCGGATCATCTCCAGAGAGACCACTTGGGGAAAGGCCGAAACACCCTCCTGGACAACCCCATGGTCCCCGGCAAAAACCAGAACGCACTTCCTGGTGATGTCCGGAGTCAGGGTGCACTGGATTCCGCAGAGCTGCTCAGCCATGTCGTGCAGCCGGCCGAGGGCCCTGGGAGGGATGACCAGATGGCTGATGTGCTCTCTGGCCTGCCGGGCGCAGGACTCGTCAACGGGTTCGATCCGTTGAATGATGCTCTCCACGGTCTGTTCTGTCATCTCATTCCTTCCTGCTGATGATGTTACAAAAAAATCCCCAAGCTGAACCATTCGTGTTTCAGCCTGGGGATTTGCCATCTCCACCAAGGATCGTCTGCGTGCGGCAGGTCTTCTGACTCGCGGTTCACCCTCTGCCCGCGCCTTCCCATCGAGCTGCTGCCTTGAGCGCTCAACAGTGGCCTTGTGCAGGCATCGTCACCGTTTACAGCGGCGGGACCGTGCCGGAATCGCACCGGCTTCCCTTTTCAGCCAGCTCAGACTCAACGCTCTCATCTGAACCGGTCACCGTACGCGGGTGTCACCCTAGTCCGGCACCCTCCCTTTGTCAATGATCAGGACAGCCTCTGGTCAGTATTGCCTCTGGCAAAACTCGAATGACACCTGGGAAGAAAGAACCCCTCAGTCCTGCGGACAGCTCCCCTTGGAAAAGGGGAGCAGCAAGAAGAGCCACCTCGAAAGCTTCTGCCCGGATCAGAATGGCCGGATTGGGTGTCCTCACGGGAAGAGTCGAACTTTTTTTCTTCCATCAACCTTCAACCATCGACCTGTCAGCGCTGCCAGCGGCAGGGCTGACACCTGGCCACTTGGTCGTTCGACCCGCCACTAGCCGCATTTGGTAAAGCCGCAGGCCTGACACACGTAACAGCCTTCCTGGAAATAGAGGTCTTCGCCGCAGTCAGGACAGCTGGGCCTGCTCAGGCTCGATGTCTCAGGCTTGGGCCTGTTGTTCTGAAGATACCGGTTTTCCAGAACCCAGCCCACGGCATCCGGGATGGACAGCAGCAGCCCCTTTTTCTGAAACACCGGGTGCTCCCCCCCGATGCCCTTGAGCTGATCGACCACGGCCCGCACCGAGACCCCTGACCTCAGGGCCAGGGAGACCAGTCTGCCGATGGCCTCGGCCTTGGCCGTGATGGAGCGTCCTGAACGGCCGATGGTGGCAAAAACCTCGAAAGGCTGGCCATCGACCTCGTTGACCGTGAGGTACAGATCGCCCAGGCCGGTTTTGACTTTCTGGGTGAATCCGTAGATCACTTCCGGCCTGTCCCGGACCATGCCTGTTTCCGCAGCTCTCCTGGCCTCACCGGTCTGTTTGGTGCTCAGGACCTGTTCGGACCTGCACCCATCTCTGTAGACCGTGACCCCTTTGCACCCCAGTTCGTAGGCAGACCAATAGATTGAGGCAATATCCTTCTGGGTGGCCTTGTGGGGAAGGTTGACGGTTTTGGACACGGCATTGTCAGTGTAATGCTGAAAGGCGGCCTGCATCTTCAAGTGCCATTCAGGCTCGATGTCCATGGCGGTGATGAAGATGCGGCGCACATCCTCGGGGAGGACTTCCATGTGCTGGATGCTGCCTGTCTGGGCCACATCCTCCATGAGCTTGGGGCTGTAGCAGTTGGCCGCTTTGAGGACCTGCTCAAAATAGGGGTTGACCTCCACCAGGTTTTCACCGTCCATGACCTGACGGACGAAGCTCAGGGCAAACAGGGGTTCGATCCCGGAAGAGCACCCGGCAATGATGGACAGGGTCCCTGTGGGAGCGATGGTCGTTGTGGTGGCATTCCTGTAGGGTCCGAGATTTTTTTCGGCAAACACAGAATCTTCATAGGCCGGGAAAGGCCCTCGTTCTTGAGCCAGGACCTTTGAGGCCGATCGGGATTCCTGGTGAAAAAAATCCATGAGCTTTTCAGCCAGGTTGAGAGCCCTCCTGCTGTTGTAGGGAATGTCCAGCTGGAACAGGAGATCGGCCCACCCCATGACTCCAAGACCGATCTTCCGGTTGTGCCTGACCTTGTCGTCGATGATCTCCAAAGGGTATTTCGAGGCGTCGATGACGTTGTCCAGAAAACGGACGCAGATGTGAATGGTCTGCTTCAGCCGCTCCCAGTCCAGGCCGTCATCGCTCTTGTCGGAAAAGAAGCGGGCCAGGTTGATCGATCCCAGATTGCAGGCCTCGTAGGGCAGCAGGGGCTGCTCGCCACAGGGGTTGGTGGATTCGATCTCTCCCTGCCTGGGAGTGGGGTTGTCCCTGTTGATGCGGTCGATAAAGATGATTCCTGGATCCCCGCTCTCCCAGGCTTTCTGAACCAGGAGATGAAAAACCTCCTTGGCCTGGAGCCGTGCTTTTTCCTGACCGCTCTGCGGGGCGATGAGCGCATAGGTCTCGTCTCGCTCGACTGCCTGCATGAACTCCTCTGTCAAGGCGATGGACAGGTTGAAGTTGTTCAATCGCCCTTCCCGTTCCTTGGCCTTGATGAAATCCAGGATGTCCGGGTGATCTACCCGGAGGATGCCCATGTTCGCCCCGCGTCTGGTGCCGCCCTGCTTGACCTGTTCAGTGGCCGTGTTGAAAATCTTCAAGAAAGAGATCGGACCGGAGGCGACGCCCCCGGTGGACCCGACCCGGCTCTCTTTGGGACGCAGCCGGGAAAAGGAAAACCCGGTCCCGCCCCCGGACTTGTGAATCAAAGCCGCATGCTTGATCGCGTCAAAAATCTCCTCCATGGAGTCTCCGACCGGGAGGACAAAGCAGGCTGCCAGCTGACCGAGATCTGTGCCCGCATTCATGAGCGTCGGCGAGTTGGGAAAAAAAACCGCCTGGGCCATGAGGTCATAGAACTGTCGGGCCAGATCTCCGGCAGAGTAAGGCGACTGGGAGTACTTCTCCTCCTCTTCGGCGATGCTCGAGGCCACTCTCCAGAACATTTCCCTGATGGTCTCAACCGGAGTCCCTTCCGGCCCCTTGCGCAGGTATCTCTTGGTCAGGACCACCTGGGCATTGGGGCTGTAGGCGATATCGGGCAGGTCCGCAGGCACATTCTCAACTGTCATTCCTGAAACTCCTTGTCGTGAGCCCAAACCTTGACGCTGATGGGCTGATTCATTTTCTGAGAGGGTTGTGGCAAAGGGGGAAACGTACTTCACTTGAAGCACAGAAACAAGAATTGGTTCAAACCCGAAGATTCTGTGCAGCCAGAGGCTGCGGTGACTCAGATCAGGCTCTGGCTGTCCTGGTCAAAGTGTTCTGCAAAGACAGGTCCTCTGCCGGAAAACAAGCTGACCCGGGTCAAAATGTGCTCAGCAGTCTGCTGACGCAGCGAGAGCTCAAGGCTGTTGAAAAAATCGAACATCTCCTGATCTGTGGCCAAGGTCTTCATTCTTTCCCAGACCTCTTCCGGGCTGTGCACGATCTCTCCATGATCGGGCTTCATGGCCTCAAATGCCGCTTCAGCTTCCTTGAGCTGGACGTCGAGCTCCTTCTTCAGATCGGCAATGGCCTGCTCAAACTGCGGCAAGCCCGCACATGGCGGAATGAGCTGAATTTTTTCCTGACTCTTTGTGCTCTGAATATGCAGAGACACCCCGGCTGTCCCTGTCCCGCCTTCTGGAGAACCCGCCGTGATCCATCTGAACGTCATGAAGCCTCCCTTGGACCCTTGACGCGTCCTGTCCATGCGCCAATGTCTGCTCGAACAGTGAAAACGATGCTCAGCTTATCCTCAGAGGTCGGACATTGACAAGCACACATCCCGGGTCCATGCTGATGCCCTGAATCCATTCGAACCCATCCAAGGAGGCCTTCCATGCATATCCAGGACACCACCAGGCAGAACGTCCCGCACATCGACCGGGGGTATGTGATCTCCATGGTCATCAGCTCGTTCAAAGGGTACAGGGATGTCGAAGTTCATCTTTTCCGGCCAGAATGGCCAGCTGACGAAGAAGCGATCTACGATTGGGGGTCTTTGCTCGGTGACCCGATTCGCCCGGAGCAGTCCGTGGATCCCACAGGAAGCAGGAAAGTCCTCCTGGAAACCTTCAATGCCGAAGAAAAAGACAGGCTCGTGGAGTACCTTTCTCAACGCTACGAATCCAGACTGGAGTCGATCACGGCCAGGACTCTCCAGTTTCCCATTCCCATGGGGCTCACCCCCCTGTCAGAAGTTCCGGAGCAGGGCACCATCGGTAAAATCCACTTTGAAAAGATCCCCAACGCCAACCTCGATTTTCCGGTTCACGGCATCTTCGACCTGAGCCGGCATGTCGAGGAAACAGCCCATCCATACCTCTGAGACGCGGCTCGTCTCGGGAAACAGCCGCACGATGTCAGTTTTCAGCTCGGCCGCTGACCGGGCTGAAGGTTGAGGGGAGAAAAGATGCCCGAGGTGCCGGGAGGGGCTTCGACTCAGCCAGTTTGATCAGAGGACAAACTGTCCTTCTGAACTGCTCCCCTTGAATGCTCCCCTTTTCCAAGGGGAGCTGGCCAAAGGCCTGAGGGGTCCGGGGAACTGTCCGCAGGACTGAGGGTTCTTCCTGATTCGACGTTTCTTCCGGGAATTCAAAAATAGCCCAGGCTGCGCAGCTGGCCGAGACGTTTCTCTTTGTCCGGATTCCGGCCATCCCGCTCTGAAGACGGGTGCGGCTGGGTGCAGGGCACGCAGCCCAGGGATCGGTACCCCTGATCGTACAAGGGGCAATAGTCCAGGCCGGTACTCATGTGGTAGGCCCAGATGTCCATCTCGTTCCAATGGAGAATCGGATGGGCCTGCAGGTAGGTGGGGTTGCTCCTGGGCTCGACCCCTTTTCTGGCCCCTCTGGAGGCATGCTCGTCACAGCGGAGCCCGGTCAGCAGAACCTTCAGCCCCATTTCCCGGACCCCTCTTTTGAGGGGTTCGATTTTCAGGGTGGAGCAGCACTGAACCGGATCTTCTGCAACCGGAAACGTGGCCAGGTCCACCTGAGGCCTGAAGACCGACAGGGACACCCCCCAGGCAGCGGCCAGCTGATCCCGAAAGGCCAAAACCTCCTGGAACTTGCACCCGGTATCCAGGTTCAGGGCCCTCAGGCCAACCTCATGCAAGAGGCCCCGCTCCTGGAGGAAATGCTTCCACAGGGACAGAACCACGGTGGAATCCTTCCCTCCTGTCCAGGCCACGGCAATGCCCGCAGCTCCGTCATCCTGAACCAGGGTGTCCAGGAACTCCAGGGAAACCTCGATCTTGGCATCCAAGCCCAGATGCTGCGCTTGCTCACCACTCTTCATCGCGCCCCGCGAAAACAGGGCGCCAGCCACAGGAAAAGAACTGGCGCCCTGATTGCTTTCAGACCTGTTGCCATCGCGCAGGCCCGTTCAACAGTGCACAAACACGAAACAGGTTCAGATATCGCGCTTTTTCATCGCCACCGCCAGGCAGATTGCTGCTCCGCCCCAGGTGACTCCAAGCCCAAACAGCATCATGAAGATCGCTCCACCAGTCATGGTCATTCTCCTTGTGTTCAGGGCGACCGGTCCTGCCGGGCGCACCTTTTCAGTCATGTGTTGGCAAGAGATGGAATGTTTGTCCTTTTCATGAGGGCAAAAACCATCCAATGCGGATTCATCCATTGTCAGCGCAGCTTCGGCCGCTCTGGAGCACAAAGCTCAGGATCACGATCCCCACGACCACGACCCAGCCGAAAATGACCAGGGCGCTGATGGGATATCCGCCGTAGGCCTCCTTGATGTCCCCCACAAGGTTGGCGATGGCCATGTAGCCCAAAACAATCGGGGTGATCACCTTGAGGCAGAAGTTCCACCAGACCCCGATCCGGAAGTCGGACAGGGAATTGGCGTGTTCCCGCACGGTTTCCAGCCTGAAGAACCAGGACAGGAAAATCACTTCCACCAGCCCGGCGAACACGATCCCGAAGTTGTTGATGAAGTGGTCCACGATGTCCAGGACCAGCAGCCCGCCGTTGGTCATGAAGATCAGGCTGAAGGCGAACCCGACGACGCAGAGCAGGGTCGCCGAAGGTTTCCGAGCCCAGCCGAACTTGTCCATGATGGCTGAGTTGCAGGCTTCGGTGATGGAGATCATGGACGACATCCCGGCAAAAACCAGGGAAATGAAGAACAGAAACCCAAAGAACCCGGCGCCGGGAAGGAGGTTGATGGCCTTGGGAATGGTCACAAAGGCCAGCCCCACGCCGGCCCCGGCCACGTCTTTCAGGGGCACACCCTGCTGGGTGGCCATGTGGCCGAGCACGCCGAAGATCATGATCCCGGCCAGCATGCTGAAACCGCAGTTGATGAAGGCGGTCATCATGCCGTTGTTGTTGATGTCCGATTTCTCAGGAAGATAGCTGGAATAGGTGATCATGATCGCGAAGCAGATGCTCAGGGTGAAAAAGATCTGCCCGTAGGCCGCGGTCCAGACCTTGTAGTCCAGAATAGCGCTGAAGTCAGGCCGAAAGAGCCATTGCAGGCCTTCGGAAGCCCCTTCCAGAGTCACGGCTCGGCCGAGCATGACCAGCAGAAGGACGAACAGGATGGGCATGAAGATCTTGTTCGAGAACTCGATCCCCCGCTTGACTCCGCTGAAGAGGACCAGCCAGGTGATGAACCAGATGATCACCCCGGAGATGAAGATGGGCCAGACGATGCCTCCCCACTCCAGGGGGCTTGAGGACAGGTTCAGGAACTGGCTGAAGAAGAAATCCTTGGTCTCCGTCCCCCAACCGAGCTTCATGCCCAGCAGGGCGTAGTTGAGGGCCCAGGCGATGACCACCACGTAGTAAATGGCGATCACGAAGGCCACGAAGACCTGCCACCATCCAAGCCATTCCCATTTTTTCGAGGCCTTGGCAAAGGACATCGGGGCCGAACCCTTGAACTTGTGCCCCAGTCCGAACTCCATGATGATGATCGGAATCCCGGCGGTCAGCAGGGCGAAGAAGTAAGGGATCAGAAATGCCCCGCCGCCATTGTCATAGGCCATGTAGGGAAATCGCCAGATATTCCCCAGTCCGATTGCTGAACCGACTGCAGCCAGAATGAATCCGATCCGGCTGCCCCACTGCTCACGTTGCGCCATGACTGCCTCCTTGAACTGCAACAACGAATGTGAATGAGAAAACAGGTTCCCTGTAGGCCAGAAGCGAGCCCCAGGGTGAAAACCGGCCTTGCCTACCAAAACCGGACTGGATTTGCAAGTCAGCCCGGCCTCTGGCCGGGCTGATGGTCGAGGGTTGAGGGTGGATGGTTGAGGGCAGAAAAGATTCCCGACTTTTCGAGAAAACAGTCCACCGGACAGTTTGATCAGGGCAGAAACTCTGTCCAGTCAATGTACTTGAAGGCCTTCTTCCGGAAACCCGACACCCGAAAACCTGTGATTGAGTTTCTTACGAGCGCAGCCTCTGGCTGCGCTCGTATCTGGATTTGACCTGAAGGGAGTGTCTCGCTTCCTCATGCGAGGAGATGCACAGCGATGCACGGCTGCAGCCGTGCATCGCTGGGTCACTGATCAGGCTCAAGGAGACCTTTGGGGAGGCGATCGCCACACGGGAAGGGCTGGAGCCCTGGAGAGGGTTGTCCGGGGCTCATCTGGAAAAGGCTCGAGCGTCTTTGTGAAGCCTCGGCGGCCATGCTGAAACAGGCTCTGATCCCCATCAGGGCCGGTGCATCTTCCTGCCAGCCTGCTGAGCCCGCCGGCCATGATGGGTCGTGACCGTGTAGCCGAAGGTTGATTCCTGCCCGGGTTTGAGATCCAGGTAGAACCTCACCGTATCGACATCAATCTTCTCCAGGACGATGTGCTCCGGCACATCCTGAATGTCCCAGCTCGACGTCGGGATGTGCCTGGTGATCTCTGTCTTCACTGGAATCGCCCTGGTGTTGACGACCTTGATCCTGTAGGTCCTGGTCTCGTCCCAGCCTCTGATGTCCCCTTGCTGATCGAAGAGATAGGAGTCTGTTGCCTGCTCCATGAGCGTGGGTTCGACCATGACCCTGGACACCGATCCGAGGTTGAGCTCAGCCTTGTCTCCCACAGGGATGTATTTGAACCTGGTCTGCCCTTCAAAGCTCAGCTCAGCCCCTGAACCCAATGCTCGATAGAGAGTCAAGCTCCCGCCTGGAATCGGTGTCTGACCGAGCTGGTGCCCCTCGTCGTTGACCAGGTTCAGAAAACGAACGACCTCTGTTCCAAAACGCTGCTGGTCATACTTGTACACGTTGACCACCGGAATATCCCTGGCCTCCAGGCTGGGCAGCCTCTTGGACCAACCGTCCCGGATGGTCTCAGTGCCCTCGATGGAGTACAGGAAGTATTCGCTGAGTCCTTCCTTGACGATGTCCTTGGGTCTGGCCAGGGCCATGGTCTCAGCCTGCATGAAAGCCGCCTTGGCTTGAGGGGCTCCCCGGCCGGCCAGGTCTGTGTGTCTGCTGACCCGGGGCTCTTGAACAGGTCGGCCGTAAGGCTCCTGCCTCTTGGCCAGGCTGGAGATCTGATCGAGAAGATTGACCTGTCCGACAACGACCCGCACCTGGGCCTGGCCATAATCATCTCCGCTCTGGTTCGTCACCCGGACAAACCCTTGGAGGTCCATCTCAGTCTCTTTCCGGCTCAGGGTACCCATATAAAAGGCCTGCCAGGTCAATCCACTGGTCAGATAGGAAATGTCCACCGGGATGTTCCCGCCGGACTCACTCTGCACTTTCCAGACCCCGACATTCTTGGCCCTGGGCGGATAGGACAGTTCCTGAACCGCGACGTCGCGGTCCCGTGAGACAGGGGTCATGTCCAGGCTTGTGGGGTCAATCAGGGTCCCGGCCCAGGAAAACTGAAGGGTGTTCAGGCCCTGGTGAAGGGTCAGATGCCTTTTTTCCCTGACCAGAGTCAGGTCAGCCGAGTTGTAGATGGTCATCTGCACTGCATCGCGTTGCGGCAGGGCCACCAGATCAACCCTGGCCTTTGCAGGGGACGAGCACACACACACGAGTCCAAGAGTCATCAACACCCAGCGTTTCATCTTTGCCCCCCTCTATCTGCGGATGTTCCGCCGCAGGTAGTGCATGACCAGCTCCCTGCTGCCCCGGGCCGGAATGTCGACCTCATAATTGAGCCTGTTGGCATCGAGTCGTGTATAAGCCATGTTTGTCTCGATCATCTCCCACTCACCTGGAATATGCTCGATGAGATGCAGGACCTGGGACGTGTCTTTGAAATTCTCGAGCCTGGCCGTGACCGTTTCTTCCAGGTCGAAGAGCACGACGCGATTGTCGTTGTTGCGCCGGACATTGACCCTTTTCTTGGACATGGTCCGCTGCGTGACCTTGACGTCCCGACTCCGGCCCACAGTGACCTCCATCTTTTGCCCCACCGGAACCGGTCCGACCCGATCCTCTCCCAGAAAGACACGACCTCCATGGCCGTCTTCAATGAACACGCGCATTTTGCCCTCAGCCAGGAGGGTCCTGCCAAGACCGTCCTGACTGCGGTTTTCGATGCTGTAGGTCACCGGCAGCCCCACAGCGGTCGATTCCTTTTCCGGGTCCCACGGATGCTTTCGGGAGTCGAAGGTGATCTCCTTCGCCATCGGAGTGGCTTGAGTTCTGAGGCTCAGGAGCTGCTTGGTCTCCCCGTGCCGACTCACTGCTATGTCTTGATCCCCGCCAGGAAAAAAAACAGCCGCAGCAGCAAAGTCTTCACCGGAAAAATTTCGCAAGACCTGGAATCCAGAGATGTCCAGGGCTGTCTCATCACGGCTGACCACGCCTTTATACGTGGCCAAACTGTCGATCCGGGACAGCAGATAGCTGATGCGAACCTCGACCTGGACCGGGCTTTGAGCATGAATGGACCACACCAGGGCTGCCTCCTGGGGTGGATAGCTCACGCTGAGCAGTGAGACCGCATCGTTGTGGGTCAGGATGTCCAGCCTGATGGAATCCTGCTTGACCTGAACGCCCTTCCAGGAAAAATCGACCTGGTTTTGGCCCTGCTGCAGAGTCAGGGTCCGATTTTCCTGAATCAGGGTAGCCTTGGGATTGTCCAGACGAATCACGGTCGCCTCTCGTTCAGGGACCGCGGCCAGCTTTGTCCTGGCCCTGACGGTCGACGGGAACAGGATTTGACAGACGATCACCACGGCCAGCAGGATTGACACGCCTTTGATTCTCATGAGTCCAACCTCACTTGCCTTTGGCTCGCAGATCGTGTTCTAACCAATTCAGAGACATCACCATACATGAAGTCGACCCTTGTCAGGCCGCCGATCTCTTCAGAGCGGCCTGCTCCTTGCCTCTGTGCTTGTGGATCGAGTCCCGGCGTGATGAAACATCATATCAAACTCGCCTTTCAGTCCTGGTTTCGACCTGGACGCATGAACCGGTTCAAACTGACAGCTCTGCTCATCCTGATCTGTCTGGGGTCGTCAGTCTGGGCTGAGGGGACAAACACGGTCACGTTCGATGGACAGAAGCTCGCAGGTCGCCTGAACAACTTTCCTCTTCAGGACTTTCTTCAGGAACTGGCCTTCAGGGCACATTTCGAAATACAGACCGAGTCCACCCTGAACCAGGCCATCAGCATCGACTTTACCGGGCAATCGCTGATTGAAGGCATCAGGGACACGATGCGGCGGGCTGGTTTGAGTTATGTCCTCATCCAGACGCAGCCTGAAGGTCCCGATTTTCCCACCATCCAGACCCTGCTCATCTTTGACAGCCCAGGGGCTCCTTCTCCTGCAAAGATCGACACGCAGACTGAGGATGAGCCCTCTGAGCTGACTGATCCATTCGCTCCTCAGGAGGTTGGGCCGCGGCTGCCCCCTGCAGCGCCTGGATCAGACAAGCTGGAGCCGAACTCCACAGCCGGGATCGAGTTTGAGGGTTCCAGAAAAGATCTGGAAGACTTTGTGAAGTCTTTGGCAGAGGATGAATCCCTCAGCAAAGACGAGTATGAAATGATCATGCAAAAAATACAAGACTCGCTGGAGAAAACAGACTCATAGCTGCTTCCATGCGCAGCAAGACGGCCTAGAACCCTGCCCTGCTTGAGGACAGTGTCGTCGCAGCAAGAGGAAAGAAAAGCGCCATGCTCTGCAACTGCATACAGCATGGCGCTTCGAGGTCTGATTGCGGCCAGGCAGAGACGCCAGGATGATTGTTTCAAACCATCACAGGCCCTGCCCTGATCTTGCGCTCCCCTTCAAAAATCCTGGGCCTTCTCCTCTTCCAGCTCCTGGCTTTCAAGCTCCGGACTGTCCTGCTCATCGTCATCGTCCAGGGACATGATGTCGTCGAGTGGGTCAATGACAGTTCGTTCCTCAATCCCGTCATCATCATGCCCTGCTGCGACCTCATCTTCTGAAGTGTCCACGCCCAGGCTTTGAAAGAGAGACATCCCGGAAGCCTCTGAGGACTCACCGTCAGGGGAATCCTTGATCACATCGCCATTTTCGTCCAGCATTCTGCAGCTGCCATCCAGCCTGCCGCCGGTGACCACTGTCAGGGAACGGGTGTCCACATCCCCTCTGACCCTTCCGCTGGCCCCAATGTTCAAATGCTCGCTGGCCCGGATATTCCCTTCCACCTCGCCATGAACAAAGACGTGCTTGGCTTTGACCTCTGCCTGAACCCGGGCGTTCTTGTTGATGAACACGCTGCTGTCACTGATGAGCTCACCTTTGAACTCACCCTCGATACAAATCGTGTCGTGCCCGGCAAATCGACCCTCAAAGCTCGTGTTGGAGCCGATCAGGGTCGGAGCTCCGGTCATGTGCCTGTCCATGGGAACGTCTTTCTTCTTGAACATGAATCCCTCTTAGTTGAGTGTCAACGAGGCGGACCTGCGATCGAGGATGTACTTCATGGGGTTGACATGCTTACCCTCCTTGGCCACCTTATAGTGGACATGGGTCCCGGTGGACCGTCCTGTATTGCCCATGTAGCCTATGACATCCTTTCTCTGGACCTTGTCCCCCTTCTTGACGATCACGGAGTGCATGTGGCCATAGGAGGTCACGATGTCGTGACCGTGTTGGATGCGCACATAGTTGCCGAAGATGTGATTCTTGCCGACTCGAATGACTGTGCCGTCAGCTGGTGCGATCAGGGGCGTCTTCCACTGGCCGGCTATGTCGATGGCGGCATGGAATTCCTTCTTGGAGGTGAAGGGGTTCATCCTGTAGCCGTAGCCGCAGGAAATCCAGACCTTGTCGGTGGAGACGGGCATGATCGAAGGAATGGAGTTGAGCTCTTTTTCCCTGTCCTGAAGGAACCGCAGGACCTCACGCATGCTCTCCCTCAGGGACAGAGAGTAGGAAACGAGATCGCCCTCATCCTCTCCAGAAGTGCAGTTCGCAGTCTGAGGTTCGCCATCAAGAGGCCCGAGGACACCGGTGAAGCCACCCTGGTGGGAGGCATTGCCCTCCTTGAGCACTTCGATGTCGGCGTCCAGACCAAGGTAACGCCGGACCTTCAGTTCCATCTTCCTGATCTCCTCAAGCTCAGCCTCGGATTGGCCCAGCTTGGACTTGAGGAGTTCCAGATTGTCCCGAGCCTCGGCCATCTGCTGTTTCAGCGTCTTGATCGTGGACAGCTTATCCTGCATCTGCTGCTCATAAGCCTCCTTCTTCTGGACAACATCCTGCTGCAGCTCGAGATTCTCCTCAGAGAAGTGCTGCGTCTGGGATCGATAGTGCTTTGTGGTCCAGAAAAGAAAAAAAGACATGCAGACAAAAAAGACCACGCATCCCAAAAGGGCAAAAAAAGCCCCCCTGCTCATGGAAAAGACCTTGAATGGCCGATCTGGTTGAGAAAACCAGAGTAAAGTGACTTTGGACATGATCCTGTCCCTCCTCAATCAAGAAGCAGAGGCCCCTGAAGATCGACCCTCTGGATTCATGGGCTCTCAGGCATCTTTTTCAGCGGTTGGCCGATCAAAGGTGTCAAGAAATGTCAGATCGCTCAAATACAATGGATCTTAAAGAAGTTGCCTTCCCGGTGTCAATCAGAGATACGTTCCCATCGAGCTCCAGATCATGCTGGAACTCAGATCAATGAGCGCTTCGGCCTGACACCTTTTACCGCCAGAAATGCCAAAAAATGGATTTCGGACTGCACCCCGACCTACCTGACCCGTGTGGGGTGAGCCTTGACATGTCCGGAATATCCCGGATGTGTCCTTGAGCTGACAAAATAGAGCTTTGCAAGCCATGTTCCATCTCCTGGAGACACCATGAGCTCCCAGCAGGAGTCGAGTTCCCGACCACCATCTGCTCAACCACTGCTTCCAGCCAGGCTCTGTCTGAACCGTCCGGCAGCAGGACCTGAGGCCGGGATGGCTTCAATCAAACTGAGGAGGTCTCTTCTCCAGAAAGGCCTGCACCCCTTCGGCAAACTCCTGCTGGGACCAGGCCAGGACCTGGAGGGAAGCCTCCACTTCCAACTGAGCTTCAAGTGTGTTCCCTCGACTCATCTTGAGCATCTTCTTGATCGAGCGAATGGCCTTTCGGGGGCCTTTGACGATTGCCCTGGCTGTTTCAAGGCTTTCCTGCTCCAGGCTGTCAGCTGGCACAACCCGGTTGAAGAGCCCCAGGTCCAGGGCCTCGGCTGCCTTGAGCAGACGACCGGTGAGCATGAGCTCGGCTGCCTTGTGATACCCTACAACCCGGGGCAGATACCAGGAGGCCCCACTGTCCGGGACGGCCCCGATATTCACGAAGTTTGGCGCGAACCTGGCGGCGTCAGAGGCGATGACCAGGTCGCAGGCCAGGGCCAGGGCTGTTCCCGCACCGGCCGCCACGCCGTTCACGGCAGCGATGAGCGGCTTTTCCATTCCGTCCAGGGTTGCAATCAGGTCTCCGGCCCGATCGACCACCTGACGCTTTTTATGGAGATCATCAGCCTCCAGCAGCCAGGCCAGGTCGCCGCCGGCACTGAAGGATCTGCCCGCCCCGGTCAGGATCAGCACCCGCAGGTCATCCCTGGAGGCAAACTCGGCAAGGACTGCAGCGGCCTCTTCTGTCAGCGCCTGATTCAAGGCATTGTAGTGGTCTGGCCTGTTCAGGGTGATCCGGGCTATGCCCTGCTCCGGGACATCGAAAACAAGCGACGAATAAGACATGATGACCTCCTGATGCATGGTGTGTGGTTGCTGAACTTGTCTTCATCTCAACTCTGTTGTACAGGGCTGGAGAAGGTCGAGGGTTGAAGGTGGACGGTTAAGGGATGAAAGGGCCCCCACCGAGCACATGATGATCCTCCTTCGGCCGGATTGGTGCGGCTGCAAAAACTGCAAGATGCAGCCGCATGAGCCAGAATACAGCCCAGGCCTGCACAAGGGTTCGATTATCTACCGACCGGATGGAAGGACAGGGTCCTGCATTGCAAGCCTGGAGTTGGCTGGCCGCCGGGATCAACTCCGCACAGGACCTACATCAAAGTCTGCGCAATGCCAAGGGATGAAGCCCGGATGCAACGAAAGCAAGCCAAGAGGCAGGACTGAAAGGAGGAAAACATGTTTGATCACCTGCTGAGCCAAGAGCAGCTGTCCATCAGGGCCGAAGTCCGGGACCTGGTCAGCTGGGTCCCCAGAGAGATGATTCTGGACATGGACCGGGACGCCATCACCTTTCCAAAAGAATTCCTCCGGGAAGCCGGGGCGAGGAACCTCCTGGGCTGCCGCTACCCCAGGGAATGGGGAGGCCGGGACATGGACTGGGTCACGACCTGCATGATCATGGAAGAGGTCGGGGTCCTGGGCTATGAATTCGCCTGTGTCTTTGGAGTCGGGGCCGAGCTGGTCTGCGACGCCATCATACAGCACGGCACCGATGAGCAGAGGGAAAAATTCGTCAAGCCGCTCCTCCGGGGGGAACGATTTGCTGCAGAGTGCCTGACCGAGCCCCGCGGGGGGTCCGACTTCTTTGGAACCACGACCCGGGCTGAGGACAGAGGGGACCACTTTTTGCTCAACGGCCAAAAACGGTTTATTGTTGGAGGCGAAGGCGCAGACTTCTTCCTGGTCTATGCCCGAACCAACCCGGATCAGGACTGCGACCCCAGAAAGGCCCTGACCGCCTTCATCGTCGAAAGGGGGGAAGGGGTTGAAACCAAGTATCTCTACGGGTTGATGGGCTGCCGGGGAGGCGGCACGGCCCGCCTTCTCTTCAGGGACGTCAAGGTGCCCAGGGAGAACGTCATCGGTGGAGTCCATGGGGCCTATCCGGTCTTCAACACCATGATGATCCCCGAACGGCTGGGCACGGCCACCATGACCATCGGGGCGGCCCGGCCTGCAGTGGAGGTGGCCACCAGCTACACCTCCCGCAGAAAGGCCTTTGGCAGAACCATCAGCTCGTTTCAAGGCGTCAGCTTCCAGGTGGCTGAGGCGGTCATGCTCCTGGACGCCGCCAGGTCCATGTCGTACACCACGGCCAGGGCGGTTGACGAGCAGGCCGAGCCGGGCAAGATCAGACGCATGATCTCCGAATCCAAGAAGTTCATCACCGAATCCTGCCAAAAGGCGGTGCACAATGCCATGCAGGTTGTCGGCGGGCTCGGATACACCAACGTCCTGCCCATTGAACGCATCTACCGCGATGTCCGCTTGGCCTCGATCTGGACTGGAACGAGCGAGGTCATGTCCATGATCACGGCCCACGAATGGTACAGGGAACACCAGAAAAACAAAGAGGCCAACGCCGTCCGAGACTTTGAAGCCGATGCCGCAGAAGCCTTTGCCCTGGACGAGCTCATCTTTGAGTGATTCATGAAGGATCCGGCTGCAAAAAGCCATGATGCAGCCGCATGAATTCAGAAACGAGCCCTGCCGCTGGCTGGGCTGAAGGTCGAGGGTTGAGGGTTGAAGGTTGATGGAAGAAAAGATGCCCGAGGTGTCGGGAAGGGCTTCGACTCGGCCAGGCTGATCAGGGAAGAAACTCTGTCCAGTGAGTTCACTTAAAGGCCCTCTTCCTGAACACCGACACCTGAAAACTGAACACCTGTGATGAAGTTTCATGCGAGCATCAAAGAGTCAGTATAATCAAAGAGTCATACGCTCTCATTGGCCGCGAAAAGCTGCCGGATGGACTTTTTGCACCGGGGTCATGAAACAGGAAAGCTCAGCATGAACAACAAGCTCTCCCTGAACGATTTTTCCGTGACGATCGAGCTTCCCGTGCTCTGGGGGGACATGGATGCCTTTCAGCACGTCAACAACGTCCGCTTCTTCAGGTTCTTCGAGTGCGCCAGAATCGAGTACATCAATCGGCTCGGGCTGGATCAGGCCTGCCTCAAGGCCCAGATCGGTCCAATCCTGGCGGAGACGAGCTGCAAGTACATCGCCCCGCTGACCTATCCGGATTCCATCACCGTGGGCTGCCGTTCCGTGTCCGTTTCAGACTCGACCATCGAGCAGGAGTACCTCATCACCAGTCACAAGACCAAGGCCATTTCCGCTGTGGGCAAAGGGCTCATCGTTGCCTATGACTACCAGGAGCTCAGGAAGTCCTCGTTCCCCAGAGAGGTCATCGAGACCATCTGCAACTTTGAAGGCATCACCCCTGGAGAAGCCTCCGGGAGATAAAACGCGATCTGAGGGAGTTTTCTTCCTTGATCAGGCCGGCGGGATCGGAGTGGCCCCTTTTCCG
>CAZNIP010000052.1:11102-21954 GCA_964573115.1 uncultured Desulfohalobiaceae bacterium | reverse complement strand
TCCAAAACGGGGTTCAGGGGCTGCACTTCTACACCATGAACAGGGCCAGGTCCGTGGATGCCGTCCTGGCGAACCTGCGCCAGCAGAACCTGCTCTCGTGACCTGTTCATCGTGAGGTGTCCCTTGAGCCCTGGCCAAGCTCATTTCTGGAAACTGGAGCAGAGTGGTCCTGAGCAGCTCCCCCTGGAAAAGGGGAGCTGCCATGACGCTGTGCCCGCCAGGCCGTGTTCGAAACTCCAGCCGGAAAAAACACGTTGCCTGCTCCTGCCTTTTTCAATACCGTATGCAGTGATGTCTCAACCGATTCCCTTGACGTGGCCGAACCCCGGGAGATCCGAACACGATGCGTGCGACCCGCTTCATCCTGGCTGCAGCGGCTTTCATCGCCGTTTTGAGCCTGATGTCCTGCAAGGCCGTGAACACAACCACCGGCATTGAGAACAACAGGCTCGCCCCCTGTCCATCCAGCCCCAACTGCGTGTCCTCAGACGCAACTGACGAGGGCCACGCCGTTGAGCCTTTTGGGCTGGCCGCTGATCCGGATCAGGCCTGGGCTGCTCTGCAGGAGGTCATGAAGTCCCGTCCCCGGACCAGGATTGTGGAGCTGACCGGGGACTACCTGCATGCCGAGGAGAAGAGTCGTCTGTTCGGGTTTGTCGACGACATCGAGTTCCACCTTCGGCCCGGCCAGGGCCTGATTGCCGTCAGATCGGCCTCGAGAACCGGGTATTCAGACCTTGGGGTCAACCGCCGGCGGGTGGAGGCAATTCGCCAGGCGCTGAAGGACCGTGGCGTGGTGGAGTAGGGTTCTTTGAGGACCGCACCCGGGGCGGCCGCCGGACGCCCTTCCGGCAGACAAACGGGGATGAGCTGAACACCGCTTGTGTTGAGGGCAGCGATCCCCGGTCAGAACCATGGGCCCCATTTCGCAGACAGACCAGGCCAACCCGCTCACGTGCAGTGGGTTCACGATGCCCTGCAGGGCAGGGTGATCGCAGACCATGTGAGGCCGCGATGCCCTCTGTTTTCGGGAGCCCCCCCTTGTGCGGCAGAGACAGGGACCTTGGAAGATCTCCGGACGGGCAGCTTTGGTCACCTCCTGATCCCAACCTCGCCACCCTGCAGACAAGGGTTCAAAGAGAAGCCTGCGGGCATGGGCTTGGACTGCTCGCGGCCTTTTTCCTCCTGTGCACTGGCCTTCCCGTTGGGGCAGCCGTTCAATGGCTGCTGCAGTCCCTGGCCGTGACAGCCTTTGTCCACCACCGGATCAGGGTCCAGCTCGTTCACAACCACCCTCCCGGTGGTCAGAGCGTGCACCCCGACCTGGGGGCGGCCAACCGGCTCACCCTGATCCGGGGGGTGCTCATCAGCTCCTTGGCTGGACTGCTGTTTCTCCCCTTGACTGTCCTGTCCTCCGGACCAGCATGGCTTGCCTGGGCCCCGGGGACCATCTACCTGCTGGCCGCGGGCCTCGACGCTGCAGACGGCCTCGTGGCCAGGAGCACGGGCCGGGTGACGACGCTGGGCCGCAGGCTGGACATGGAGATGGATGGACTGGGCCTGCTGGCTGCCTCGGCCCTGGCCGTCTGGCTGGGCCGCGTCCCGATCCTCTACCTCTCCGCAGGCCTGGCCTTCTACCTCTTCCGTTTCGGTCTCTGGTATCGCCGCAGGCGGGGAAAACCCGTGCACCCTCTGCCTTCCCGCCCATTCGCCAGGACCATGGCCGGTCTCCAGATGGGTTTTGTCGGGGTGGCCCTGCTGCCTGTCTTTTCAGTGACCATCTTGCACCTGGCCTGTTTCTATTTTATGTTCCCATTATTGCTGGGATTTATGGTGGACTGGCTCAGTGTCAGCGGACGTGTCGCATGGGCCCGGCGGATGACGGGGCTGTCCCGGCCTTTCCTGCCCATGCTTCAGCTCACAGCCAGAGTGTCCCTGCTGGGTCTGGCCGTGCCGGTTTCCGGGGAACTGGCTCAATCCGGTCCGATGGGTGTGCAGGCCCTGTGGTGGGCCGCACTGGCCATGGCGGTGACCGGGTGCTGCGGCCGAACAGCCTCGCTGGGGGCATGCCTCATGCTGGCCGCAGTTTCAGCTGATGCAGGTCTGTCCCCAGGCCTGTTCATCAGCTTCAGCAGCTCCCTGGTGATCCTCATCCTGGGAACCGGTCGCTACTCCTTGTGGGCCCCGGAAGAAAGGCTTCTGACCACTGCGGCTGCACCATGATTTTTCGGGCCCATCTTCTCAGCGGAGGTCGAGCTCCGTTCCGTTTCCTCTGAAGCATTGGGGGCAAAGTCTATGGCAGCATCGGCAGGGGGCTTTCAGGGGCTGGCGGACCTGGAAAACGGGCTGGAATTCATCAGGGCCTTCTGCAGGGAGAAGCGGCGGCCTTTCGTCACCGTCACCTATGCCCAGTCCCTCGACGGCAGCATTGCCTCCCGGGACCGCAAACCGCTCTGCATCAGCGGCCCAGCGTCCATGACCATGACTCACAGGCTGAGGACCCTGTTTGACGCCATCCTGGTGGGCATCGAGACGGTTCTGTCCGACAACCCCCAGCTGACCGCCCGTCTTGCGGAAGGGTCGAATCCTCAACCCGTGGTTCTGGACACCCACCTGAGAACCCCTTCGGGCTGCAGGTTGCTTCAGAGGGAGGACTGCAGCTCCTGGCTGGTGTGCTCGGGGCGCAATTCGATCGAACGCGTGGACCGGGTCAGCCGCTCAGGAGCCACGGTCCTGCCCTGTCAACTGGATCGCAGCGGCCGGGTGGACCTGTCCAGCCTGGGCGACCTCCTCTACGCCCGGGGCATCTCCAGCCTGATGGTCGAGGGGGGCTCCAGGGTGATCACCAGCTTTATCCTGGCCCGGATGGTGGACCTGTTCGTGATCACCATTTCACCCACGCTCGTGGGCGGGCTCCAGGTGATCGAACCCCTCCAGCCGGGACTGAAAGCCAGCCTGGAGCTCAAGGACCTGACTTTGGAACAGATGGACAATGATCTGGTTCTCTGGGCCCGACCCGAGTGGGACGGCTTATGAAGCGCCTGGCCCTGGAGTTTGTGGAGCCCCTGTGTGTCGAAGTCCTGGAGGAATCTGTTTCAGAGCCTGCCGACGACCAGGTGCTGGTCCGGACAGAGGTATCGGCCATCAGCTCCGGAACCGAGATGCTCGTCTTCAAAGGGCTCGTTCCCGCAGACCTGTCTGTGGACGAGACCCTGCCCTCGCTCCCTGGAGACAGCTTTGCCTACCCCCTTCGATACGGCTACAGCTGCGCCGGCCATGTGGTCGAAGCCGGAGCAGGGGTCGACCCCTGGTGGGTCGGCCGCCCTGTGTTTGCCCTTCACCCCCATGCCAGTCATGTCACGGCCAGGCCTGGTGAGCTCGTGCCCGTTCCCGAGGGAATGACCCTCGACGATGCGGTTTTTGCGGCCAATATGGAAACCGCGGTCAATCTGGTTTTGGATGGCCAACCTTTGATCGGCGAGAAGGTGGTGGTCATGGGGCAGGGGGTGGTCGGACTGCTGACAGCAGCCCTGCTGACCATGTTTCCCCTGGACATCCTGGTCTGCGTCGATCCTCTGCAATCCAGACGGGACCGGGCTCTGACCGTGGGCGCGGACCTGGTCCTGGGGGAAGCCCCTGGGTGTGGAGGCGCAGATTCCGGCCGGCAGCCCGGGACAGAGTCCTGGAATGGCCCAGCCGACCTCGTCTTTGAGTTGACCGGCAGGCCGCAGGCCCTGGATCAGGCCCTGCAGTGGTGCGGCTTTCATTCCAGGGTGGTCATCGGCTCCTGGTACGGGACGCAAACGGCGGCTGTGAACCTCGGCGGACGGTTTCACCGGGACCGGGTCCGGATGCTCTCCAGCCAGGTCAGCACCATCAGCCCCGAGCTGAGAGGCCGCTGGGACACCTCCCGTCGGATGAGGACGGCCATGGACATGATCCAGGCGGTCAGGCCGTCCAGGTTGATCTCCCACAGGTTCCCCATCCGTCAGGCCCAGCAGGCCTATGAACAGGTTGCCGGCCACCCGGGTGACACCCTGCAGGTGGTCCTGGAGTATGGTCTCTTCGATTGATGAGCTCGATCAGAACACAAAGGATGAATGGAGATGTACACCCTGGCCCTTCAGCGAAGCTTCACGGCTCGGCACTTTCTGACCGGCGGCGACTGGGGCCCGGAAAATGAGGTCCACGCTCACCCTTACCGGGCGGAGATCCGCCTCAGGGCCCGAAACCTGGACGAGCACGGCTACATCGTCGACCTGGAGAAGCTCGAGGCCTGTCTGGACGGATGCGTGGCCCGGTATCGGGACCAGGTCCTGAACGACCTTCCCGAGTTCAAGGGGATCAACCCCAGCATCGAGCATTTTTCCAGGGTCTTTTTCGAACGCCTGGCCCAGAGCCTGGAGGTTGGCGACGTCGATCACGTCGAGATCCGGATCTGGGAAAACGACTCGGCCTGGGCCTCCTATGGGGAGCCCCGGTAGTGCGGGTCGGCCTGGTCATCTATGGGGAGATCGAAACCCTCACCGGCGGCTACCTGTACGACTCATTCCTGGCAAGTCAGCTGCGAAAGCGGGGGCATGACGTGGAGGTGCTCTCCCTGGGACTGAAATCCTATGTTGGCCGCCTGCTGGACAATGTCTCCAGGTCGGCGCACAGGACCTTGACCTCACCCGGTTGGGACCTGCTGCTCCAGGACGAGCTCTGCCACCCTTCCCTGTGGGGCCTGAACAGGAGATACCGTCGGCAGAACGCGGCGCCGGTGGTCAGCGTGGTCCATCACCTGTTCAGCGCCGAATGCAGGCACCCGATCCTGAACAGGCTCCTGGCCGGGATCGAAAAGCGGTATCTGGACACGGTGGACGGCTTCGTCTTCAACTCCAGGGCCACCCGGGACGCTGTCCAAGTCCTCAGCCCTGGCAGCAGGAGCTCCGTGATCGCCCCTCCGGGAGGGGACCGCTTCAGGTGCAGGATCAGCCTGTCTCGAATCAGGCAGAGAGTCTTCAGCCCCGGACCCTTGCGGCTGCTGTTCCTGGGTCAGGTGGTCCCCAGAAAAGGCCTCCTGGAGCTCATCCAGGGGCTGGCCGGGGTCCCGCCGGAGCTCTGGCAGCTCGATGTGCTCGGCAGTCTTGATGCGGATGCCGGCCATGTGCGCAAGGCCCGCCAGCGCACAGCCGACCTCGGTTTGGAGGCAAGGGTCCGCCTGTGCGGGGAGGGCAGCGACGAGGAGCTGGTAGAAGCACTGACCGCAAGCCATCTGCTGTGCATGCCCTTTGCCTGGGAAGGCTTCGGCATCGTCACCCTGGAGGCCATGGGCTTTGCCATGCCGGTCATCGGCTCCACCCGCGGGGCCACACCGGAGCTGATCCGGCACGGAGTCAACGGTCTGCTTGTGGAGCCCGGAGATTGGCCGGGCCTGCAAACCGCACTGATCAGCCTGGCTGACGACCGGGAGAGGCTGTTCCAGCTGTCCGAAGCGGCTCTGGAGTCCTGGAAAGAGCATCCCTCATGGTCGGAGTCCATGGACAGGGCGGTCCTGTTTCTGGAGTCCATGGCCGGTCCGGGCCGAGCTTCCTCACCGCACATGGCATGACGGTGTGCACGAGGTGTCTGTCTTGAGGAATGCCCCTGCTGCCGATTTCATCGACTATCTGGCGGTCAAAAAATCGGTCGACGACCGGGCCTTGAACCGTGCTGTGTGGCAGAGGCTCAAGACCAGTCTGCCTGATACAGCCCCTGAACGGCCGCTTCGGGTCATCGAGCTTGGCGGGGGGATCGGGACCATGCTTGAGCGGGTCATGGAGTGGAAGCTCGCGGCCCATCTGGACTACACCCTGACCGATCTCGACCCGGCCCATGTGGACGCCTTCAGGTCCAGGATCGTTCACTGGGGCGAACAGGAAGGCCGCCTCCTGGAGCATGAGACCGGCGGGGCCTTGCGGATCAGGCACCCCGGGGGTGAATGCCTGGCCAGGGCCGTGACTGAAGACCTGACCATGACCATCGAGCGCTTTGGGCAGATGCGGCAGTGGGATCTCCTGCTGGCCCACGCCCTGCTGGACCTGGTCGACGTCGACGAGGTCCTTCCTGGCTGCTGCGGCCTGGTCAGGCCGGGGGGGCTGCTCTATCTGTCCCTCATCTTCAACGGCACGACCGAGTTCCTGCCGCCGTGGCAGGACGGGTTTGAAAAGGAGATGCTCGACCGGTACCACCGCAGCATGGATGAGCGCCGGTTCAGGGGGCGGCCCGCAGGTTCCAGCCGGGCCGGGTCTCTCGTCTTACGGAAGCTCAGAGAGATCGAGCTGCCGATCCTGGCTGCGGGGCCCTCAGACTGGATCGTCTTTGGGCAGAAGGGCGGCACCCCTGGGATTGAAGCCGCATTTCTGAAGACCATCATCGAGACCATCCGCCAGGAGCTGCACAGGGACTCCAGCCTGGACCAGGGCCGGCTGACAGACTGGGTGGATCAACGGCGGTCCCAGGCCATGTCAGGGGAACTGGCCTATCTGGCCAGAAACCTGGATGTGCTGGCCCGGGTCACATTTTGAGAGCCTTTCAGCCCCGATCCCTCTTCAGCCGGCGCAGGGCACTTTCAATGCAGGCTTCCCTCGACTTTGCAGGGTTTTTTTCCTGCTCCAGCTCAATGAGGCGTCTGGCCGCATCCGGCCTGGTCAGTCGGACGAGCTCATTTTCCAGCCTTGATTCCCGGCCGCCCAGGACTCTTTTCCGCCAGTGATTGAGTTTTTTGAACATGAACGTTTTCAGGAGCTGAGCGGGTTCGCAAACCGGACCAGAGTGGTTGTGTCCGCCTCGACCTTCGGCAGTGCGGGCGGGTTGACAGGGTATCGGCCCTGGTCGAGGATTCGCGTTGAACCCGACACCCAGACCGGATGGAGACAATGCTGGACAAGACCGCGGTCATCCCGGCCGTCACGGCCAGACTGGACAAGCTTCCCTGCGGGCACGCCCTGGACCTGCGGACCTACAAGCGAAACCGCTCGGTGATCATCCTCAAGAAAGATGAGGACGCTTACCTCTTCATCCAGGACGGGTTCGCCCGGGACCGGTTCACTGTTCCGGCCAGCAAGCTGAAGAAGACCCTGCAGAAGCTCCTCAAGAAAGAGTTTCCCAGGAGCCGAAAGGTGCGGCTCTACGACCTGGGGGCCTGGGACGAGAGGATCGATCCTGCCCCGGTGTTGAAAACCCTGTGAAGGACATCCGGTTTCTGAACCAGCCGGATCAGTAGGGCTGGTCCGGTTCGATGAGGTTGACCATGTCCTCAGGCCGGGACCGGGACAGGGCCCGGCAGTTCTGGATGATGACCGGGATGGCCTTGTCCATGTACACTGTGGACTCGCCGCAGATGTGCGGGGTGATCATGGCCTTGGGCTCGTCCCAGAGGGGATGGTCGGCAGGCAGCGGCTCCTGCTTGAAGACATCCCCGGCAAAGCCGCCCAGATGATGTGTCCTGAGCGCTTCCACCAGGTCCTCTTCATTCACGCTGCCGCCCCGGCCCATGTTGATGAACAGGGCCCCCTGCTTCATCCTGGAAAAACGCTCCATGTTGAAGAGATCCTCTGTTTCAGGGGTCTTGGGCAGAAGATTGATGACCACATCGCTCTGCTCCAGGAGCTCATCCAGCCGATTCAGGCCCACCAGACTGCAAACTTCAGGGATCTGCTCAGGGTGTTTCTTCACCCCGTGCACCTGCATGCCCATGAAAGCAGCTTTGCGGGCGATTTCCCGCCCGATGCTGCCCAGGCCGACAACGGTCAGGACCTTGTTCTGGATTTCCCCCTGGGGATACCGAGCCCAGGCATGACTGACCTGGTCTCTGGCGATGCGATGGAGGTTGCGGACCAGCATGACCATGGCTGCAATGGCGTACTCGGCCATGTGGCTGGCGTGGATCCCCCGGGTGGAAGCCAGGAGGATGCCCCGCTCTGCAAGGCCCTGGCGGGGGAATGAATCCACCCCGGTGGTCAGGGCCTGGACCAGCTTGAGGTTGGGTGCCCTGTCCAGCATGGTCTCATCGCATGTGAAGGAGATGAGGATCTCGGTCATCGGCAGGTTTTGCTCCAGGCTCTGACGGTCTTCGCAGGGCGTGAACGTCATCTGAGGGCAGCTTGAGCCGAGCGCCTCGAGATGGCGATGTTCAACATGGTGGAAAATGAGCGCTGTGGTCATGAATGATGCTCCCTGGCCTCAGGCACGGTCCGGACACGGAGCCCGCGGCCATGAGGCAGATCAGGTCAGGTCGAAGATGAGGGTGTGCACGGTCCCGGTTGTTTCCTGTTTGAGCTGGAGACGCAGCCGGGATGCCGAGGGTGCCTCCCCAGGGAAAAAGAGGAAGCCCCGGCCCAATGTCCCGGGCTCGATGAACTCATTGCTCAGGCTCTTGTCGGCCAGGTCCTGACTGATGCGGCGTTCGGCCGTATCGGAGACCATCTCCTCCCCGCCGCCGAGGATGGCTCCGCCAGCTGCCCCGACTGCAGCCCCCTTGCCCAGGGCTTCGCCGACATTGTTTCCGGTCAGGATGCCGACTGCAGCTCCGACAATGGCCCCACCGGCTGCGCCAAGGATTGATCTCTTCCCGGCGCCTCCGGCAATCCTGGCATACTCAGAGCTCTTTTCCACCCGCTGGTAGGCGGTCTGTCTGTCCAGGAGGTTCCAGTAGCTGCCCTGATCGTCGATGAGAAAGGTCTGGCCCGGGACGATCCTGAGGCTTTCCTGCCCGGTGTTGTCAATGACCACCTGGACCGGGAGCAGCCCGGACCTGCGGATGCTGAAGCCAAAGGCCTGGCTGGCCAGGGCGGGATCCGCATAGGCCACTGCCGCCACCTTGGCCCCGGCGGCCATCTGCATGTTGGCGATGGAGTCCGGAGGCTTGAAAGGGACTTCCTGACTTTTGTAGGCTGTGCAGGCCCCGATGGCCAGGATCAGGACGAGACAGACGAGGAAGCGTTTCATTGGTGTCTCCTTGTCACCGCGACCGCTGCCGCGCTGACATATGGTGAATGTTCTGCAGAGGGTTTCAGGCTCCAGATAGCTCGATCGGTTGAGGCACAGCATACAGCAGGGGGACATGTATGGGAAGATCATCGGAGCACGACCTCTGAATCCAGGTCTTTTCATGAATTCGACTCGAGCGGCGGACGGAAATCCAGCACCTCACTCCAGAAGCCTGCAGCCTTCCAGAGCCTGCCTGGCCAGGCCGGTCCCGGCCTGCTCGTACATGTCGTAGGCCGTGCAGATGCCCAGCTCCGAAAGCTCCTGAACCTCTTCCGGGTACTTGGCGATAGCCGCCACCATGCAGTCGAAGCCCAGGTTTCGCAGCTGGTGCACGGCAAACACGTTCCCCTGGTGATTGGGCATGGCCAGGACCACGAGCTCCAGGTTGATGTCCTTTTTGAGCTTGAGCCAGAAATCGGTGTCGCTGGCATCCCCGAGAACGACATTTCTTCCCGCGGCCCGGTTGGCATCCACCCGTTCCGGGGCGTGCTCGACACCGCAGATCTCATTCCCGTAGATCTGCTGGAGCTCGTCATAGGCCCCGCTCCCGATCCGACCCATGCCGAAGATTACGGCCCTGACCCAACCCAGCTCGATGGGGGCGTCCATGGGGTGGCACCACTCCCGGTCCAGGCATCTGAGCTTCGAGCCGAGCCGCTGGTAGATGGACTCGGCAAATGAGCTCAGGGGCGAGGACAGGGCGAAGCTGATGCTCACGGTCATGGCCATGATGAGCAGCCACTCCGGTGGCACCAGTTTTTGAGCCACAGCGATGGCGGTCACGATGAGCCCGAACTCGGAAAAGTTGGTCAGGGTCAGGGAGGAGAAGAGGCAGGTTCTGGCCCGCAGCCCGAATCGGCTGACGATGAGATGGTAGATCCCTGTCTTGAAGGGCAGCAGGAGGCACAGCAGCACCGAGGCCCCGAGCATCTCCAGGGTCGGCAGCCCGGTCATGCCGATGGACAGGAAAAAGCCCACCAGCATGAGCTCCTTGAACCCGAACAGGGCTTTGGACAGCTCCGATGCCCGATGGTGCCCGGCAACGAGCACGCCCACCACCAGAGCCCCCAGATCGGGTTTGAGCCCCACCAGGTCGAAGAGCTCCGCCCCGAGGCCCAGGGCGAAGAAGAGCCCGCAGAGGATGAAGAGCTCCCCCCTCCCGGACAGATCCAGGAGGCGGTACATGACCGGCCTGACCAGGGGCAGGGCCAGCACGCTCAGGGCCCAGACGCTGGGCAGCTTGCCCGAGGACACGCTCAGGAAGAGGACCGCAAAGAGGTCCTGCATGATCAGGATGCCGATGGCGATCCTGCCGTAGAAGGCGGTCATGTCCCCTTTGTCTTCCAGGACCTTGACCGCATAGACCGTGCTGGAGAAGGCCATTGCGAAGCCCAGGATCAGCAGGGCCTGCCAGGACAAGTCCAGCAGCTGGGTGTCCAGGGCCTGGCGCCCCAGGAAGAGGACCCCGGCGACGAACAGGGTGGTGACGATCATCTGGGCTGTGGCGCTGCTCCAGATTTCCGGCTTGAGCAGGCCTTTGACATCGAGCTTGAGACCGATGGAGAAGAGCAGCAGGGTGATGCCCAGGTCGGAGACCAGCTCCAGGCCCGCAGGCGGGGCAAAACCGGCAATGTTGTAGGCAAATCCTGCCAGCAGGAAACCCACCATGGGCGGCAGCCCGACGCGGGTCAGGATGAAACCGAAGCCGTAAGCGAAACTGACCAGGATGACCAGCATTCTATCCCCCTTACATTCCTGATGATCACTGCTGAAACGCTACTTTTTTCCACACATGCCTGTCAACAGGGAGAGAGGTTCTTTTCCCTGGCTTTTTCAAGGA
>CAZNIP010000052.1:6239-11002 GCA_964573115.1 uncultured Desulfohalobiaceae bacterium | reverse complement strand
TTCATACGAGCACATGGACATCGGCCAGTACACCTTTGAGGAATTCAAGGACATTGCCGGGGACTTTCACGGTTTTCCAGCGCCAGGGCTGCTTCTTGGTGGCTACATGGTCGAGCTGGCCAAGTCCAGAATGGCTGACGACATTCTCTATGCGGCCATCGTGGAGACATGGAAATCCCTGCCGGATGCGGTTCAGCTTTTGACAGTTCTCAGTATCGGGAATGGCAGGATGAGGGTGGTCAACCTCGGCCGGTATGCCCTCTCGCTGTTCGACACGTTCACTGGGGAGGGGTGGCGGGTGTCCCTGGACTCGGAAAAGATCGAGGACTGGCCGCACATCAAAGCCTGGCTGCTCAAGCTGACCCCCAAAAAGGAGCAGGACACCGAGGCGCTCTGCCGTGAGATCGAGCAAGCCGGGCATACGGTCTGTTCCGCTCAGCCCGTTCAGGTGCACGAGCGTTTTCTCGGCGGGGCGAAGATGGGCTGGATCAGTCGCTGCCCGGTGTGCCGGGAATACTATCCGGACGGGGATGGGCCGGTCTGCAGGGGCTGTCAGGGCGATGCACCCTACGCAAGCCAATCGGCCTTGAGGCACAGTGGGGAGCACCGCGCCCAGCTGCAGGCCGTACCCCTGTCCCAGGCCGTGGGCAAGACGGCCCTGCACGATATGACCCGAATCGTGCCCGGAGAATCAAAAGGGCCATTCGTGTCGGCCGGCCAGGTCATCACCGCCGGCGATCTGTGTCGTCTCCAGCAGATGGGCCGTTCACAGGTCTATGTCCATGAGGCGATCTCCACTCAGTCCGGCTTTGTGCATGAAAACGAGGCGGCTCTGGCCTTTGCCGGGCTCATGTCCGGACCCGGGATGGCCTTTTCCAGCCAGCCCCGGGAAGGCAAAGTCAGTTTCAGCCCAGTCCAAGACGGACTCCTGGTCGTGGACAACGATCTGCTCACGACCTTCAACTCGATTCCCGGGGTCATGTGCGCGACACGCCAGTCCGACATCTTTGTCGAAAAGGGCAGGCCGGTAGCTGGCGTCAGGGCCCTTCCCCTGTACCTCCCGCATGACGTCTTCAGCCGGGCCACAGCGGTGCTGGAGCGGGGCTGGCTTCTCAAGCTCATGCCCCTGCACAGGCTCGGGGTCGGCGTTCTGGTCACCGGGTCCGAGGTGTTTCAGGGCCTGATCGAGGACAGGTTCGCCCCCCTGGTGCGGGGGAAGGTGGACCATTTCGGTTCCACGGTCGTCGCCGAGGAGGTGGTTCCGGACGATCGAAGGGCCATTTCCGATGCAGTGGCCCGTCTTCTCGAGGCTGGAACGGAGCTCATCGTGACCACGGCCGGGCTCTCGGTGGACCCGGACGACGTAACGCGACAGGGCCTTGTCGACGCGGGCATCACTGACATGCTCTACGGGGCACCAGTCCTGCCAGGGGCCATGACTCTGTTGGGGCGGATCCACGATGTCCGGGTCATAGGCGTGCCGGCATGCGCCCTGTTTCACAAGACAACCAGCTTTGACCTCCTCCTGCCGCGCATTCTTGCCGGACGGGACATCTCCCGATGCGACCTGACGTCCCTGGCCATGGGCGGGTTCTGTCTGGCCTGCAACACCTGCACCTTCCCCAAATGTCCTTTCGGCAAGTGACCCGGACGGACGCGGCTTGAGATGACACGGGTCATTGCAGAGCACTCCCCGGAACCCTCCCGGCTCCGGGACAGAGAAATGTCCCTGCAGATCGCTTGAGACCCTTGCCTGGATGACTCTTGCCACCACGCCTGCCCGTCCAGAGTCCTCATGCCTGACCACAGGCATCAGAACCTTGGCTCTTTTCCCAGGGTTGTGGTACATCTTTAACCATCATGAAGTCTCTTTCTCTGTTGCGCGGGACATGAATTTCCTGACCTCCGGAACCTCTGCTTCTTCCAGAGCCGGACCCCCTGTCGAACTTCAATGTCCTGTTGACCTTCTCGAGTTCTGCACTGCCTCTGGCTGGAGGCCGGGGAAAGGGCCGAAAAAAGGCCTTCATCGACATCGCGAACCTGTCCGGATTCAATCAGGTCGGCCATTTTTTTCAGATGCTGGAGAGGTGACCGGGCAGGCGCTGTGCATTGTGGGAAAAACGCAGGAAGCAGGGCGCTTTTCGACCGGGGGATCACCCTGCCGGCGGTCACGATTTTGGTTCTGGCAAAGCTGAAAGATCAACAAGGAGGTTGGGGCCATGGTCAGCAGAGGCATTGCAGGATGGGTTCTGGTGGCTGCCCTTGTGGTGCTTGCCGGACAGTCATGGGTGTGTGCGGCTGAGTTCAGTGCCCTCATGCTTCAGACGCGATCTGGCACGACGAGTCAGTCCAGGCTGCACGTCAGGGATGAGATGTATCGAATGGACATGAAGGAAGGATCCTCAGCGTTCTTTGTGCTCGTGGACCGCAGGAAGGGGATCACCAGGGTGGTTTTCCCAGAGGACAAGGCCTTCATGGAGATGAAGAACACCAGTGTCCGGAGCCTGATGAACAACCCTTTCGAGAGCTTTCGCCACAGTGCGCAGCAGTATGAGCTCGAGGAGGTTGACCGGGAGTCCTTCAAAGGGTTCGACTGCCGCAAGGTCCTGGTCCATTCAGGGGATCAGGGCCTTTTTACGGCCTGGATCTCCGACGAGCTCGGGTTCCCCCTGAAGATCGCCAATGAGCTGGAAAAGGGCATGCTCGTGGAGCTGGAGGCCATCGAGCAGGGCCAGGTGGATGAAGGACTTTTCAAGGTGCCCGAAAGCTACTCGGCGATGAAAAAGCCGGGGTCGGCAGAGCCGGAAAAGGCCGAGGGCCCGGTAAGGGAGCCCTGGATGGACGGGATCGCTGCGGCAAAGGTCATGCAGCCGCCTTTTGAAATCGACGACATGGCGGAGGGCCGGATCGTCCGGGTAGCGGTGGAAGAGGGCAAGGCCCTGAGCACGTTCACCAGCGACAGTGTCCGTCTGTTCGCCTTCAGTCAGGGCCAGCCCGTGGTCAAGTTTGCCAACAGGACCAGCCGCGAAGTGTACTTTTCGCCGCAGGAAGCCGACGAGATCGTTCTCTACAACCCGAGCAAGGGGCGCTTCCGGGACCATGCCCGGGTGAAGCAGGGGGACATGCCCGAGCAAACCCTTGCAGCCGGGGAGGAAATGAGCTTTCCCATGCACCCCGGGGGAGAGTTTGTCGTCAGGTTCGTCAACATGTCCGAATCCGAGTCCAGGGTGACCTACACCTGGCTGACCCAGGGTCAGGAGCTGCCTGACTCGGAGATGGGGCCGAAGAGCTTTCGGACCAAGGACCTCAGAGCGGGGAAGAACTTCAGGAGCATTCACAATCAGCTCCAGGGTGAAGCCCCGGCTGATACCCTCAAGGTCAGTGTGTTGCAGGGTCGTGTCCTGGTCAAGGCCGGTCAGCCGTTTCAGCCCAGGACTGCTCAGGATACGGTGCAAAAGCAGGCTGATCCCAAGCCTGAATTGGCCAAGGCTAAAGACAAAACCTCTTCTTCGACCCAAACCGCCCAAACAACCAAGCAAGACAAGGGCTCTGCAAAGGCGGAGCCTGCCGAGTCCAAAGCTGTTCCGACTGGTGCGGCCGGGGCGGCCAACATCATGTTCATCCTGGACGCCTCTGGTTCCATGTGGGGGGAGGTCGAGGGCCGGGACAAGATTGCCATCGCCAAGGAGGTCATGGCCAAGCTGATCCGGGACCTGCCGGACAACACGATGGCCGGTGTTGTGGCCTACGGGCACAGGAGAAAAGGGGATTGCCAGGACGTGGAGGAACTGGTGCACCTCAGCCCCCTGGACAGGGACAAATTGGTCCAGACCATTCAAGGCCTCAGCCCCAAGGGCAAGACCCCGATCACCCGTTCGGTGCGGGTCACCGCGGAGAAGCTCAAGACATTGGAGGACGAGACCACGATCATTCTGGTCTCGGACGGAAGGGAGACCTGCGGGGGAGATCCCTGCGCCCTGGTCAGGGAGCTCAAGGAGGCAGGCCTCCAGTTTGTCATGCACGTGATCGGCTTTGACGTCACCGCGGAGGAACGGGAGCAGCTGGAGTGCATGGCCGAAGCCGGCGGGGGCAGATACTTTACCGCCAAGACCGCGGGGGAGTTCGAGGCCGCGGCTCAGAAGGTGGTTCAAGAAACCAGAACCGTGGGTTTTCTTGAGGTCATTGCCTTGAGGAATGGAGTTCCGGTTTCCGCCCATGTTCAGGTTTTCATGCCGGAAAAAAAAGAGATCGCCACCTCTGCAAGGACATCCCTCAACAGGAGCAAGCCACGTGCCCTCCGCCTGAAGCCGGGGACATACTCAGTAAAGGTCACAGACACCGGTCTTTCGCATCATCCGAGCAAAACCTTTGCAGACGTTCAGATTGAGCTTGGAAAAACAATCGGGATTACTGCCGAGTTCAAGGCCAGTTCTTTGAAAGTCATTGCTCTCAAGGATGGCCAGCCCGCAAAGGCTTATGCCTACATCTTCCGTGGGGAAGAACGGGTGGCCCGGGGTTCTCTGAAAGGTGACCAGGGCCGGACCTTTGATCTGCTGCCCGGTTCGTACGACGTCCAGGTCAGGGACAACTCTGTCCCTGACAAGCCCGAGGTCTGGCTGAAAGGGGTGCGGATCGGCCCGGGGGAGACCGTGGAGCGGACTGCGGAGTTCACCCAGCAGGGCTGGCTGAAGCTGGAAGCGGTCAAAGGTGGCCAGCCCGCAAAGGCTTATGCCTACATCTTCCGTGGGGAAGAACGGGTGGCC
>CAZNIP010000052.1:0-6139 GCA_964573115.1 uncultured Desulfohalobiaceae bacterium | reverse complement strand
TGGCCAGCCCGCAAAGGCTTATGCCTACATCTTCCGTGGGGAAGAACGGGTGGCCCGGGGTTCGGTGAAGGAGGACCAGGGCCGGACCTTTGATCTGCTGCCCGGGGTGTATGATCTTGAAGTAAAAGGCCCTGACAAAGAGCTCCGGGAACACAAGGGGATCCGCATCCAGTCGGGACAGACAGAAACCGTCACCCTTCAATTCTGACGTGACGGCATCTCATGAACCATGCATCAGGTGCTTCTTTGCAGCTCCGAAAGTCTCAACCAGAAGAGAGTGACCATGATCGAACGGGTTGTCCTGATCATTTGTCTCCTCATGCTGTGCACTCCCTCAATAGGCCAGGCACAAGGTCAGAGGGACTGGTCAGCCGAGTACAGCCGCCTACAGCGGCGAATGCAGGAACACCGGCCAGAGCCCAGGGGAACTCCGCGGGAGCTTGGTCCATACCTGCATTGGATGGAGGTCAAGGCTGCGGACAGGGATGAGGTGGATGCCCTGCTGCAGGAGGTCAATACCCTGAGCGTTCAGAACCCCGAGGACATGGAACTGGCCGACTGGGTGCAGAAGTTCTTTGTTCTGAGTCGCCAGTCCCAGGAATCAGGGGATGGGACTGTCAATGAGGCGGCTCTCAAGTTTCTGCGCTGGGGGCATGGAACGGACTTCGACTCCTGGTTGGCCGTGATGAGCCAACTCAAGGGCCATGGCCGGAAGATCTTTCTCAAGGCCCGGGAGACCGGCTTCAGCACCAAGATGGTGGTCGACAGCGCCAGGTGCATGGTCAGGTTTGCCACTGCCGACATCGAGCTTGGCAGCTCAGCCATCTGGTTCGGCAGGGACGGGTTTCTCGGTTGGATCGACGAGGACGGCTTCCAGCACTCTCCTGCCGGGGACATCCAGGATGACTGCTCCAGAAGGGCCGATCAGACCCTGACAGCCGAAGGGAAGCCAATGTTCCCGGTTGACAGCGCCCTGGAAAAGACCCGTCTGATCCGCGAGGAGGCGGAGTGGTGGGGTTTCCAGGGCGAGCTCAAGGACATCATCGATCTCGAGAATGACTACTACAAGGATGCCCTGTGCCAGGAACCGCCCCACAAAAAGAAAATGGGGCACGACTGGTTCCGGGATGTGGCTGAAAAGAACGAGCTGGACGAGTCCATCGAGCACAACCAGGGATTCTATGGGACGTTGTTCGGCCACGTCCACGTCCGCATGCCGGACGGTGACCAGCCTGCATCCGGGGCAAGAGTGACCGCCAGCTCCGGCGGCGAGTCCTGGTCGACCACGGCTGACCGGAAGGGCAATTATGAGCTCGACGACGTGGTCCTGCATGAATCCTGCTCACCCCACAGCGTCTCGGCCACACATGAAGGCGACAGGGTCGACGACACCTATGACGGCCCTTTGAGTGAGCCGGAGACCGGAGCCAGACATCGCAAGGACCTGCTCATCATCCCGGAAACGGTCTATGCCTGGACCGGCACCCTGACCCTGCGGTCCAGCAAGGAGCTCCACTGCGAGGCCCAGAAAGAAGGGCCAGGCGAGGCCATGCGCACACTCTCCCTGCACGAGTCCAGGGTTCAGCTGGCCAACATCCAGGTCTACGCCGAGGCTCTCGACGAAACCGGGGCGGGCTTCAACCTGATGAGCGGCAGTCAGCTTCACGTTACCGGGATCATGCGATCACGGATTGCCAACAGTCGTGAGCAGTACAACCGGAGCGGTTCCGGGGAGAGCCGTATTCTGGAGCGCAGCTCGATGAAGGGATCCAGCAGCTCGGAGCTCAGCGATTCAAACCTCGTGCTCCAGGTCACCAGAACCGATCTCATGGATTCGGCCAGATCCATGCAGTCCGTGGTTCAGCAGTTTCAGCAGGGCAAAATCTCGCCCGAGGCGTTTCAGAGAAAGATGGCGGAGGCGTTGCAGCCAGGGAGGGAGGACTCCTTTACGGTGGAGGTCATGGTCCAGGTCACTGTCCTTGGACAGGGTCCGGTCACGGTGACCGATTACCGTGAGGTGCACGACCAGGGGCGAACCAGGGTTGAGAGGGACGATCGGAGCACGCGGCAGATGCCGATCTCACTCCCCCTGGCGATCCGGATGAGCGGCAGGTACACCAAGGGGGAGGACGGCCGGGCAACGCTCACGGCCTCGGTTCGGGATACGGAAACCTCTCCGTCCGGCGGGGTCTGGGACTGCCCGGAAAGAGTCACAACCGTCACCGGCGAGCTGAACATGTCGCGAACCCGGAAAAGACCTTGAATGAGCCGGCCAGGTCAAAGGTCAGGGTGTTCGGAATTCCAACGGATTTTCCCGGCTGAACGCTCATCCGGAATGCCAAAAACCTCGATTGCCCGGGATTTGGGGTGCTGCAGGCCAGGGCTGGGGAGGGTGTCTCGTCCAAAGTCCATTGACAGAGCCTCCCAAGGCGATTCAAAGTGGTCTGGCCATGAAGTTTCTGACCTCCCAGCTCCTCTACTTCTTCCAGAACCGGACCGCCAGGCGGAACGTCAAGGTCCTGTTCAAGTTCATCCTGGTCCTGCTCCTGCTCATCCTGGTCTACAGCTTCATCTTCCATCACATCATGGCCCTGGAGGGCCGGGAGTTCTCCTGGACCACGAGCGTCTACTGGACCCTGACCGTGATGTCCACCCTGGGGTTCGGGGACATCACCTTCACCAGCGACATCGGGCGCATCTTTTCCGTCGTCGTCCTGCTCTCCGGGATCATCTTCCTCCTGGTCATGCTCCCCTTCACCTTCATCCAGTTCTTCTACGCCCCCTGGCTGGAAGCCGAGGACAAGGCCCGGACCCCGAGGTCCCTGCCCAAAGACATGCACGGTCATGTGATCATGACCAACTTTGAGGCCGTGGCTGTGGCCCTGATCAGGAAGCTCAAACAGTACAACACCCCCTACGCCATCCTGCTCAACGACCAGCAAAGGGCCCTGGAGCTCTTTGACCAGGGGTACAAAGTGGTCATGGGGGACATGGACGACCGGCAAACCTACGAAAAAATTCGCGCCGACCAGGCTGCCCTGGTTTTTTTCAATCAGGACGACCAGCTCAACACCAATGGCATCTACACCCTGCGCGACCTGACTGCGGTCACCCCGGTGGTGGCCAATGCCGAAAACCAGGCCTCCATCGACATCATGGAGCTGGCCGGAGCCAATCAGGTCTTTCACTTTTCCCAGATGCTGGGCCGATCCCTGGCCAGGCGGGTTCTGGGGGTGAGCATGAAGGCCAACATCATCGGGCAGTTCGGCTCCCTGGCCATTGCCGAGGCACCGGCCATGCGCACCCCTCTGGACGGGAAAGTCCTGAAGGACAGCGGCATACGTCAGAACACCGGGGTCAATGTGGCCGGCATCTGGCAGAGGGGCGACTTCAACATCCCCACCCCGGACACCAGGATCTGCTCCCACTCCGTCCTGGTGCTGGCCGGGTCCAGGGAGCAGCTGGAGTGCTTTGACCAGCAGTACAGCGCCTTCAGCGTGTCCATGGACCCGGTGCTCATCCTGGGCGGTGGGCGCGTGGGCCGGGCTGCGGCCGATCACCTCCAGGCCAACAACATCGACTACCGGGTGGTGGAGAAGAGTCAGCGCCTGGCCAGGGAGCACGACCGATACATCTCCGGAGATGCCGCAGACCTCGAGGTCCTCAAAGAGGCCGGCATCGACAGGGCTCCCTCGGTGATCATCACCACGAACAACGACAACATGAACATCTACCTGACCATCTACTGCAGGAGGCTGCGGCCGGACATCCAGGTCATCACCCGGACCACCCTGGACAGGAATATCAGCAAGCTGCACCAGGCCGGGGCGGACCTGGTCATGTCCTACGCCTCCATGGGGGCCAGTGCGGTCATCAATTTCCTTCGGGAGAACAAGGAGCTCATGATCGCTGAAGGGCTGAACATCTTCCGCTTGTCGATACCCAGGGCCCTGGCGGGCAAGTCCCTGCAGATGAGCAGGATCCGCGAAAAAACGAGCTGCAGCGTCATTGCCGTGAGCTCAGGCCAGGAGATGATCATCAACCCTGAACCAGGATATGTGCTCCATGCCGGGGAGGAGATCATCCTCATCGGGACCACAGGGGCGGAGCAGACCTGGCTCAGCCATTTCGAACGGAATGGCCGGCTTTAGCAGGCGCAGCTCAGGCTTGGGCCATGCTTTTGTCATTGACAGGAGGATTGAGGGGGCGATCGTGGAAACCATCGAGTGGAAGGACTTTGAAAAGGTGGAGCTGCGGGTGGGGCGGATCATTCAGGCTGACGAGTTCAAGGAGGCCCGTCAGCCGGCATTTATTCTGTATGTGGATTTCGGCCGCGAGCTGGGGGTCAAGAAATCCAGCGCCAGGATTGCCGGCCTGTACACTCGGGAGGAGCTCATCGGCAGGCTGGTGGTGGGCGTGGTCAACTTCCCGCCCAGGCAGATCGGCCCCGTGATTTCCGAATGTCTGATCACCGGCTTTCACAATGCTGACGGAGAGGTGGCCCTCTGCGTGCCGGACAAAAACGTCCCTCTGGGGGCCAGGCTGTGTTGATCCCGGCCCGGTCAGAGGCCGGGCTCGTATGAAACTTCATCGCGAGTTTTCAGGTTTCAGGTGTCGGGTTTCAGGGAGAAGGCCTTCAAGTACATTGACTTGACAGAGTTTCTGCCCTGATCAAACTGGCCGGTCGACTTTTTTCCCGACACGTCAGGAATCTTTTCTGTCCTCAACCTTGAACACTAAACCTGTTAGCCCAGCCAGAGGCCGGCCTGACAAGGAAGCCTGACACCATGACCAGTCCAGAAGCCATGGAAAACATTGTCCGCAGGCAGCGGGATTTTTTCAGGTCATCGGCGACCATGGACCATGCCTTCAGAGCTAACCAGCTGCGTAAGCTCAAAAAGGGGCTGAAGGACCATGAAAAACGGCTCAGCACGGCCCTGGCCAAGGACCTGGCCAAGCCTGAGTTCGAGGCCTACACCACTGAAATCGGCTTTGTCCTCCACGACCTGACCCTGACCCTCCGGAAGCTGAAGGCCTGGATGAAGCCCAGGCGGGTCAGAACCCCGATCTTCCTCCAACCGGCCTCGAGCCGGGTTCTGTTCACCCCGCTTGGGGTCAACCTGATCATGTCCCCATTCAACTACCCGGTCGTTTTGACCTTTTCGCCCCTGATCGCCGCGATTGCCGCAGGCAACACCGCCGTGATCAGGACCTCCAGGACGACCCCCCATTGCAGCCTGGCCATCAGGGAGCTCATCGAAGAGGTCTTTGATCCGGGACATGTGGCCTGTGTCCCCGGCGAGGCAGCCACAGGTCCTGAGGTGCTGGAGCCCCGATACGATCACATCTTCTTCACCGGAAGCCCCAGGGTCGGAACCATGGTCATGGAGGCCGCGTCCAGGCACCTGACCCCGGTGACCCTGGAGCTGGGCGGCAAGAGCCCGTGCATTGTCCATTCCGATGCCAGGATGGATGTGGCCGTGAAGCGCATCGTCTACGGCAAATTCATGAACGCAGGCCAGACCTGCGTGGCCCCGGATTACGTTTTGGTGCACGAGTCGGCTCAGGAATCGTTTCTGGACAAGGTCCGGGACCGGATCATCTCGGTCTACGGCCGCGATGCCTCCAGGTCGCCGGATTACGGCAGGATCGTCAACGAGCGCCATTTTCAGAGGCTCGTCAACCTCATCGACCCAAGCAAGGTGGTCACGGGCGGGGACTTCAGGGCTGAGGACCGGTACATCGCCCCAACAGTGATGAAGGACGTGACCCTTGAGGACAGGGTCATGGAAGAGGAGATCTTCGGGCCTGTGCTTCCAGTGATGACCTACGGGAGTTTCGACGAGATGGCCGGGATCACCGGCCGGTTGGCCCAGTACCCCCTGGCCTGCTATCTCTTCAGCCAGAGCCCTGGTGTGCAGCAGGAGCTGGTGTCCAGGCTCCAGTTCGGCGGCGGATGTATCAACCACTGCATACAGCACCTGGCCAACCCGAACCTGCCATTCGGCGGAGTCGGCCAGAGCGGCATCGGGCATTACCACGGTTTCGAGGGCTTCAAGCGCTTTTCACACCAGAAGAGCCTGCTCAAGGCAGGGACATGGTTCGACCCGCCGCTGATCTATCCGCCCTACAAAGGCAA
>CAZNIP010000051.1:0-22011 GCA_964573115.1 uncultured Desulfohalobiaceae bacterium | reverse complement strand
AGGTTGAGGAGAGGAAAGATCCCCGACGTGACCAGCAGGATCTCGACTCGGCCAGTTTGTTCAAGGAGTCATGATGGAATTCAGGCTTTATCAACCCAGTGATTCATCAGCCATCGAAGATCTCTTTGTTTTTGTCTTCACACAGTCTGAAGGTGAGCAGGAAGGGGCGTTGATCGGCAACCTGGTGAAGGATCTGATGGCCAGTACCGATCGTCGGGATCTGTATGGATTTGTAGCTGTTGACAGGGACAGCATCGTTGGAGCCATTTTTTTCAGCCGGTTGACCTTTGAGAAGGAGAGAGATGCCTTCATCCTGGCTCCTGTCGCCGTGCACAGTGATCATCAAGGCATGGGCCTGGGGCAGGCCCTGATCGCTCACGGTCTTCGGGAGCTGAAGAAAAAAGGGGTCAGGCTGGTGACCACGTATGGAGATCCGACCTTCTACTCCAAGGTCGGTTTTCGCCCGCTTTCGCAGGATACGGTCAAACCGCCACGTGAACTCTCGCAGCCCGAGGGATGGCTTGGGCAATCACTCACAGAGGACTCCCTGGAGACACGACTTGGCCGCTGTTCATGCGTGAAGGCCTTGGACAACCCGGCCTATTGGTGAGCCAGGCGAGTGGTCTGGGCACAGACGCATCCCTTTCAGGCCACGTCGGGCCCTCGGGAGATGCCAACAGCCCCTGAGACAGGCGGATTTTTGGGGACAAGATGTTGTGGACTGGCCAGCGGGTCCAGGCATGGGAAGGGCGTGCTCCAGGAAGCGGAGGGCTCGGGCATCCTCAGCGCAGCTCCCGCGGCACCTCTTTCAACCATCCCCTGTCCAGGACTCCATAGAGCCCGACGCAGATGGCTTCGGCTGCATCGTGCCGCAGGGATGTCGGGCGTTTGGCACCGGACCAGTCGATGATGGTCCTGGCCACTGCCTGGGCGGCCTTCTTGGCTTTTCCCCCGTCTTTTCTCTCCCTGGGCAGCAGCAGGAGATCCCTCCACTCATCTGCACTGATGAAGCTGAGCCCGATGCGGCGCCGGCCGGTTTCCCGGATCCAGACCTGGGCCAGCTTTCCCCCGCCTTCAACCACGACCCTGTCCAGGTCTTCCTGATCCTTGAGCAGGCTGAAAACGCTTCTCTTGTACTGCTGCAGGGTGCCGAAGTGGGCGGACCTGTACCAGATCAGTCTTCCGGTCCGGGCATACAGGGCCAGGCCGGTGCGCAGCCCAAGGTCGACGCCCAGCAGGGTTGGATGATGGGCATCGAGGCTCTGATCGGGGATTGTCATCACGTGTGCGGTCATCTTTGCCCAGAGCCTGAAACCTCGGGCGTTCAGTGCAGCAGCAGGGCCTTGACCATCACGGCTCCACCCAGCCAGAGGCCCGAGCCCATAATGCCCGTCCAGGCGATTCTCTGCCAGGCCTGAGGGAGGTGCCTGCGCTGGAGGAAGAGCCCGATGGCCAAGACATGAAAGGGCACCGGCAGGGACAGGACCAGAGCGGCGGACGCCCAGGTCCAGGTCGGCGGCTTGTCTGGAAAGAGCTCCCTGGGCAGAGTCCCGTCGGCCAGGCTGATGAGGAGCAGGGCCAGCAAAACGCCTCCAGCCAGGCTGATCCCGGTGCAGAAGACCCTCCAGCAGGTCTGGGCTGTCGGTGCCCGGGTCATGGACATGACAGCTTTCCACAGGAGAGCAGCTCAGAACGTTTCATCAGTGATCCAACTGGCTGCAACACGATGGCCCTTCCTCTTGAGAGGAGCAAGATGGTGATCACTTTGAATGCAAAATGGAATCATCAGTGCGGCTCTTGTTTCTGTTCAAACCCTTTATTCAGATGTGCCGCCGGCTGCGCTGACCTGGATGAAGTCCAGGCGGGAGACCGAGCTCTCCCCGGTGTTGTCGGAATCGTTCATCACGGCCAGAGTGGCATTGGCCGGCGGGTCATGGCCAAAGGCCTGCCGGTAGTCGTCAAGGATGTGCCTGGTCTCGGTGATCCAGATCCCCAGCCGATCCGGGCCGCTCTGGACCGGGATCATCCGGGCCCGGTCCGTGAAGGGATTGGGGATGGGGTCCGGGGACCGTTGCTGACTGGCCCAGATGTAGTTCAAGGAGGAGTCGGGGGGGTAGTCGCCGTACATGGCCTTGACCAGACTGTACTTGATCCGCTTGGCCAACCCGGCCTGATCAGGATCGTACTCGAAGAGGACATAGACCCTCAAGGGGTAGTCGTCTCCGGCTTTGGTGGTCGCATCCCCCTGCTCATAGACCTTGCTGACCCGCCATCTCCAGGAGATGACCGGGCAGTCGTAGACATTGAACCGCTTCCGGGAGATGAGGCAGGAGGCCGAGTTGTCGCTGGTGGCCTTCAGGACTGAGCCTTCCTGCTGTGTTTCGATGGTGTAGGTGCTGTGCCGGTCGATGTCTTTGAACGTTTGTGGTCTCCAGTTCATCAGGGATTTGAAGTCGTCCCTGAAGCAGTCAGGTTGAGCCTGCAGCATGGCAGGATGAACAGAGAAAAAGACCAGCCACACGGCCACCAAGGGCATGACTGCAGCGCGGGAAAGGGGCGGACGGGATCTTTTCACCATCTCAAGCCTGCTGGATTCAGCCTTTTGGGCTTTCGGGTCACAATCACCTCAGCGGGCTCAGTTTGTCTGGACAGGTCCTGCTCATGATCATTCACCCAGCCCGACGCTGGAGCGAAGCCTGTCCAGTTCGCGGCCCTGCAGGGGCCTGGTTGTGCCCCGCGGCAGCGTACCGAGTGAGATGGGTCCTTGCCGGGTGCGGATGAGCCTGAGGATCGTCAGGTCCAGATCACGGCACATCCGCCGGATCTGTCTGTTGAGGCCCTGATGAAGCTCGAGCTCGATCCACGTGCCGGCCTGAATCCTCTGACCGACAGTTGCCGTGACCGGAGCCAGGCGTTCACCTTCCTGCAGGGTCATGCCCTGGCGCATGGGATCGAGACGGCTTGATTCCACGTTTCCGGAAACCAGGACCTGATAGGTTTTGGGCACATGCCAGCGGGGATGGGTCAGGCGGTGGATGAGCTCTCCAGAGTTGCTCAACAGGAGCAGGCCCTCGGACAAGAAATCCAGCCGGCCCACAGGCACGAGGCGAAGACTGCGCTCCTGCCTGGACAGACAGTCGATGACCGTCGTCCGTCCCTGGGGGTCGCTGGCTGTGCAGACAACCTCGATGGGCTTGTGCAGCACCACGGTCTGGCCCTGGTCTGTCTCCGGCAGGGGGATGTCCAGGTGGGTCCCTTGAACAGCGACCATGTCCCTGGCAGGGTCGATTTTGATCCCCAGTTCAGTCACAACTCGATCATTGACCGTGACCTTTCCCTGGGAGATGAGCTCGTCAGCCTTGCGCCTGGAGCACAGTCCCGAGCTGGCAATGGCTTTGTTCAGCCGCAGGTGTCGGGTTGGCTGGGAACTCAAAAAACGTTCATTCCTGTCAGCGCAGCCGCTGGCTGCGCTGACATATTGTTTTTTTGAAGAAGGGTGCAGTCCAGGAGACGTTTCATACATGGCACGTCCATGAACCACATAGCATAACAGGTCCTTGTTATGCAAAAGATATGAGAGGTCATCCGGTCTTGCGGATGACCTCTCATATCTTGATCACTTTCGAGGCCAGCTGAAGGCTGGTGACCACATCGAGCATGTTCGTCGTCTCTCCGACCCTTTTGTGCTCCAGGAGCTGAAAATGGTCAAGGCAGGTTCCGCAGACCAGAATGGACACGCCAGCCTGTTCGAGCTTCTGGAGGTTTTCCAGCTCCGGGCTGCCGTTCACCGCCAGCCTGACCCCGCTGTTGATGAGCAGAATCCGCCACAGGGAATCGCCCATTTCCGGCAGAGTGGCGATGTAGTTGTGCATCAGCCTGGACCCGAGCACGTCATCCCCCCGGCCCATGACGCTGGAGGTGATCAACACGAGCTGCCTGTCCTCCTGGGGCCATGGGCAGAAAACCGTGGCCGGGCTCTCCTGCTCGAGGTTGGGGGCCTGAACCGTGTCCCGGCTGGCAGGACCGCCCTCCGGCTCCGCCCTGAGCTCGATGAGCCCGTTGCGCTGACTGGTCGAGACAACAGGGTAATGCTGGTTCTGCAGGAAACGGGTCACGTTCTCCCTGGCCGGCTCATTGTCAACGAGCACCACCAGGGAATCGGGATGGGACTGGGTCAAGGCGTCCTTGCACTTCAGGACAGGTTGCGGGCAGGGAAGCCCCTGGCACTCAAGTGTGATCTCATTCATGTCGCGATCCTCCTGCACCTATCTGCGCACGGCAGATGGTCAGGTCAAATAGAGATTCATGATCTGAAGCTGCGGGATGCATTCAAAAACATGATGGAACGCATCAAGAGCGGATCATGCTCGCAATCCGGCCGTTGTCCAGGGTGAGCCGGCAGTTGATGCAGGGTGGGTGATCCTCTTCAGCATGGCTGACCATGACGAGCTGGGTCCGGCCTCCGGCCAGGAGCTCGATGGACTGCAGGAGGCGGACCCTGCTGGCCTGGTCCAGCCCGGAACAGGGTTCGTCCAGGAGGAGGATCTCAGGGTCGTTGATCATGGCCCGGAGAACGAAGACGAGTCGCTGCTGCCCGTTGGACAGGCTCTGGATGGCCTGGGCTTCGAGGGACCCAAGGCCATGCTCCTTGAGCAGGTCCTGCCCCTGCCGGATTTCCCGTGCGCTGGCCGGCTGGTGCAGTCCTTCGTGACCGCGAAGTCCGGAAACAAGGGTTTCCAGGACTGTCTGCGGCGCGGTGTGCCTTGACTGGAGCTCGGGGGAAAAGAAACCGATCCTGGTCTTGAGCTCCCAGATGGGCATCGGGCCGTGGCGTCCAAAACGGGTCACGGTCCCGCCCGGGCAGGGGTGGAGCTCCCCCAGGATGAGCCGGAGCAGTGTCGATTTGCCGGACCCGTTGGGTCCGGTCACGGACCAGTGTTCGCCTCTGCGGATGGTCCAGGACAGGTTCCTCAAAACCGGGACTGCCTGTCTGATGATCGTGGCCCCGGCAATGGTCACCAGGGGCTGCTCATGCCTTGTCTGGTCCGAAGCCTCATGTGCCGTCTGCATGGAGAGTGGTGGACGCCGGAGCCCACGGTCCAGCCGGACGTGATCCGCAGGGCCTGACTCCAGGATACGACCGTTTTCCAGGTACAGGACCGAATCGAAGCAGTCCAGGATGTCCCTGGGGTTGTGGGTGGCCATGATCATCTGGGTTCCCTGCCCGGCCAGCTCGGACAAGAGGTCGCGGAACATGGACCTGGAGGTGTGGTCGAGACCAGCCAGGGCTTCATCCAGAAAGAGGACGGCCGGCTCGTGAACCAGGGCCCTGGCCAGGAGCACCTTGTGCGCCTGTCCATTGGACAGGGTCAGCAGCCTCCTGGTCAAGAGGTTGGAGATGTCCAGTCTTTGGGCCAGGTCGTGGACCCTCCGCCGCAGGGTGTCAGAAAGGGGCCGGTAGAGCCTGGCGGTCTGGAAGGCCCCGCTGGCGATGCATTCAAGGCTGGACAGGTTCCACTGCCGCTGATGATAGAGGCGCAGGAGATCGGCCGACATCCACCCGGTGGCCTCTCGAAACCCCAGGGGACTGGACTGCAGTCTGCGTCCGCAGGTGTAGATCCGGGGCGAACGCTCCGGATGAACAGGCCAGATGTCGCCTCGGATCAGGGACAGCAGGGTGGTCTTGCCGGAGCCGTTGGCTCCGAGCACGATCCAGTTGCAGCCGGGCTCCAGGGTGAAGCTGACATCATGAAGGATGATCTGATTGCTCATGCGGACCGTGGCCCTGTCGAGCTTGACCAGGAACGGGCCGGTTTGAGCCTTCTTCGCTGTGTCTTTGGAGTGCTGAGCGGTCGGATTCATGGTCTGCAGATGGTTGTGACCCCTTTTCCGGATCTCCGTCAACCTCTCTCTTCGGCGCAGCCTCTGACTGCGTTGAAGACGTGGGCTCGAACCGAAAACAGAACCTTTCGAGGCCGAAAGCGAGACAGAGGGACCACAGACAAAGGCGCTCATGACGGCTGACTGTTTCTCAGCCGACTGACCATGAGCAGGCCCCGCAGACCAAAAAAAGATGAGGCCAGAGAGAGGAGGAAGGAAAAACTCTCTGGCCTTTTAGAGGTTCAAGGAGTGAGCTTTGGTGTAAGAAAAGTAATCATTGCTGTTTTTAAGTCAAGGTCAGTGGGCAAAAAAAGTCAGCCTTCAGCCACATTGACCGCCTCCACCCGAACCAGGGCGGTGCCCTGATCGTAGAAGCCCAGCCGCCTGGCGGCCCCGGAGGAGAGATCGATGATCCGTCCTTCGACGAACGGGCCGCGGTCGTTGACCCGAACGATGATCGACCGGCCGTTGCCCAGGTTGGTCACCCGCACATGAGTGGGCAGGGGCAGGTGCTTGTGGGCTGCGGTGAGCTGCCTGGGGTCAAAGGCTTCGCCGTTGGCGGTCATGTGCCCGCCTGGCTGGCGCAGTGTCTCGGCTCCGTACCAGGAGGCCAGGCCGGTTTCGCGGTAGACCTGGGATTCGGCCACGGACATGGGCACATAGCGCCGGCCCATGACCACGTAAGGGGCGTTCTTGACCCGGCCCTGCTCAATGGCCTCCTTTGGCGGCAGACCGTCGATGGTGTCGATCTGTGAGTGGGTCAACGGCCAGCTCAGAGGGGCGGTGACCACGCTGAAAGTGAAATCGCCCACCCTGTAGATCACTTTGCCAGTTCCGATGGTCGTCTTGGCCGCAAATGCGGTCACGGTGTAGGCCGTGCGCAGGGTCCCCTTGGTCAGGGTGTACGGGGCTTTGACCACGGAACAGGCCACCATCGGGCACAGGGATATCACGGCAAAGAGCAGCAGAAGCATCCTGGTGTTCAAAAACATCTCGGCCAAGGGGTTATCAGGTGGGCACGTCAGCAGACGACCCGTTCAGCGTTCAGGGAATGAAGCGGCTGCGCCAGCTCTCAAACAGCCGCAAGGGTTCAGAGTTCAGGTCAACAGGATCAGGGGAGCGATGATCAGCCTGTACACGGCAAAAGGCTTCAGGGTGATCCTGGTCAGGAGATGGATGAATCCTTTGACCGCGGCCAGAGCCGAAATAAAGGAGACACCGAATCCCACTGCCAGAACGAGCAGGTCTTTGCTGTCCATCATGGACCAGCCTTTGGCCAGATCGAAACCCGTGGCTGCGATCATGATCGGCACGGCGGCGATGAAAGAGTATTCAGCTGCCAGCTTCCTCCGGGCCCCCAGGACCATGCCGCCCATGATGGTGGCTGCTGACCTCGAAAAGCCCGGCCAGAGGGCCAGGCACTGAAAAAAACCGATTCCCAGGGCCAGGGCAGGCGTGATGTCGTCCAGGGCCTGAAAACTGTTGCGCCTCGGCAGGGCCTCCACCGCCAGGATGGCCAGGGCACCAACCCCCAGGGCCCAGGCCACGGTCTGGGTGTTGAAGAGGTAGGTCTTGATGAGGTCATTGGTCAACAGGCCCAGGATGGAGGCTGGCAGACTGGTCAGGAAGAGCAGGTAGAGGCCCCGAAACCCGGAAAAGGCGACCCCCGGGATGGGTCTGACCAGGCCGACGAACCTCTGACGGTACAGGTAGACCACGGCCAGGATGGCTCCGAGCTGGATGACCACTTCAAAGGTTCCAGCTTTGGCCCCGACAAAATCGATCATCTCGCCGGTGATGATCAGGTGCCCGGTGGAGGAGACAGGGAGGAACTCGGTCAGCCCTTCGACAATGCCCATGATGGTGGCTTTGAAAATGGAGTCCATTGATCACCGGCGGCGGTTGGAGTTGACAGGAGATGTTCGATGTCCGTCTGTGGAGTACCTGAACTCCCTCTGTGTTGCAAGTTCAGTTCCGGTCATGGTACGTTGCGCCTGGCCTTGGATGGTCAGGCATTCCGCCGGATCCTCCCTCGGCTGCCGTCCGTCTGACTCTTCGACAACCTGCCAGTCACCATCAGAGAGGGCCCGTATGAGCACGATCATGCCCAAAGGGAAAAAGGTCCAGGACGCCCTGAAATGGATCAGCAGTCAGGGCAAAACAGACAAGGACATCAAGCACCTTGTTCAGGACGCCAGCTTTCACTTCAACCTGACCCCAAAAGAGGAAGAGTACCTTCGGCGTCTCTTCGAGAACGGCGGCCAAGATCCCAAACAATGACCCATCCCAAGCTGCTCAACAGGACCCTCTTCAGGGAGCTTGCCCTGACCTTCGCCCTCTGTCTGACCGTGTTCCTGGTCCTGATCCTGGTGGGCAAGATGCTCAAGCTCCGTCAGATCCTCTTTGCCCTGGATCTCAACGGCCTGGACCTGCTCAGGCTCTTCCTCTACCTGACCCCCTTTTTTCTGATGCTCCTGCTGCCGGTTGCCTGCATGATCTCCATGTTCCTGGCTTTTCAGCGCATGAGCGCGGACAGGGAGCTCATGGCCCTGAGAACCATGGGCGTTTCCCTGATCCAGATCCTGCCGGCGCCGCTGCTCTTTGTCCTCTTGAGCTCCGGCTTGAGTGTCGGTCTCTCCTTCTACGGCATTTCCTGGGGCATGGACCATTTTCAGCAGACCATGCTCCATCTGGCCAAGACCAAGGCCCAACTCTCCCTGCGACCTGGAATTTTCAACCAGGATTTTCCCGGCCTGACCATCTACACCAACCAGGTCGATCGCAGGAGCGGCGTCATGCATGACGTGTTTGTGCGCGACAGCTCCAGCACCGGGTCAGAGGTGAGCATCGTGGCCCCTGAAGGCCGGGTGATCACCGACAACCAGCGGGGCAGGATCCTCTTCTCCCTCAAGGACGGCCGAATATACAGGCAGAATGAGGACCGGATCGGCTTGCTGAGCTTTTCGACCTACGATCTGATCCTCAATCTGGGGCGCATGTTCGAAGATCTGGATGTGGACAGGGACAAGCCCAAGTACATGTCCTGGTCTGAACTCCAGTCCGGCAGTCGGCAGGCACAGACCGTATCCGCGGGGGGGCTGAACGCTGAGCGCCTGTCGTTCAGGGTGGAGCAGCACAAGAGGCTTGCCCTGGCAGGGGCCTGTTTTGTCCTCGGGCTGTTCGCCATCCCTCTGGGTTGGATTTTTGAAGGCCTGAAGCGGCATTACGGGGGCATCCTGGTCCTGTCCATGTTCTTTGCCTACTATGGCCTGTTCTCCCTTGGAGTCAGCCTCGGGGAAACCGGGAAGATGGCTCCTGAACTGGCCATCTGGACTCCCAACGTCCTCTTCCTGGGGCTGGCCCTTGGCCTGGTGCGCATGGCCGTCAAGGAAAGGGGGGGCTGGCTGCTCAGGTGGGCCTCAGCCGTGACCGCCCTGGGCCGGAAGGTGTTCGGAAAATGACCGTTTCGCGTCCTGATCCTGGAAGGCCATCCAGCTGCCACGTCTGCGAATGCGAGGCCGTCCTGTTCCGGATAAGGTGCTCATGACCACCCTGCACAGATATCTCGTCCGCCAGAACGTGTTCATCGTCCTGGTCTGTCTCCTGACCTGCCTCGGGATCTATCTCCTGGTCGATGTCTTCGACCGAATGGACAACTTCATGGAGAAAGGGGCCGGCATCGAGACCACCTGCGTGTATTTTCTGGTCAAGATCCCTCTCATCATTTCCCAGATCCTCCCGGCTGTCTTTTTCCTGGCCCTGCTCGTCCAGCTCAATATCATGCACAGGGAGCGGGAGACCACCGCCCTTGAAGCCGGGGGGGTGCAGCCTTCCCGGCTGATCGTTTTCTTTCTCTGTTATGCCCTGGTCTGGTGCGGGCTGCAGCTCTTTTTCTCCCAGTTTCTCGGGGTCCATGGTGAGCGGAAGAGCGAAGCCATCTGGGACAGCCTGGGCAAGGACAAAGCCCCAGGGTCTCAAAAAGCCGTCGACGTCTGGTTCCGGGAGGGACATGCCCTGGTTCACATGCAGTCTCTCCGTCCGGATCAGGAAAAAGGGACGGGCATCACGATCTACTCCCTGGAGGAGAGCTTTGGCCAGGTGGACAAGGTCATCAGGGCTGAGGGCTTTCACGTCCGTCAGGGGGAATGGGTCTTGCATGCGGTACGGGAGACCGATCCCCAGGCCCTGACCTCATCCACTGCGGATCGGCATGTGGTGCGCTTCGAACAGAATCTGGCCGATTTCGCAACGGTTCAGGACGATGACAATCCAGAGAAGATGTCCCTGTGGACCCTGGGGACCCTGATCGAACGGCTGCAGGACTCTGGGACCAACGTTCAGGCCCTGGTCACGGCCTGGCACCTGAAGCTGTCCTACGCCTTTTCCATCGCGGTTCTCAGCGTGGTCAGCTTCTCCCTGGCCTCGAGGACCCGGAGCCTGTTTTTCAGCCTCAGCCTGGGCCTGATGGTCCTGTTCGGCTTCTACTCCCTGCACGTCCTGGGTGGCACCCTGGGTGAGCGGGGGACGCTGGCCCCCTGGGTCGGGGCATGGCTTGGCAATGGGCTTGTTCTGGTTCTGGGGGCGGGCTGGCTCGGTCTCAGCGAGCTGTCGGGAAGGATGCTCCAGAAGAGAGCTTCCAGCCGGCGTGCGGGTCGGGGATGATTCTGGGCCAGTGTCGGCAGGGCTGAACCTGACGTGCTGTTTTCAGGGGGTCGCGAGGCTCATGTCTCGTTTTCGCGCTCCAGACGCCGGGTCAGAGCGTCCCACAGGGCGTGCTTGTTATAGCCTGTTTTGGCTGAGAAGGGCAACGGAGAAGGATGGTTCGGGAGCAGATCAGACCAGGTCGTGGTGATGGAATGCCTCCAGGCCATCTTGCATTTGTCGATTTTTGTCAACACGGGAATCAAGGCAATCCGGGACGAGGACAAAAAAGAGACCATTTCCAGATCCAGCTTCTGAGGGGGGATTCGACTGTCCAGCAGGACAACGACACCTCTGAGGTCGCCGGTGACCTCGAGATAGGCCTTCACCAACCGGGCCCACTGCTGCCGTTCCTGCTTGGACCGTCTGGCATAGCCGTACCCGGGCAGGTCAACGAGGTAGAATGCTCCGGGAGAGACCCAGAAATAATTGACGCTTCGTGTCTTTCCTGGACTGGAACTCGTCCTGGCCAGGTTTTTGCGATCAGCCAGACAATTGATGAGCGTGGACTTGCCCACATTGGACCTTCCGGCCAGCGCGATCTGGGGGAAGGGTTCATCAACCATTTCCCGGGGTGTGTACACGGTTTTGATCAGGGAAAACATGCCTGGGCTTGACCTCTCAGTGACAGGTTTGGCAGGACAATACACGGGTTTCAGCCCGGCCTCTGGCTTGGCTGATGGTCGAGGGTTGAGGGTGGATGGTTGAGGGAAGAAAAGACACTCCGCGAGACGAATCATAACCCTCGACCTGTCCAGTTTGATGATGGAAGAAAAACATCACCAAGCTTGTCTTTCATACGAGCTTTGTCGGCAAAGCTGAAACATACTCTATCACCATTCAAAGGGTACAATCATGCTGTCATGGGCTCTTGGGTTCAAGCTGCCAGCCTGACCAGAGAAAAAACGTTGAGGATAGAATCGTTCCGAGAGTTCCAAAAGATTCAATCACAGGGGGATGTACCGTGAAAAAGTCAATCATGTGGGTCATGTTCGTGTTGATGCTGCTTCCCGGCTGCTTTCAGGAAACCAACTCCAGCCTGCTCTGGCACCCTGTGCCTCCGGAGACGTTTCAGAAATCGAGTGTGGTCGATGTCATGATCAGCCCTGAGAAGATCCCTCAGGGCAGCACCCCTGAAGCTGAACTGTGGTCCAGGGCCCTGGAAGAGGGCATGGCCGAAAACCTGAACTACTGGTTGAACAGGCGGGTCCTTTTTCAGGCCTCGAATCAGACTGCGGCCAATCCTGAGAGCAGTACATTCTTGGAACGCCAAGGTCAATTTGAGGTTCACGCCGATGAGTTCACAGGGGTCTACACCCAGCAGTTTTCCGTCGCAGCCCGGTGGAGCCCGCAGCTCTCCAGAGCCGGGAAGATCAGCCGCTTGGAGGAAGAACGGAGCATCGGAGGGCAAAACAACTATGCCACCATCGATCTCATGGGCGTCAAACCCGGATCGGACGGGGCCTATTTTATCGCCGCCCATCCTGAAGAGCACGCGGACGGGAGCGTCTCTCTCCGGGCCATCGGTTCAGGGCGAATCTTTCGCGTCACCGGGCACAAAGCCCAGGCCATGCTCCTGGAGACCATCCGCGAGCTGGTTGTCGGCGACCCGATCTTTTTGATCGACACCATGACCAGACCTGTGGAGAAAGAGCCAGAAGAGGTCGACATGTCCGCAGAGCCGGAGTTGGATGAGGTTGTGGTGGAGCCCCGCAAAGAGCCCGTCCCTGACCAGGGTCCGGCTGAACCCAAGTGATCTTGACGATCGTCTCGACAAGGTGAGAACATGGCTGTTGATCGATTTCTGGTCCTGAATGGTCCAAACCTTGCCCATATCGGCCTTCGGCAAACCGAAATCTACGGACTGAAGACCATGCAGGACCTTGAAACCATCCTGGCCTCGCGATACGGTCAGCCTTTGCCCTTTGAGCTGAGCTTTGCCCAGTCCAACAGCGAGGGGGGGCTCATTGACAGGCTGGAAAAGGCCAGGCAGGAGGGGACCACGGGAATCGCTCTCAACGCCGGGGCCTACACCCACACCAGTTTGGCCCTGGCTGACTGTCTGGCCTGGATCGGCATACCCTGCGTCGAGGTCCACCTGAGCAACATCCTGGCCAGGTCTGAACCGATGCGCCATCAGAGCCTCATTGCCAGGCATTGCCTGGGGGTGGTTGCCGGTTTCGGGGTTATCGGGTATGCATTGGCCCTGCAGGCGCTCCTGGATCACGCTCAGACCAGCGGGGAGCGCAGCCGTTCATCACCCTGAACCCTTATCATGAGGTCATATGTTCTCAACGTCTGATTTCAAAAACGGACTCAAGATCGAGCTCGACGGTCAGCCTTTCGAAATTCTTGATTTCCAGCACTCCAAGGTCGGCCGGGGAGGGGCCCATGTTCGCACCAAGCTGCGGAACATCCTTTCCGGAACCGTGATGGAGCACACCTTTCGCTCCGGAGAAAAGGTCGGCAAGCCGGACCTGGAAGCCAAGGACATGCAGTACATCTACCGGGACGGTGATGCCTTCGTGTTCATGGACCTGTCCACCTACGATCAAATCCATGTCCAGGACAAGACGCTGGGAAACAAGGGCGCTTTTTTGACCGACGGTCAGGAGGTCAAGGTCCTGACCTATCAGGGTGAAGTGATTGACCTTCAATTGCCGGCTTCGGTCCTCATGGAGGTCGTGGAGACCGAACCCGGAGTCAAGGGGGACACGGTTTCCGGAGCCACCAAGCAGGCCACCCTGGAAAGCGGTCTGGTGGTCAATGTCCCGCTCTTCGTGGAGAGCGGGGAAAAGGTCAAGGTCGACACCCGCTCCGGTGAATACCTCGGCCGGGCCTAGGACCCCGTCCATGAAATGAGCAGACCAGGGAACGTCGTGTTCAGGATGAGCCGTCCGCGGGCTCGAGAACAATCGATCGGAAGCATGGATGGATGGGAACAAAATCGCACGTGAACTGGGCGCACTGGCCTTTCTCTTTCTGGCTGTCTTCCTCACCCTGAGCCTGGCATCCTACTCCTCTTCAGACCCTTCCCTGAACCAGCATCTGAGCCCCGGATATGCGGTGCACAACAGCGCCGGCATCGTCGGGGCCTATTTTGCAGGGCTGCTGGTCGATCTCTTCGGCCTCGGGTCATGGGTCCTCCCCCCCCTGGCCTTGTGGCTCGGACTGTCGACGGCCATCCGCTCTCTGCGTCTGGACTGGATGCGCTGGTGCGGGCTGGGGCTCATCTTCCTCTGTCTGGTCAGTGGGGCTGCTTTCCTCTCCCTCGCTTTCGGGGACATCCGCGGAGGCGGTCTGCTGGGGGCTGCACTCTCCCGCCTCGGTCAAGCCTATCTGCACAGCTGGGGTGCTTTCGTGCTCTGGCTGTTCGCCCTGCTGGCCGGCCTGCAGCTGTGGTGCAACGTTTCCTGGATCAGGACCGGAAGCTCAGGCAGCAGGGCTGTCGTGGCTCTGGGCCAGGGCCTCAAGACATGGATCCGTGAGCTCACGTCGCGGCTCAGTGGGCTGTTTGCATCCAAACCCCCTCCACCGGTTTCCAGGTCAAAGAAGAAGGCAGCCAGCCGGACCAGGAGTTCTGGAAAGCCGGCTGCCGCCCCCCGAAAAAACGGCCCGCCCAAAGCACCGGCTGCTCCTGCCATGCCCAGCGACCTGGCCGCCCATGACTATCCGCCTCTGGACCTTCTGGAGCAGGTCCAGGATGACCAGAGCTCTGTCCGGCCTGAAGAGCTGGACACGCTTGGCGAAAAGCTCTCTGCCTGTCTCCTGGAGTTCGGCATCCAGGGTGAGGTCGTCGATTCCAAACCCGGTCCGGTCGTGACCATGTTTGAATTCCGTCCAGCTCCCGGGATCAAGATCAGCAGGATCGCCAACCTCCACGACGATCTCGCCCTGGCCCTCAAGGCTTTGGCCGTCCGGATCGAAGCCCCAATCCCGGGCAAGGACATCGTGGGCATCGAAATCCCCAACGCGTCCCGGAAGACCGTTTTCTTCAGGGACGTGGTCGAATCCAGGGTCTTTCACGAATCCAGGCACAAGCTGGCCATGGCCCTTGGACACGATATCCAGGGCCGGCCCAGAGTGGAGGACCTGGCCAGGATGCCGCACCTCCTGGTTGCCGGAGCCACTGGCGCGGGAAAGAGCGTCTGCCTGAACACCATCATCACCAGCCTGCTCATGCGGGCCTCGCCTGAAGAGATGCAGCTCCTGCTTCTCGATCCCAAGAGGATCGAAATGGCCTCCTACGGCGAACTGCCGCACCTGGTCCACCCTGTGGTCACGGATATGGAGCTGGCCAAGACCGCTCTGGACTGGGCCGTGCACGAGATGGACCGCAGGTACGAAGCCATGGCCGACTTCAGCGTCCGGAACATTGAAGGCTACAACTCCAAGCTCAGAGAGCAGAGGAAAAAAGACCCTGACTCTGTCCAGGAGCTCAAACCCATGCCCTATCTCGTGGTCATCGTGGATGAGCTGGCCGACCTCATGCTCACAGCGGGCAAAGAGGCTGAGGCCCATATCGTCAGACTGGCTCAGCTGGCCAGAGCGGCCGGAATCCACCTCATCCTGGCCACTCAGCGTCCCTCCGTGGATGTGGTCACCGGCCTGATCAAGGCCAACTTTCCAGCCAGGATCGCTTTTCAGGTCAGCTCCAAGCACGATTCGCGGACCATTCTGGACACAGTGGGCGCACAGTACCTCCTGGGGCAGGGGGACATGCTCTTCAAATCAGGGGCTGGAAAGCTGAATCGTGTCCACGGGGCCTTCATCAGCGATCAGGACATCTCTTCAGTGATCACGTTCTGGAAACAGAAGAAGCCCAGGGATCCCGATCTCGACCTCAGGGAATGGAAGTCCGAGATGAACCGTGACTCTGTTCAGGGCAACGGTGACGACGTCTCCCAGGACCCGCTCTATGCCGATGCCGTGAACATCGTGCTCGATCAGGGCAAGGGGTCGATTTCCATGATTCAGCGTCAGATGAGGATTGGATTCAACAGGGCGGCCAGGTTCATCGAGCAGATGGAAAGGGACGGGATCATCGGCCCCCAGGAGGGGAGCAAGCCCAGGACAGTGATGAAATGAGTTTTCAGCCCTGCCGCCGGCTCTCATGAACCGGTTTGATCAAGGCAGAAACTTTCGGGCTGGCTCCTCTGACTGCTCCCCTTGCATGCTCCCCTTTTCCAAGGGGAGCTGTCCGCAGGACTGAGGGGTCCGGGGAGCTGCCGAAGGCTGAGGGGTTCTTTCTTTCGAAGTTCATACGAGCGGGGGTGCACAGGCGCCCGCTGCAACATCAATCTGAGCAGATGCAGCAGGCCTGCAGAAGAGTTCTTCTGCAGGCCTGCTGCATCTGCTTGTTCAAAGCAATTCTTCCTGGAGTTGGTTTGAAGTGTTCAAAACGTGTCCCTGTGGGTGAACTCCTCTATGGCCTTTCTCTTGGGAGCCTTCGGGGTCTGGGCGGGATAGCCCAGGGGCATGAGGGTGACCAGCTCATGGGTCTCAGGAACCTTGAGGATCTCCTTGGCCTTGTCGTGATCGAAGAGCCCGACAACCACGGTCCCCAGCCCGAGGGTCTGAGCGGCCAGGCACATGTTCTGGGTCACGAGACCGAGGTCGAAGAGGAACCAGTCCCCGAACTTGGTGGTCACCTGGCCCTTGTAGTATCCGGAGCTCTGCAGCGTCCCGCACAGGGCCAGGAGGACCGGGGCTTCAACAATGGCCTTGGTGGCCGGGTTGCCCTTGCCCATGGTCTCCTGCAGCTGTGTCCGGAGAGTGGGGTCGTTGACCTCAATGACCTCCCAGCACTGGGTGTTGGCCCAGGATTGCGACCACTGGGCCGCCTCCAGGATGGTGTTCAGGGCCTCGGCCGGCACTTCCCGGTCCTCGAACTTTCTGACGCTGCGACGTTCCCTGATGACATCCATGACTTCAGTCATGCAACCTCCTTGTTGTCTTGGCTCGAATCGAATGTGCCTTGTCTGGCGGGCTGGGCGGTCATCGAAAACCGCCATGCCCACTGATCAGAGCGATTTACCTCTGGACTCTCAATGAGTAATAAATTATACCATGTTGTCAAGCTGTTTTCTTGCCTGAACCCGTTCGCGAAGACGCGATTCCCTGTTCAACAGAATTTTTCTGCTCGCCCTGCCCATCAAGGAGACAGACACGAAGGAGTGAAGCAATGCAGAACATCAAGGTGGCCATTGCCGGAATCGGAAACTGCGCCAGCGCCCTGGTACAGGGGATCTCTTTCTACGAGCACAAATCCGCTGACGAGGCCATCGGCTTGATGCATCCCACCATTGGTGGTTTCGGACCATCAGACATCGAGGTCGTGGCCGCTTTTGACATCGACAAACGAAAAGTGGGCAAGGATCTGTCCGAGGCCATCTTTGCCCCGCCCAACTGCACGACAGTCTTTCATCCCCAGGTTCCCCCCCAGGAGGTCACCGTCCGGATGGGTCCTGTCATGGACGGCTTTTCAGAGCACATGCAGGGGTACAAGGAGGAGAACACCTTTGTGCTCTCGGACGAGCCGGAGCTTGAAAAGCACGAGGTGATTCGTGTGTTGAAGGAGAGCGGGGCCGAAATGCTCTTGAACTATCTTCCGGTGGGCTCTGAGCAGGCTGTCCATTTCTATACCGAATGCGCCCTGGAGGCCGGCATCGGCATGATCAACAACATGCCGGTGTTCATCGCCAGCGACCCTGAATGGTCCAGGCGCTTTGCCGAAAAGAACATCCCCATCATCGGAGACGACATCAAATCCCAGATGGGAGCGACCATCATTCACCGGGTGCTGACCGACCTCTTCCGGCGCAGGGGAGTTCCCCTGGAGAGGACCTACCAGCTCAACACCGGCGGGAACACCGACTTCCTGAACATGCTCAACCGGTCCAGGCTGATCTCCAAAAAGGAGTCCAAGACAGAAGCGGTGCAGTCAGTGGCCGGGAAGAGGCTCAGGGATGACGACATCCACGTCGGCCCCAGCGATTACGTGGCCTGGCAGAAAGACAACAAGCTGGCCTTCATCCGCATGGAAGGCAGACTCTTCGGGGATGTGGGCATGGACCTTGAGCTCCGGCTCTCAGTGGAGGACTCCCCGAACTCCGGGGGGTGCGCCATTGACGCCATCCGATGCCTGAAGCTGGCCCTGGAGAGGGGTCAGGGGGGACCGCTGCTCGGCCCGTCCTCCTACTTCATGAAGCATCCCCCGGAGCAGTACAACGATGACGTGGCCTGGCAGAGGACCGAGGACTTCATTCTCGGGCAGTGACCCAGCAGGCCGGGTCGCCTGCTCTGATGGCTGATCCCCTGGGGTTTGGATCTCCAGGGGCTTTTTTGTTCGCAACTTCGGGGTTGAACCATGCCAGAACTGCCAGAAGTCGAAACCATCGCCCGCTGCCTGAACTCCTGCCTCCCGGGCCGGGTGATCTCCAGTGTGGACTGCAGGTATTCCGGGTGCATCCGCGGAAATGCCCAGGCCTACACCACAGGCCTTGAAGGACGCCGGATCAAGGCTGTCTGGCGCCGGGCCAAGCTTCTGCTCATGGACCTTGATCAGGAGCAGCACCTGGTCTTTCACCTGAAGATGACCGGGAAGCTCCTGTTCTCTTCCTGCTGGCAGGGCGAGGTTGACAAACACACGCACCTTATTTTTAACTTTGCCGACCAGGAAAAGCTCGCCTACCAGGATCAGCGTAAATTCGGCTACAGCGCTTTCTTGACCGGCCAGGAGCTGCAAAGCTGGCCCTTTTTCGCCTCTCTGGGGCCCGAACCACTGGACTTGGACCTTCACGGGTTCAGACGGATCTTTGGCCGCACCCGGGCCAGAGTGAAAGCGGTCCTCCTGGATCAGCAGCGGATCGCCGGCATCGGCAACATCTATGCTGACGAGGCGCTCCACTTGGCCGGGATTCATCCGGCAACGCAGAGCCATGTCCTCTCTGCCGCCGGGTTGTCCAGACTGCACGCCTCTCTGCTCGAGGTCCTCACCAGGGCCCTGGATGTGGGGGGAACCTCCTTCCGGGACTATGTGGACGGTCTGGGCCGACCCGGGAGATATCAGGACGAGTTCAACGTCTACGGCCGGACCGGTCTGCCCTGCAGACAGTGCGGCCGTGACCTGGAAAAGACGGTTGTGGCCGGCCGGACCTCCGTGTTCTGTCCTGCCTGTCAGCCCGGACGCTGGCCGGGCTGAAGGTCGAGGGTTGATGGTTGAGGGGAGAAAAGATGCCCGAGGTGTCGGGAAGGGCTTCGACTCAGCCAGTCTGATCAGGGAAGAAACTTTGTCCAGGGACTTCACTTGAAGGCCCTCTTTCTGAACACCGACACGTGAAACCTGAAAACTCGTGATTGAGTTTCATACGAGCGACTGTGAGCGTCGCGCCGGCAACGGCCGACCTGCTGGAAACACTGTGCGGATGCCAGGGCAGACAAAACCTGGACTCAACGCCAGGACTTTGATGATCATGAGAACTGGAGTCACACCATGACAGACGGGATGCTCCCCAAGGGATACGAACCCGCCGATGTTGAAGACAAATGGCTGCGCACCTGGAACGGCGAGCAGTCCTTCAAGGCCGACCCTGACCGTGAGGGACAGCCCTATTCCATTGTCATCCCCCCTCCGAACGTGACCGGCACCCTGCATATGGGGCATGCCCTGAACCTGACCCTGCAGGACATCCTCTGCAGGTTCCAGAGGCAGAAAGGCATGAACGTGCTCTGGGTCCCCGGCACCGATCACGCCGGCATCGCCACCCAGAACGTGGTCGAAAGGGCCCTGGCCGGCGAAGGCCGGTCCCGTCAGGATGTGGGGCGGGAAGCTTTTGTCGAACGGGTCTGGGAGTGGAAGCAGGAGTACGGGGACAAGATCCTGAACCAGATCAGCCGCATGGGCGCTTCGGTCGACTGGTCCCGGCTTCGGTTCACCATGGATGACGGCCTGTCCCGGGCGGTCCGGGAGGTCTTTGTCCAGCTCTACGAGCAGGGGCTGATCTACCAGGGCGACTACATCATCAACTGGTGCCCCAGGTGCATGACCGCCCTGGCCGACCTGGAAGTGGACCACGAGGAGCGGGAAGGCGGCCTCTACGAGATCCGTTACCCCGGGGTGGAGGGCGATTTCAGTCTGGTCGTGGCCACCACCAGACCGGAGACCATGCTCGGGGACACTGCGGTGGCCGTGCACCCTGAAGATGAACGCTACCAAACCCTGATCGGCAAACACGTCCGACTGCCCCTGACGAGCAGAGAGATCCCGATCATTGGCGACGACTACGTGGATCGGGAGTTCGGCACCGGGTGCCTGAAGATCACCCCGGCCCACGACCCCAACGACTTTGAAATGGGCAGCAGGCATGATCTCGACAGCATCCAGGTCATCGACGACACTGGATTCATGACCGAAGAAGCCGGGCCTGACTATGCAGGCCTGGACCGCTTCGAATGCCGAAAGGCCGTGGTCGGGAATCTCAAGGCCCTGGACCTGCTCGTGAAGCAGGACAAGTACCTGCACAAGGTGGGACAGTGCTACCGCTGCAAGACCGTGATCGAACCGACGATTTCCAAGCAGTGGTTCGTGGCCACCACAGAGCTGGCCCGGAAGGCCAGGAAAGCGGTGGAGTCTGATCAGACCAGCATTTTTCCGGCCAACTGGGTCAACCTCTACTTTGAATGGCTGGACAACATCAGGGACTGGTGCATCTCCCGGCAGATCTGGTGGGGTCACCGGATTCCGGCCTGGACCTGCACCGAGTGCGGCCACCTCGTGGTGGCCAGGGACGATCCGGACAGATGCCCGCAGTGCGGGCAGATCTCCCTGATCCAGGACGAAGACGTCCTGGACACCTGGTTCTCCTCCGCCCTGTGGCCCTTCAGCACTCTGGGATGGCCTGACCAGACCAGGGATCTCGAGGTCTATTACCCCACGAGCGTGCTGGTGACCGGGTTCGACATCATCTTCTTCTGGGTGGCCAGGATGATGATGATGGGCATCCACTTCATGGGCGAGGTGCCCTTCAGGCACGTCTACATCCACGCCCTGGTCCGGGATGAAGACGGCCGCAAGATGTCCAAGTCCACGGGCAACGTCATCGACCCCCTGCTGATGATCGAACGCTACGGGGCTGATGCCCTGCGCTTCACCCTGACCGCCTTTGCAGCCATGGGAAGGGATATCAAGCTTTCCGAATCCCGAATCGAAGGCTACAAGCACTTCATCAACAAGATCTGGAACGCGGCCCGATTCGTGCTCATGAATCTGGACCAGAAGGTTCCGGCTTTCGATCCCGGGCAGGTCACCGGCTTCAGCCATCGCTACATTCTGCACGACATCGAACGGCTCAAGCAGGAGATCGCCCGATCCCTGGACGACTATCAGTTCAACGAGGCGGCCCAGTCCCTGTATCAGTTCGTCTGGCACACCTATTGCGACTGGTACCTGGAAATGGTCAAGCCCGATCTCTTCAGCGGCGACCCTGAGACCCAGAGTGCGGCCCGGGCCTGTCTGTGCACGACCTTTCAGGAAGTGATCACCCTGCTCCACCCCTTTGTCCCCTTCGTCAGCCAGGAGATCTGGAGCAGGCTCCCGGGCACGGGGCAGATGGACCTCTCCCAGGTGGCCTACCCCGCCCCCCGTCCGGAATGCGTCGCCCCTGAGCTGGACGAGGAGATGGCCCTCTTCCAGGAGCTTGTGGTCAGTGTGCGCAACATCCGCAGCGAGTTGAACATCGGCCCCGGACAGAAGGTGGACCTCTTGGTCAGAGCCGATGGTCAGGCGGCCCGTTTCATCCAGGACATGCAGCCCGTCATTTCCCAGCTGGCCAGGATCGAGAGCCTGACCGTGGGGCTTGACGTCAATCCCCCCCGGGCTTCAGCCAGCGGCGTGGTCAAGGGCTTCGAGCTTTTCGTCCCCCTGGAGGGGGTGGTCGATTTCCGGGTCGAGCTGGAACGGCTGGGCAAGCAACTGGCCAAGCTGGATAAAGACTTCGCCTCTGTGCAGTCCAAGCTGAACAACGAGAACTTCGTCAGCAAGGCCCCGGCCGAGGTGGTGAGCAAGGAGCGGCAGCGCCTGGAGGAGATGCAGGAGACCAGGTCCACGCTGACCGAGCTGCGGGACAAGTTCAAAAGCTATCTTCAGATGTCATGAGCAGGCTCCCATGACATCTGAAGATCATTGTTTTTTTCAGAAGATCCGGAAATACTTCGCCTGATCATGGTCAGACCTCTTCAACCCTCGACCTGTCAGCCCGGCCAGCGGCAGCGCTCGTATGAAACTTCGGAAAGAAGAACCCCTCAGCCCTGCGGGCAGCTCCCCGGACCCCTCAGTCCTGCGGACAGCTCCCCTTGGAAAAGGGGAGCATGCAAGGGGAGCAGTAAGAGGAGCAGCCTCGAAAGTTTCTGCCTTGATCCAACTGGCCCAGT
>CAZNIP010000050.1:0-22031 GCA_964573115.1 uncultured Desulfohalobiaceae bacterium | reverse complement strand
GTCCTGGCGGCAGAGCTGCTTCAGGCCGGGGAGCATCGCCCGGCCTGAATGACAAAGAGCTTTCTCCATCCCTGCCTTTATCCTCTTCATCAAGCGACCTTCGGGAGCGGGCGGTGAAAAGATTCTTGAAACTCTTTCTTCACCCCCACTGTCCTACGTGTGGGTAAAGACCAGGCCGGCGGCAGGGCTGACAGGTTCACGGTTCAGGGTTCAAGGTTGATGACAGAAAAGATTCCCGACGTGTCGGGAAAACAGTCCACCGGCCAGTTTGATCAGAGATGAAACTGTGTCTGGGCTGTGTCGGGTCAAAGATGTCTTCCTGAAACCCGAGGCCTGAACGCCTGTGCTGTCAAAGAGAAAGAATCCCTCAGGCTTCGGCCACGTGAAGGCAGACAATGCCCGCACTGAGCTCGGTAAACCAGACCTGGGAGAACCCGCTCTGGAGCAGCTCCTGCTTGAGGACCGGGGCCGGGGGGAACTCCCGGATGGTATCGGCGAGATACTGGTAGGCTTTCCTGTCTTTGGAGATGAGCTGCCCGACAGAGGGCAGCACCCTGGCCAGGTACAGATTGTACAGGCCTCCCAGGATCCGTTTCTGCCCGCTTCCGAACTCCAGGATGCACAGCCTGCCTCCGGGGACCAGGACGCGCAGGCACTCCTGAAAAACGGCCTGTCTCGGCCGGATGTTTCGGATGCCGAAAGCCATGGTCACACAGTCCACGCTGGCATCGGCCAGGGGAAGGCTCAAGGCGTCAGCGCCAAGGGGAAAGACTGGCTGGTGCTCGATTTTTGACCTGCCCTGGAGGAGCATCTGGAGCGAGAAGTCAGCGGCCAGGACACTGGATCCAGGGAAGCGGCGGGCGAGTTCAACGCTCACGTCCATGGTCCCGGCGGCCAGGTCCAGAAGGGCATGCGTGGTGTGGACGGAGGCTGCCCGAACGAGTCTGCGCCGCCAGGACGTGTCCAGACCCAGGCTGAGGACATGGTTGAGCAGGTCGTACCATCTGGAGATGCGCCCGAACATGGAGGCCACCTCCTGGCCGTGCGACCGGGGTGAATGGTCAGCTGTCCTGGGCGGGGGCATCGGCGGTTGGCGGAGGAGGGTCGTGGGCTGAAATGGTCCGCAAGACCTCGGAATAGATCGGAGCAAAGAACTGGTCGAAGTTGTTGGGTGAAATCCGTCCGATTTCAATGAACTTGACCACGATCTCCTTGGTCACCTGAAGGGCCTGTTTCTGTATTTTGTCCATAGCAGGAACCTCAATAAAAACCCGTCCGGAGGGGAAACGGTCTTGACCAATCACGAGGGCAAGAACACCGGACGGGAACGCAGAGAAACCGGGACAGCCCCCCCGCTTTTTTGCCTCATTCGTCGCTTTGGTCGTCAAACTCCTGGCTCAGGGCCTGGATTTCTTCGCGAATGATCTCCGCAGCTGCTGATGGCACGGCCCTGGCGACATGCTCGGTGAGCTCCTCCCTGATCTGGTCGGTCATGGCCTGGAGGGTCTCAGCCGTCACGAATTGAGACGTGAGGCCGTCGATCTGGCCCCTGATGTCCTGGAGGCCCTGTTCGTGCTCAGGGTGCCGGTGTTCGCCGTCAGCTGGTTCCAGGGACTGGACCTTCTCCTCCACCAGTCTGTTCAGCTCTTCTTCCATATGGGGGAAGAGGCTCGTGCGCAGGGTCTCCAGAAACTCGGCGGACTGCAGCCTGGACTCCACCAGGGACTCGATGCGCGCCTGGAGCTCCTCTTCATCCGGATGTGAGGGTCCTGCCTGCTCAAGCTCGGCCAGTCGCTCCTGGATATGGTTCAGGGTTTCGTCGCCTGCGGCTGCCGTCTGCGGCAGCCTGGCTTCGATCAGGCGCTCAACCGTGGAGTGCAGATCATCCTGTTCAGTCTTCTGAGCAAGGGCCTGTTCCAGCTCGTTCAGGCGTGCTTCCAAGGCTTCGAGCTGTGATGAGCTCCCGGGTTCATGGGCCGGTTCGTCATCGGGCTGGAGCTCTTCTCCCAAAGCTTCGATCTGCGGTTCATCATCAGCCTGAGCTTCAACAGCAGGTTCCTCAAGGGGTTCTCCGTCAGCTTCTTCCTGAGCCGGTTCAGCTTCCTCCCCGGCCTCCTCGTCCAGCCCAAGCTCGCCAAGGAGCTCATCCAGCTGATCGTCGTTCTCTTCAGTCTCGCTGTCAGATTCCTGGAACTGCGAACCCTGGTCTCGGTCCTCGGCATTGGCCTGGTCGAGCTCCTGAAAGAGGGAGTCCAGGTCCAGGTCGTCGTCATCTTCCTGGGAACCGGCTTCTGATGCGTCTTCCGCCGGGGAGTCCACATCCCCGAAGAGGTCGTTCAGTTCGCTCTCCAGGTCGGATTCGCTGAAGAACTCTTCCTGGGAGGAGCTGTCCTGCTGCTCATGGCCCTCTTCGACCACATCTGTGAGTTCGAGGACATCGTCTTTCTTGTTCTTTTTTTTCGATTTGAACGCCATGGGATACCTCGGATTGTCGTTCCGTGAGCTGAGTCGCGAACGTCTGCGGAGCCAAGACTAATGGGCCCTGAGATGCCTGTCAAGGCGACTTCAGGGCAGGTTCACACCTCGAATCTGCGGGCGGCCTCCAGGGTTTTTTCAAAGTCCTGGTCTGAATGGGCGAAGGAGGTGAAGGTGCATTCAAACCCGGACGGTGCCAGATAAATGCCTGCACGGCGCATGTGAGTGTAGAAGCGTTGAAAGCGGTCCTGGTCTGATGCCTTGGCTGAGGCAAAATCCGTCACCGGCTGATCGGTGAAGAACAGGGTGAAGGCCGATTCCAGGCAGTTGAGCTGCACTGGAACGGACTTCTCCTCGAGGATGGCCTTGAGCTCTTCGGCAAAGCCCCTGGTCCGGGCCGCGAGTCCGGGGTAGTCGCTCTGGCTCAGGCTTTTCAGGGTTGCCGCGCCGGCGGCCATGGCCACGGGGTTGCCGGCCAGGGTGCCGGCCTGGTAGGTCTCGCCGCAGGGTGCCAGCCGCTCCATGACCTCCTTCCTTCCTCCGAAAGCCCCAACCGGGAAGCCTCCGCCAATGATCTTTCCCAGACAGGTCAGGTCCGGGGTGACCTGAAAGAGGTGTTGCGCCCCCCCCAGCGTCATCCGGAATCCGGTGATGACCTCGTCAAAGATGAGCAGGCTGGAATGGTCAGAGCACAGTTTCCGCAGCCCCTGGAGAAAGCCCTCCACTGGCGGCACCAACCCCATGTTCCCGGCCACGGGTTCGACGATCACGGCCGCGATCTCGCTGCCGTAGCTGGCAAAGATGCGCTCAGCGGCCTCGAGGTCGTTGTATGGGGCCAGCAAGGTGTCCTCGACCACATGATCGGGGACACCCGGAGTCCCGGGGATGGACAGGGTGGCCACACCAGATCCGGCCTGGGCCAGCAGGCTGTCCACATGGCCGTGGTAGCAGCCTTCGAACTTGAGGACCCTGGTCCTCCCGGTAAAGGCCCTGGCCAGCCTGAGGCTGCTCATGGTGGCCTCGGTACCGGAGTTGACCATCCTGATCATGTCGATCCCGGGCATGGCCTCGACCACGGCCCGGGCCAGAGCGATCTCATGCCCGCTCGGGGCTCCGAAGCTGGGTCCGCGTTCCATGGCCGCCCTCGCGGCCTGGATGACCTCAGGTGGGCAGTGTCCCAGCAGGAGAGGACCCCAGGACATGACATAGTCGATCATCTCCTGATCGTCCTCGGTGGTGATCCTGCTGCCCTGTCCGCTCTTGATGAACAGAGGCTCGCTGTCCACGCTCCGGCAGGCCCGGACAGGGCTGTTGACCCCCCCGGGGATGAGTTTCAGGGCTTGAGAAAAGAGTTCGCTGGATCTGGACATGATCGGGCTCCTTAAAAATAGACCATGGAGGTTTTTTTGAGCTCCTTGTCGCTGAACAGGAGCTCGTATCTGGAGATGCCGGTCTCCTGCTGCAGCTCCTCGACGATCTGCCGGCATTGCTGGCTGGTCTTGCCATGGACCATGGTGTAGAGATTGAAAGGCCATTCCGGGCAGGTTCTGCGCAGGTAGCAGTGGGTGATCTCCGGCCTGCTCTTCATGATCCGGCTCACGTGGTCCAGGCGCTCCCCGTTCTCCACAAGCCAGGCCACCATGACGTTGCAGTCATAGCCGGCTTCCTGATGGCGCAGGGTGGCCCCGAAGCGTCTGATCAGCCCCCTGGCTTTGAGCCGGTTGAGGAAATCGATGACCGTGTCTTCATCCAGGCCCAGCTCCTGGGCGATGACGGCAAAGGGGGCGGTTGAATCAGGAAGCGACCCCTGGACCATTTTGAGGATGTCGAGCTCTTGCGGCGTGAATTCAGGCGGGGCGCTGGTGTCCATGTTCTCACTCAGGTGTCAGCCAGGCCTCTGGCCGGGCTGACAGGTCGATGGTTGTGGGTTGAAGGTGGGTGGAAGGCCAAAAGTTCGACTCCTGACCTGATGACATCCAACCCGGCCTGGGTGATCAGGGAAGAAACTCTACCGGCAGGGGGCGGTCTCACTTCAAAGATTTCTTCCTCGTATGAACTTCATCGCGAGTTTTCAGGTTTCAGGAAGAAGGCCTTCACGTACATTGACTGAAAGGAATTTCTGCCCTGATCAAACTGGCCGGTCGACGAACTCCTTTACATGTCGGAAATCTTTTCTTCCCTCAACCATCCACCTTCAACCCTCGACCTTCAGACCGGCCAGCGGCCGGGCTGAAACCCGACACCTGAACACCTCTGATGGCGCTTCATGCGAGCGCAGCCCCTGGCCGGCCAGGGAGATGGTTGAGGCCGGAAAAGACCTCCCGACTGTTCACGTCATGAGCCAAGGCGTCTCGAACGTATTTCGTTCGAGTTTGTACCTGTTTCACCAGGACCTTGCAAGCCATGTTCTTGACCTGATTCGGCAGAGCCGTTATCAGGGCACAAACCAAGGTGCAGCGTCCCCTGAGGCAGGGTTGGACGTCAAGCAGGCCGGGCTGATTCCCTTTGGATGCATTTGGCAGCCAGGAATTGACTTCTCCAGGAGCCGGGCGCAGGGTGAGGCCAGATGCATTTCGCGGACATCACACTTGAGATGGAAGAGGGGGCGAGATGAAGTGTGCCGTTGTCGGGGCAGGCTCATGGGGAACCACCCTGGCCAACCTTCTGGCAGACGAGGGGCACCGGGTGTCCCTGTGGGTCAGGGAAGAAGAGCTGCTCCAGAAGATCCAGACAACCGGAACCAATGCCTGGTTTCTGCCCCAGGTGACCCTGAATCCCTCCCTGAGCGTGGATGGCGACCTTCTGGCCGTCCTCAGCGGGGCTGAGGCCGTGCTCATGGTCGTGCCCTGCCAGTTCCTCCGGGCGGTCCTCAAGCAGGGCAAATCCGGTTTTCAATCCGGACAGCCGATCATCTGCGCCAGCAAAGGGGTGGAGATCGAGGGCCTGAAGACCATGTCCGAGGTTGTGGAGGATGAACTTGGGGATCTCAGGGTCCGGTACTGCGTGCTCTCGGGGCCGTCCTTCGCCAGGGAGGTCAGCGCCGGGATGCCCACTGCAGTGACCCTGGCCAGCGCTGACCAGGACCTCAGGAAGGAGTTGCGGTCCGTTCTGTCCTCAAGAACCTTTCGGGTCTACACGAGCTCGGACACCAGGGGAGTCGAGCTGGGGGGGGCCGTCAAAAACGTCATGGCCCTGGCGGCAGGCATCTCAGATGGGCTGGAGTTTGGGCACGATGCCAGGGCAGCCCTGATCACCAGGGGACTGGCCGAGATGTCCCGCCTGGGCGCGGCCATGGGGGCCAGGGAGCGAACCTTTATGGGCCTTTCCGGCCTCGGTGATCTGGTCTTGACCTCGACCGGGGACTTGAGCCGGAACAGGCAGGTCGGGATGCAGCTTGGACAGGGCAAGAGCCTGAAACACATCGAGACGGAGATGCGCATGGTGGCTGAAGGGGTCAAGACCACCATGGCCGTGCATCAGCTGGGATCGAAGCTGGGGGTGGAACTGCCGATCACCGACCAGGTCCATCAGGTCCTCTATGAGGACAAGGATCCTCGTCTGGCCGTGCAGCAGCTCATGGACCGCGAACTCAAGGACGAGTGACCTTCTCGACATTGGGTGGTTTTGCCCCTCTGTTCTTGACAAAGCGGTTTTTTGAACGTACAATACCTCAAATTTATCATTATTTCACGATGTTAATGAGTCAACTCCCACAACCCGAATGTTCGGACCCGTTCCATGGGTGCATCGCGAAGATGTGCAGTCATGACGCATTGTTCCACCAATAAGGGAGGAGAATATGGAAAAGGAAAAGAAAGAAGTCAAGAAGGCCGCCAAGTCTGCTGACGCCAAGTCGTCACAGATCAACCCCAAGGACGTGACCATCTGTCAGGCAACCGAGCAGATGCTCAAAAAGGCCCAGAATGACGGCGTGGAAACCGCTTTTGACCGGGCTGCGAGCATGAAGGCCTGTCCCATCGGGGCTGATTCGGCCTGCTGCAAGCACTGCTCCATGGGGCCCTGCCGGCTGAACGCCAAGGACCCCTACGGCAAGGTCGGGGTCTGCGGGGCGACCATCGACACCATTCAGGCCAGGAACTTCGCCCGCATGGTCGTGGGCGGTGCTGCTGCTCACACCGACCATGGCATGTCCATGCTGGATGTCTTTCGGGAAGTCGTTCACGGACACATCACGGATTACAAAATCAAAGACACGGTCAAGCTGGAAGAAGTGGCCCAGTCCGTGGGAATCGAGACTGAAGGCCGCAGCGTCCAGGACATCGCCATCGAGCTCTACGAGGAGTTGGAGCGGACCTACACCCAGGTCGAAGGCGAGATCCCCTTTGTCTCCCGTGTTCCACAAAAGACACTGGAAACCTGGAGAAAGCTGAATATTGTCCCCAGGGGGTCGATGCGGGAGATCATGGAAATGATGCATCGGACCCATATGGGTGTGGATCAGGAATACAAGAACATCACTCAGCAGTTCAACCGGACCGCCCTGTCCGACGGCTGGGGCGGCTCCATGGTGGCCACCGAGATCTCGGACATCCTGTACGGCACCCCCACACCGGTTCAAGCGGATGTGAACATGGGCTGCCTCAAGGAAAGCCATGTCAACATCGTTGTCCATGGTCACGAACCGACCATGTTCGAGTCCATGCTCGTTTCAGTGAACGACCCGGAACTGGTGCAGGCCGCCAAGGACGTCGGGGCCAAAGGCATCAACCTGGTCGGCATGTGCTGCTCAGGAGCCGAGGTCCTTTCCAGGCACGGGGTGCCCCATGCCGGGAACTTCATGTCCACAGAGGCCATCCTGGTCACTGGGGCCGTGGACGCCATGGCTGTCGACTATCAGTGCATCAAGCAGGGGCTGGCCACTGTGGCCGACTGCTACAAGAGCTACCTCTTCACCACCAACCCCAGGTGTCACATTGAAGGGGCGGAACACATCGAGATGGAAGAGGACAAGCCCAGGGACTGCACAGACAAGGTGGTCATGAAGGCCATCGCCCGGTACAAAAACCGGTCGGCCAAGATCGAGATCCCGAACATCAAGAATGCCGGGATTCATGGATTCTCTCACGAGTACATCAAATACATGCTCGGCGGGAGCTTCAGGTCCTCCTACAAGCCGCTGAACGACAACATCATCAATGGCCGCATCCGGGGCATCGCCGGGGTGGTCGGCTGCACCAACCCCAGGGTCAAGCATGATTTTGTCCATGTCGAACTGGTCAAGGAGCTCATCAGGAACGACATCCTGGTCCTGCAGACCGGGTGCTCCCAGATCTCCCTGGCCAAAGCCGGGCTGCTGACACCGGATGCAGCCCATCTGGCTGGCGATGGTCTCAAAGAGGTCTGCGAGACCGTGGGCTGCCCGCCGGTGCTTGGAATGGGCTCGTGTGTGGACAACAGCCGGATTCTCATCGCAGCCGCGGAAGTGGTCAACGAAGGCGGACTGGGCGAGTCCATTGCGGATCTGCCCGCAGCCGGGGCCGCTCCGGAGTGGATGAGCGAAAAAGCCATCAGCATCGGACAGTACTTCGTGGCTTCGGGTGTGTACACCATCTTTGGGGCCACCTTCCCGGTGACCGACAACACCAAGTTCAAGGATCTCCTCTTCCAGGGCCTTGAGGACCAGGGGCTCGGGAAATGGGATTTCGCTGTCGATCCTTACGAGATGGCCCAGAAGATGATCGCCCACATCGACAAGAAGCGCAAAGCCCTGGGCATTGACAAGGCCAGGGAGCGGGTCCTGTTCGACATGGCCGACCGTCGGGAGATGGTGGCCTAGCTCAGTTTCACCCTGGAACTGCAATGACGTTAAAAAGGGCTCCTTGCGGAGCCCTTTTTTTTTCTGCTTATTTTTTGAGTCGGATCAATGCTCCATGCCGGGCAAACCAGGTGTGACTGCAAAGCCCCGCGCCAATTGAAGCCGCTGAGAAGTGGTGTGGTCCTTCCCAGGAGTTGAGTTCCATACGAGCGCAGCCTCTGGCATGAGCATGGTCCACACGGAGCACCGTGGGCTCGAGGGAGTCATCGAGCAGGTGGTGAAGACAAAGCAGTGATGGAGGTCTGCCGTGACGCTGGAGACTGAAAGTGCCAAGGCCAAAGTTTTGCTGGAGTCCCTGCCCTACATCCGGGAGTTCTACGGCCAGACCCTGGTCATCAAGTATGGCGGGCATGCCATGCGGGACGAACGGCTGCAGGCAGGCTTTGCCCTGAACATCGTCCTTTTGAAGTACATCGGCATCAACCCGGTCATCGTCCATGGCGGCGGGCCCCAGATCGGGACCATGCTCAGCCAGCTGGGGATCGGTTCCGAGTTCAAGCAGGGGCTGCGGGTCACTGACCAGGCCACCATGGATGTGGTGGAGATGGTCCTGGTGGGCCGGGTGAACAAGAACATCGTCAACCTGATCAATTTGAACGGCGGCCGGGCCGTGGGGCTTTCAGGCAAGGACGGCGGGCTGATCAAGGCCAGGAAGCTGGAGATGGTCGTCTCCAGAAAGGACGCCCCGCCGGAGATCATCGACCTCGGCCGGGTGGGGGAGGTCGTCTCGATTCAGACCCGTCTGGTCAGGTCCTTGGAGAGAGAAGGCTTCATTCCGGTCATCGCCCCGGTCGGAGTGGATGAAAAGGGGCAGACCTACAACATCAACGCCGATTCTGTGGCCGCTGCCGTTGCCAGGGCCCTGGAGGCCAAGCGGCTGATCCTGCTGACCGATGTTGCAGGGGTCATGAACGGTGAGGAGCTGGTTTCGTCCCTGAGCCGTCAGGAGGCCCATGCAGGCATTGAGCAGGGAACCATCAGCGGGGGGATGATCCCCAAGGTCACCTGCGGGCTTGAGGCGGTGGAGGCGGGGGTGGAAAAGGCCCACATCATCGACGGCCGGGTAGAGAACTCGCTGCTCCTGGAGCTGTTCACCAACGCCGGCATCGGGACCGAGATCACATCAATTCCATGAAGCAGACTTCATGACATTGAACTGGATTCTTGCGGCTGGTTGCGCCGTTTTTCAGCCACGCCAAGGCTGATCGCCGGAGCGAGCCAGAAGACAGCGCACCTGATGGCCGGGGATTTTTTCCTCAAGGGCCACGTCCCTGGACGAGCACTCGGAGATGGCCAGAGGGCAGCGGGGGTGGAAGCGGCAGCCCTCTGGGGGCCTCATGGGAGAGGGCACGTCACCTTTGAGGGTCGACCACGTCGTGTCCGACCTCAGCCCCAGGCCGGGGGAGGATTGCAGGAGTGCCCTGGTGTAGGGGTGCAGTGGTGAGCTGAAGATGGATTCAGCCGGGGCATACTCCATGATCTGGCCCAGGTACATGACCGCCACCCAGTCGGACAGGTAGCCGACCACGTTCAGGTCGTGGGAAATGAAGAGGTAGCTCAGGCCCAGGTCGCGCTGAAGGTCTTGGAGCAGCGTGATGATCTGGGCCTGGATGGAGACGTCCAGAGCCGAGATGGGCTCGTCGCAGACGATCAGGCTCGGCTCGACACTCAAAGCCCGGGCCAGGCCAACCCTCTGGCGCTGCCCCCCGCTGAACTGATGGGGGTAGCGCTTCGCGGCCTCAGCATCCAGTCCGACCATCCCCAGGAGCTCGCCAACCCTCTTCCGTCTGGCAGGGCGGGACATCCCCAGAATGCGCAGGCCGTCCTCAATGGTTGCCCCGACGGTCATCTTGGGGTTCAACGAGCCCTGGGGATCCTGGAAAACGATCTGGACCTCCTTGCGGTAGGCCAGGAGCTGTCGCTGGGACAGTTCGCCGATGTCCCGCCCCTGAAACAGGATCTGGCCGGACTGGGCGGACAGCAGCCTCAGGATGACCCTGGCCAGGGTCGACTTGCCGCAGCCGCTCTCTCCCACCAGGCCCAGCGTGCCCCTGTCCGGCACAAAGAGGTCCACGTGATCCACGGCCCTGACCCAGCCGACAACAGACTGCCAGAAACCCTGCTGGACAGGGAAATATTTCTTCAAGTCCCTGGTTTCGAGAAGCTTTTCGTGACTGGTCATGCTGAAGACCCCCTTACCAGCAGGACAAAACCGGACAGCGGCTGGAGTGATCCCGGCTGCAGCGGATGAGTTCAGGAAAATCTGTCCGGCACGATGGCCGGGCAAACTGGCACCGGGGATGAAAAGGGCAACCCCGGGGTTTGTGGGCTGGATTGGGGACGGCTCCCGGAATGGAGCTCAGGCGGGTCCCTTTCTTGGCCACAGTGGGCAGGGAAGCCAGAAGGCCTTGCGTGTAGGGGTGCCTGGCACGATCGAAGATGTCCGCGGCTCTTCCCTGTTCAACGATGACTCCGGCGTACATGACCAGCACCCGGTCGGCGATGCTCGAGACCACGCCCAGGTCATGGGTGATGTACAGGATGGACCTGGCGGCCTGGTTCTGAATGGACTTGAAGAGCTTCAGAATCTGGGCCTGAATGGTCACGTCCAGGGCCGTGGTCGGCTCGTCGGCAATGACCAGGTCCGGGTTGCAGATCAGGGCCATGGCGATCATGACCCTCTGGCGCTGGCCGCCGCTGAGCTGGTGCGGGTAGCTGCGGACCCGGTCCTCCGGAGAGGGGATGCCCACATCGGACAGGGCCTTCAGGGTCCTGGCCCTGACCTCGCTGCGGGGGAGCTCTTCGTGGGCCAGGAGGACCTCTTCGATCTGCTCGCCAATCTGAAAGACCGGGTTCAGGGAGGTCAACGGGTCCTGGAAGACCATGCCGATGGATTTTCCGCGGATGGACTGGATCTGGCGCTCGTTCAACCCCAGCAGATCCCTGCCCTGGAACGAGATCCTGCCCTGGGTGATCCTGCCCGGGGGCTGAGGGATCAGGCCGAGAATGGACAGTGCGGTCACGGTCTTGCCGCATCCGGACTCCCCGACCAGACAGACGGTCTCGCCCTGACCGACCTCCAGGCTGACGCCGTCCACCGCTCTGGAGACCTGCCCGTTGTGGTCAAAGACCACCTTGAGATCCTCGATGGAGAGCAGGTGGCCCTGGTCTGTGTGCTGTGGTTTGAGCATCGTGTTTCGTTGTCAGCCCGGCCTCTGGCCGGCCTGGCAGGTCGATGGTTGATGGTTGAAGGTTGATGGAAGAAAAAAAGTTCGACTCTTCACGTGATGACACCCTTCTCGGCCAGTTTGATCAGGGCAGAAACTTTCGGGGTGGCTCTTTTTACTGCTCCCCTTTTCCAGGGGAGCTGCCCGCAGGGCTGAGGGGTTCTTCCACATGACGTTTCATACGAGCGCAGCCTCTGCTCTCTCGGGCTCAAGGCCCAGGCATCAGGTTTGGCGCAGCTTGGGGTTGAGGGCGTCGCGGAGCCCTTCACCAAAGAGGTTAAAGGCCAGGACCACGATCAGGATGGCCACGCCCGGGATCAGGGTCAGCCAGGGGGCGTCAAAGATGAACCTCTTGCCTTCGGACAGGATGTTCCCCCAGGTGGCCTGGGGCGGGGGGACGCCAAACCCCAGGAAGCTGAGCCCGGCCTCGGTCAGAATGGCCGTGGCAATGCCGATGGTGGCCGAAACCAGGACCGGTGCCACGGCGTTGGGGAGCATGTGCCTGAACATGATCCGCCAGGTCCTGACCCCGAGTGCCCGGGCAGCGGTGACAAAATCCTGCTCCCGGAGGCTCAGGAACTCGGCCCGGACGAACCTGGCCGTGCCCATCCAGCTGGTCAGGCCGATGACGATCATGATGTTGTAGATGGAGGCCGGCAGCAGGGCGATCACGGTCAGGATGAGAAAAAAGCTGGGAAAGCAGAGCATGATGTCCACAAAGCGCATGATGATCGTGTCCACCGAGATGCCCCTCGAGGTGACAAACGACAGGGCCCTTCCCGGGAAAGAGCGTGTCCGGCCCGGGGAGGAGGTTGAGACCGCTTTCAGAAAGAGCAGCCCGGCCATGACCAGGATGACTCCGCTCAGGACTTGACCGGCTGCGATGAGCAGCAGGACGGTGGAAAGGACGACGATGAGGATGAGATGATGGAATCGCAGGATGTGAGGGCCGAAGTACCCGGCCAGACTGCCCATGACGATCCCGATGACCACGGCGATGCCCACAGCCACAAAGCCAACGGTCAGGGAAACCCAGGCACCCTGGAGCATTCGGGCAAAGACGTCCCGGCCGAGGTTGTCGGTGCCAAAGACATAGACCCCCAAAGCCGGGGCCTGTTCAGGCGCCAGGACAGATGAAGCGGCTGAGCTCATAGGCGGGAGGAGCTTTTCCTGGAGGCGGATCTGAGCCGGGTCGAGGATGGGGGCATCGCCTGAGGTGACCAGGAGGCCGGCCAGGGCGACGCAAAAAAAGGCCAGGAAGATGACAAAGCCGGCCAGGGCCAGGCGGTTGGTCTTGAAAATCTGCCAGAACTCCCGCAGGGGAGAGATCTCCTTCGGCAGAGCGGTCGCGGTGTGATCCTGGTTCATGCTCCGGGCCTGCTGATTTCCCAAAGTTCGACTCTCATCTCAGTGAAGTCCATATGGCTGACGTGGGTGGTCAGGACTTTCCGGGCCGGCCAGTCCAGGGCTGCAAGCTCGGTCCAGAATGGGTGCGTGACCTCCCGGACCGGTGAGGCGATCCATATTTTCCCCCCTGGCTGGAGCGCATGCTCGAAGAGGTCCAGAAGGGGCGGGAAGAATCTGGATTCGTAGAGGATGTCCGCACCCCACAACCGGGAGCAGGCATGTTTTTTCAAGGCCGGGTGACGCCAGTCCATCTGCAGCCATGAGGGCATGGGAACGCGGTTCAGGAGCGCACTGGCCCTGGCGTGGACCAGGGCTGAATAGTCGAGGTCCATGGCCAGAACGATCTGTGCGGCCCGGGCAGCCACAGAAGCGGTCAGCCCGAGCCCGCATCCCAGGTCCAGGCAGGTCCGGCCGCAAAGATCCTCCTGACTGTGGCGGAGCCATCTGGCCAGGGCGATGGCCGCCGGCCAGATTTCCACCCAATAGGGGATCCTGTCCTCGGCCCGGGGGTCGGAATCGTCCATGTTCTCCCACAAGCTCTCCAGATCGGCCGGACGGAGAAAGTGGTAGTTCGAGTCTTCAATCCTGACAGTGACCTTCATGTTCCTGAACTCCGGCCATGAGCGGCCCGATGAGCCCCACCTTGTCCTCATCCGTCCGGGGAAAGCAGTCCAGGATCCGTCCCCTGAAGATGACCGCGATTCGGTCGGCCAGGGTCAGGGCCTCGTTCAAGTCCCCGGTGATGAGCAGGACTCCGGCGTTTTTCCTGGCCTGGAGCAGGTTGGCCCAGATCTCCTCGGTCGCGGAGATGTCCAGACCCTGGGACGGCTGCTCGGCAACGATCAATTGCGGCTGGCGATAGAGCTCCCTGGCCAGGACGAGCTTTTGCAGGTTGCCTCCTGAGAGCTGGTTTGCCCTGGCTTCGAGGCGCCCGGGCTGGACATTGAATTCGGCGAACATCCGGGCCGCCTGGCTCCGGGCCTCGGCCTTCTGCAGCCACGGCCCCCTGGTGAACCCGTTCCTGGTGGTCAGGAGAAAATTGTCCTCCAGGTCCAGATTGGGGCAGGTGGCCAGGCCGAGCCTGTCTTCCGGGATGTAGCAGAGCTTGCTCCAGGCTGCAGGGGTGGAGAAAAACTGGCTCCAGCTCCGGCCCAGAAGGGTGATCTGGCCGGATTCAGGCGGACGGAGGCCGCACACGGCCTCCACCAGGGGTTTCTGGCCATTGCCGGCCACCCCGACGATGGCCAGGACTTCTCCAGTATGGACGCTCAGGGTGACATGTTCAAGGGGCGGCAGGCAGAGCTCGTTGATGTCGAGAACTTTGCTGCCCTGGGGCAGGAACTCCCGGCCTGGTTCCAGGAAGACGTCCCGCCCGACCATGCGCTGGGCCAGCTCCCGTTTGGAGCTGACCTCCCTGATGTCCATGCTGTCCACGATCCTTCCCTGGCGGAGGATGGCCACATGGTCGGCCACGGACATGACCTCGTTCAGCTTGTGGCTGATGAAGACGATGGCCTTGCCCTGGTCAGCCATGTGGCGCATGGCGGTGAAGAGCTGCTCGATCTCGGTCGGAGTGAGCACCGTGGTGGGTTCGTCCAGGATGAGGACCGAGCTGTCGCGGTAGAGGAGCTTGAGGATTTCCACCCGCTGCTTTTCCCCCATGGACAGGGTGCCCACCCTTGTTTCCGGGTCGATGTCCAGACCGTAGCGCCGGGCCAGGTCGCGAACCCTGCGCACGGCCTTCCCGGGCTTGAGGACAAACCCGTCTTCCTGGCCCAGGATGACGTTTTCGGTGACCGACAACGCGTTGACGAGCATGAAATGCTGGTAGACCATGCCGATCCCGGCTTCAATGGCCTGCCTTGGGGAATGGAACTCTCTCGGGGTCTTGTGAATGCTGATCGTGCCCCTGTCCGGGAGGAACCTTCCGGCCAGGATGGACATCAGGGTCGACTTTCCGGCCCCGTTTTCCCCGAGCAGAGCCAGGATTTTCCCGGGGACGATGTCCAGGGAGATGTCCTCGTTGGCCTTGACCTGGCCAAAGGACTTGCTGATGTGTCGAAGCTCGATCAGAGCTGGTTCTGGAGTCATGGGCACAGTCCCGTTCAGGGCATGCTCTGTCTGGATCGGTTGATGATGGGCTGGGCAAACTGATGGTCGCTGTCCCAGGGGAAGAGAATCCAGGTGTCCTGAGAAACCTCGGTCACATAGACGTCCACCAGGGGCCGCCCGGCCGGCTTGGCGTAGACGGTGGCGAAGAAGGCCTGGGGGAGCATCTCCCGGACCACCCTGGCCGTCCTTCCGGTGTCCACCAGATCGTCGATGAGGATCCAGTCCTGCCCTTTGGGGTTGAGTCCCTTGAGCACACTGCACTGACCCTGCTTCTGCCAGTCATAGCTGGAGAGGCAGACCGTTTCGATCACGTGGATGTCCAGCTCCCTGGCGATGATGGCTGCCGGAACCAGCCCTCCCCTGGTGATGGCCACAATGCCGGCCCAGTCCCTCAGTCCCAGAAGCTTCCAGGCCAGAGCCCGGCCGTCCCGGTGAAGCTGCTCCCAGCTGACGGGAAATATTTTGGTGTAGCGGTCGTCTGTTTTCATGCGCATCTACTCCTCCGGCTCCACGTTCACCCCCAGCCAGGCCGGGGCGTCCCCTCCGCTGGACCGCCTGGAGGCCAGGGCCAGGACGATCACGGTCAGCAGGTAGGGGAGCATGAGCAGGAGTGACGAGGGGATGTCGGTCCCCATGGCCTGAAAGCGGAGCTGGAAGGCCATCACCCCTCCGAAGAGGTAGGCCCCGAGTACGGCCCGTTCCGGGCGCCAGAAGGCGAAGATGACCAGGGCCACGGCGATCCAGCCCCGTCCGGCCGTGATGCCGTTGGTCCAGATGTGGGTGTAGGCCAGGGAGAGGTATGCCCCCCCCAGACCGACCAGGAAACCCCCAAGGGCAATGCCCATGGTCCGGTAGAACATGATCGAGAGCCCGGCAGCGTTGACAGCCCTGGGGTATTCCCCGGCGGCTCTCAGGGCCAGCCCCCATCTGGTGTAGCGCAGGAAGAGCCAGATGGCGGCCGGGACAAGGAAGGACAGGTAGACGAGCACGTCCTGGCTGAAAAAAATGGGGCCCAGGACTGGCAGGGCTGACAGCCCGGGGATGGGTGTCTGAAAAAAACCTGCCGCCTTGCTGCCGATGAGCGGCGTGCCCAGAAAGTTGGCCATTCCAGTCCCCAGAATGGTCAGGGCCAGGCCGGACACGACCTGGTTGCCCTGGAACACCAGACAGACAATGGCGTGGATCAGGCTGAACAGGGCGGCAAAGGTCCCTCCAGCCAGGAAGCCCAGCCAGGGGTTGCCGGTGACCTGGCTGACCCAGAAGGCGGACAGGGCTCCCACGAGCATCATCCCCTCCACCCCCAGATTGAGGATGCCGCTCTTTTCGGTGACGATCTCCCCCAGGGTGGCATAGAGGATGGGCGTTCCGGACTGGACCGTGGCCGCCAGGAGGGGAAGGATGATGTCGGTGCTCATGTGACGTCAAACCTGTAGTGCTTGAAGAACTGGCCGCTGAGGACGGTGAGCAGGATCAGGCCCTCCATGATGGAGCCGAAGGCCGCAGGAACCTGAAGATCAAGCTGGAGACCTTCCACCCCGACCAGCATCCCGGCCAGGAGGTAGGAGAAAAAGGCGATGCCCAACGGGTTGAGCCTGGCCAGCCAGGCCACGACAATGGCGGTGTACCCGTAGCCGGCCATGACGCTTGGCTGGAGGCGGTTCAGGGTGGCCGAGGTCTCCACAAAGCCGGCCCAGCCCGCCAGGGCCCCGCTGACGATGAGCACCAGGACCAGCAGCTTCTCGTAGGGCATATGGGCGTACCTGGCGGCTTTGAGGCTCTCGCCGCTGGCCTTGAGCTCGTAGCCGATCCTGGTCAAAGAGAGAAACACGGCCATGATGATCCCGATGCCCAGGCACAGCATCAGGCCCCAGTGCAGGTTGGTGGACCCGATCCGGCCGATGATCGCCCCGGAGGTGAATTCCGGGGTCATGGGGAACCCGAAGCTGGCCTTGTCCTTCCAGGCCCCGTAGACCAGGTACTCCAGGAAAAGGATGCCCACGTAGTTGAGCATCAGGGTGACGATGATCTCGTTGGCCCGCATCTTGATTTTGAGGACCGCCGGGATGAGCCCCCAGATGCCGCCGCACACGGTTGCGGCCAGCAGCATGGCTGGAATGAGGACCGTGGCCGGCAGGGAGGGGAACAGCAGGGCCACCCATGTGGCCCCGATGGCCCCGAGAGCGTACTGTCCCTCGGCCCCGATGTTCCAGATCTGGAGCCTGAAAGCCACAGCCACCCCGAGGGAGCAGAGAAAGATGGGCACAGCCTTGTTCAGGGCGTCCTCAAGGGCCCAGAGGCTGCCAAAACCGCTGTGGAAAAAGATGGTCAGGCCGTCCAGGGCTGACTTGCCCTGGAGGGAGAGGATCAGTCCGCTCAGCCCGAGGGAAACGAGGATGGCCGCGATAAAAATCAGTCCCGAAGACCAACCCAGGGCGGCCTGGCGTTTGCGGACTCTGATGTGCATGGTCCCTTGCATGTCGGCGCAGCCTCTGGCTGCGCTGAATGTATGGATTGAAGCTTTAAGATCAGGCTCAGTGATGACACAAGATTTTCTTCTGGGCAAAGCCGGTCTGATCCAGAAAGAAAATGCTCTGGCCTGGCCTGATTCGACGATTGTGCAGGAAAAGACCGGGCCGCTGAGAAGCGGTCTGGTCGTTCCCGGGAGCAGAGTTTCATGCGAGACCCTCATTCAAGACCAGCCTGGTCTGGAATGAGGGCCTTTGCTTGATCAGGGTGAGAACGGCCGGGGCACTGCAGTCCGAACCCGGCGGGCCGCTGGACTGTCCCTCTATTCAGTCGTGCCGACGACGCCTTCGACAAACCAGTTCATGCCCCAGATCTCGTCGTCGGTCATGGACTGGCCTGGGGTGACCCGCTCCGTGCCGTCCTGATCCTTGATCGGTCCGGCAAAGACGTCGAAATCTCCAGCGATCATGCTTTCCTTTTTGGCCAGCACCTGCTCCTGGACCGCTTCAGGGACCATGGGGCCAAAGGGGGCGATGTCCACGACCTGCTCGTCAATTCCGGCCCAGATGTCCTGGCTTTCCCAGGTTCCTTCCTTCACCTGGGAGGTGATGTCCGTGTACAGGTTGCCCCACTCCCAGACGGCTGAGGTCAGGTGGGCCTGGGGGGCGAACGCGGACATGTCGCTGTTGTAGCCCACGGAATAGACCCCTTTCTCCTGGGCTGCCTCCTGGGGGGCCGGAGAGTCCACATGCTGGGCAATGACATCGGCCCCGATGTCCAGGAGGCTCTTGGCCGCCTCTTTTTCCGTGGCTGGATCGTACCAGCTCTTGGTCCAGACCACCCTGACCTGGACCTCGGGGTTCACGGACTGCGCTCCCAGGGTGAAGGCGTTGATGCCCCGGATGAGCTCAGGCAGGGGGTAAGCCGCGACATAGCCCAGGGTGTCGGTCTCGGTCATGGCTCCGGCCACCATCCCGGTCAGATACCTGGCCTGGTACATGCGACCGAAGTAGGTGCCCACGTTTTCGGCCCGCTTGAAGCCTGAGCAGTGCATGAAGGTCGTCTGGGGGAAGTTCTTGGCCACCTTGATCACTGGGTCCATGTACCCGTAACTCGTGGCGAAGATGAGGTCGAAGCCGTTCCTGGCCATTTTGCGCAGGACCCGCTGGGCGTCGGGGCCTTCAGGCACGGACTCGACAAAGGACGTGTCCACTCCGTCCATGTCAGCCACAGCCTGCCGCCCAAGGTCATGGGCATACGAGTATCCTGCATCTCCAACCGGAGAAACATAGATGAATCCGACCTTGAGGTCATCTTCAGCTCCAGCTGAGCCTGGAAGTGAGACGAGGATGGCCAGGAAGAAGACGAGCAGCGACACTCCATGTTTCATGACGGACCTCCAGTTGTTGGCGTTGACATCACGGTTGCCGGACAAACCATCGGGTTGAATGAGTCCGATTCGGGCCTTGGGCGGTCACGGAATGGCCGTATCCCGAAACAGGGCCAGGGGCTCGAAAGTTCGGTTTGTCCTGTCGGCGAAGCACCCTCTATAGCGCACCATGGCAGGCATGGCAACCAAGGGACAGGGTCCTGGAAAGCAGGGAGAACGAGGAGATAGCCAGGCTTATGCATGCTCTCGGACAGGCCCGGGAAAGAGAAGGGCCTGAAATGAAAACCCTGTTGACAATAGAAAATGATTGTCAATACAATAACTGCCCAGTCAGTAGACGCTGTTTTCGGATGAACACTGTTTTTGTCTGGGAAACGTGAATCCGGGGACTCCTCTGTCCTTCAGTCAGCTCCCTGGGCCTTCAGGCCTTCGGCCAGCTCCCCTTTGAAAAGGGGGTGCACTCAGGGGAGCAGTTTTGAGGGATTTCCTCGTGCAGAGCACACCGGTTGACTCCAGCCGGCAGCAGGCTGTCATCGTTGTTCAGTCCCTCTCCGGTATGAGGCCCCGACGTCACACACGGCCCGGCGAGCAGTCAATGTCCAACATAAGGTGGTAGGCGTATGCGAAACAAGGATCACACTCAACTCCATGAGACGGCTCAGGTCATTCTCAGGGAGGCTCATGAGCTCTTTTTTGAAAAAGGCTACGAGAAGGCCTCCATGCGGGAGATTGCAGAGAGGGTGGGCATCAGCAAGGCCGCCATGTATCACCATTTCGAAAACAAGGAAAAGATCCTCTACACCCTCTGCCTGCAGGCCGGCGAGATCATCACCGCCAACATGCACAAGGCCATCACCAGAAACGAGGGGTCCAAAGCGTCCACCCAGGCTCAGCTCACGGACATCCTCCTCGAGTACACGACCACCTATTTGAAATTCAAGAACTATGTCAAAATCCTCCTGCACGACGTGGAGTCCTTGCCTGAAGACAAGCGCAAGATCGTCCGGGACATTGAAAAGACCAACCTGAATCAATTCCGGGCCTACCTCCACAACCTGATCAACCAGGGGCGGCTCAGGGAATGCAACCTGACCGTTTTGACCTTTTCCCTCTTCAGCTCGGTGCACTGGCTCTACTTCTGGTACCGGCCGGAAAAGCCCCTGTCAGTCAAGGACATTGTGGAGAATATCGTGGACATTTTTCTCCATGGGGTCATTGCCAAATAAGCTTGCCGCAAGGCAAGCTTATTTTTTGAAACCTGCGTTCAGCGGCCCGGCCTTTCTCAGCTCGATCAGCGAATAAGGTGTTCAAATGTCAGTTTCTCACCTGATCAAAGTGGTCGAGTCGAAGACCAGCTCGACAGGTCGGGGATCTTTTCTTTTCTTCCCTCAACCGTCCACCCTCAACCCTCCACCTGTCAGCCGGCCCAGAGGACGGCTGACATCTTGTTATGAGGAGAAGGCATGCTGGATCAGGGAGCCCTGAGCGGGATCACGGTCCTCGATCTCTCCCGGCTGCTTCCGGGGCCCTACTGCTCCATGATCCTGGCCGACCATGGGGCCAGGGTCATTGCCGTGGAGGACAGAAGGTTTCAGGCTGACGACTTCTTCCTGGACACGGTCTACCGGAACAAGGAGCACATGAGCCTGAACCTGAAGAGCGAGGCCGGCAGGAGCATCTTTTTCCAGCTCGTGGACATGGCCGATGTGGTCATCGAGGGGTTCAGGCCGGGGGTGGTGGAAAGGCTGGGCGTGGACTACCCCTCTGTCAGCAGGGCCAAGCCGTCCATCGTCTACTGCTCCATCACCGGCTACGGGCAGACCGGGCCATATCGCGACAGGGCCGGGCATGACGTGAACTACCTGGCTGCTTCGGGGGTCCTGGACCTCATCGGGGAGCCAGATCGGCCGCCGTCCATCCCCGGGATCCAGATCGCCGACCTGGTGGGCGGGCTGAATGGGGTGGCCGGCATCCTCATGGCCCTGCGGGCCAGGGATGTCTCCGGTCAGGGGCAGCACATCGACATCTCCATGACCGATGCCGTCCTGGGCCTCCTGCCCCTGGTGCAGCATTTCAGAACCAGGACAGGCCGGGAACCCCGGAGGGGCTTTGATCTCCTCTCCCATCGCTACGCCTTTTACACCACCTATGAAACCAGGGACAAACGGTTCATCGCCATGGGGGCCCTGGAGAACCGCTTCTGGCAGCAGGTCTGCGAGCACTTGGGGTGCCCGGAGTACGGACCACTGCAGTACGACGAGTCCAGAAGGCAGGAGATCATCGATCACTTCCGGGACCTCTTTGCCCAAAAGACCTTGAGCGAGTGGGAGCTGGACCTGGCCGGACTGGACGCCTGCGTCGAACCCATCCGCACGGTGAAGGAGGCCATGGCCCATACCCTGTTTCAGGACCGGGAGACCGTCCACCGCCTGCCTGATGACCAGTCGGGAACCTGCCTTGGGGTCTGGATCAAGATGAGCGAGACCCCGGGGCAGGTCAGAACCCCGCCGGCCCGCTTCGGCCAGGATACGGCCAGGATCCTGGGGGAGCTTGGATACACGGATGAGGACATCGGGAGAATGGAAGCTGAGGGCACGGTCTGATGGTCCATATGTGCAGCAAGTGCTGGAATGCTTTCTGTTGTTGAAGAGGCCATGCTCATAGACCAGCTCGGCAGGCAATGAGAAAACCATTGGTCAAAAGAATTGACAACAAAAAGAATCCGGGGTTAAAGCTTTTGTTACAGAAATGAGACGGAACTCGAAAGCTTCAGAGTATGGCTCACTCTCAGGGTAAACCAGGTTTCGTTCAGTTAAGGACTTTCCAGTACAGGGACGTCATTGTGTGAAGAATCAGGGCGTTACCCTGATCGTCCGGTCGGTCAGCACATGAAACACTTGATAAGGAGGTCGCCCACATTTCATTGAAGTTGGCAGAGGAATGGCATGAATGGACAACGTGGGAACTGAGCAACAGGAGGAAGGACCATGAGGAAGGTACTTGTCATGCTCGCGGCCTGTCTGGTCATTGGGGGCAATGTCTGGGCAGGGAATGTGGACACTTATGGCATCGGGTGCAAAGCGGCCTCTCTTGGAGGAGCTTTTGCAGCCTATGCCGA
>CAZNIP010000049.1:0-22057 GCA_964573115.1 uncultured Desulfohalobiaceae bacterium | reverse complement strand
CCGAGGTAGCTCAGTCGGTAGAGCAGGGGACTGAAAATCCCCGTGTCGGCAGTTCAATTCTGTCCCTCGGCACCAGACACATCAGGGGCCTGTGGCGAAAGCCGCAGGCCCCTTTTTCGTGGTTGAACAATGGTCGGGAAAGAGTCAGAATATCGTCGGGATGCTTCAGGTCCTTCCCGGAACATGGATGGGTTGCCAGGCCAGGGGGGTGAAACCAGCAGGACATCGGAGAGACCATGCCGCCACAGATCTCGCACCTCAGGGTTGGCCAGTCCATCGGCTCCATCCCGCCCAGCGAGGGACTCATGCCGGTCCTCAACGGACCCAGCTTCGACATCATCGCCCTCTACTCGGGCCTGTCCACCAGAGAGGTCAAGGACTGGCAGGACGGCCGGCTGAGGTACGGGGTCTTTGTCCAGGAGGGGATCCCCTTTCTCCTGCTCGATCTCGGCAAAGTCTGGGAACTGGACATCTCACTGAACATGTTCGGCGAATCTCGAGAGAGCAGACGGGCCTTTTTTGAGGGCGACCCGGAAACCACCGAGGTCCATCTGGTCCTGGCCTCATACCCCTCGGTCGTCGTTCTGGCCAAAAGGACTGTGCGACTCGATCCCGAGGACATGAGACGGATCAAAGAGGCCTGCTTGACCCAGCTCAGCGCCTACCCTTCAGCCCAGGCCTGCAGACGGGTCATCGACCGCATCTCTGCCGCGTACGACAGCACGGCCATGCGCAAAAGGGCCGGGATGTAGTCAGGAAGCTCAGCCGCCCCAGGGCATCCGGGCGTAGGCGTCCGAGAGGGCATCACGGTACTCGCGGAAGAACTCTTCGTGCCGTTTCTCCCAGCCGGCCAGCATGTTCAGGGCCTTGCTGGCCTGACCCTCGGTCGCTCCAGCCATCCGGGTGTAGAAGTCGCTGAGGTCCTTCTCGATGAGCCAGGCTGTATTGAAGACTGTGACGTCCGGAACCATGGACTCATAGAGGCACTTTTCCAGGAATTCAGACTTGGCCCGGGTGTTGAAGAAGTTCTGGACTTCGGGCTCAATGTCCACTGTGGCCGGGATGTCGGGCTCGTTTCCGCTGCGCAGGTTCTCCAGGATGGCGTTGATGAAGTCAATATGCTTCTGCTCCTCGACAACGAGTCTCTTGAAGGCGCTGACAGCCGGGCCGATCCCCATTCTGGACAGGGATGACTCAAAGAAGTCCTTGCCGGTGTGCTCCTGATTGAGGGCAAACTCGTAGATGCGGATCAGGTTCTCGCGATGGTCCATGAGGTGCTCCGTGCCAGGGTTTGATGGTTCGACACTGCAAAAGCCTAGCAAGGCCTGGATGAAAAGACAATTTCAATCTTCAGTCCGGGGCCGGCCCGGCTGAGGGCAAGAACGTGTGAGCTGCGGCCGCACCTGTTGGGAGCTGAGGATACAGGGCTTGCCTGATGAACATGTTCAACCTCCTGGTCAACCTGCGTCTCCAGGACGTGCTCGACGTGCTGGTCCTGAGCGTCCTGACCTATCAGCTCTATCTCTGGTTCAGAGGGACGAAGGCCCTCAAGGCCATGGTCGGGCTGATCCTATTGGGCCTCGTCTACACGGCAGCCAAGAGCTGGGGGCTCTTTCTGACCACATGGGTCTTTCACGTCTTCTGGCAGGTCCTGGTCATCCTGCTCATCGTCCTCTTCCAGGCCGAGATCCGACAGGTGCTGGAGCGGGTCAACTTCCTGTCCGCCCTGGGCCTGCGCCGCCTTTCCTCGCCCACGGCCTGGATCGCAGATTTTGGGCAGGCTGTGTTCTCCCTGGCCCGGAAGCGTGTCGGGGCCCTGGTGGTCATCGAACGCCAGGATCTGGTGGACCAGTTCATCACTGCGGGAAAGCCTCTCGAGGCCGACCCCACCCCTGAGGTCCTGTCCATGGTCTTTTCCAAGGAATCGCCCATGCACGACGGCGCGGTGGTCATCCGGAACGGCAAAGTGAGCCTGGCCTCGGGCTTTTTGCCCCTGAGCCCGGACGAAGGCCTGCCCCAGGAATTCGGGACTCGTCACCGGGCCGCCCTTGGACTGGCCTCCAGAAGCGATGCCTGGGTCGTGGTGGTGTCTGAGGAACGAGGCGAGGTGTCCCTCTGCCGGGAGGGCCGGCTGGTCAAGGTTGACCGGGAAGAGGTGCTGCTCAGCCTGCTGCACCGGGAGATGGTCCCGTCAGGGACCGAAGAGGGCAGCTGGAGTCAGCGATGGCTGTCCCTGGTCCGCAACAACTGGCGGATGAAGCTGGGGACTCTGGCCCTGGTCAGCCTGTGCTGGTTTCTGCTGGCCGGGGAACAGGATTTTGTGCACACCTTTTCCGCGCCGATCAAGACGGTCAATGTGCCCGATGGCCTGTCCGTGGTCGAGCCGGTTGAACCTCAGGCCCAGGTCACCGTCAGCGGGTTCCGGAAGGACGCGACCACCCTGAGCGGAAAGAACGTCGTGCTCGAAGTCAGCCTGAGGAGGGCGGGACAAGGGCCGACCACTGTTCGGCTGACACCGGGCGCACTCGTCATGCCTGAGTCTCAGGTGGACATCCGCAATATTTCTCCCCCGGAGATGACCTTCATCCTCAAGGAGGCTGACTAGGCGCTCATCGGCCCTGAAGCCGCCTGGCCGTTCCGGTCAGGAGCACAGCCGGTCGTAGTAGTCAGGCCGCCGGTCCTCAAAGAGGTCGTTGGCCGCGGTGAGACGTTTGTCCAGGGCCAGGGCGGGGTCGATCTCCACCAGTCCCAGCTGCGGGCAATCAGCCGGGGCGCGATCCAGGATCAGGCCCCTGGGGGCGACGACCTGACTCTGACCGGTGAACTCCAGGTCCAGACCGGGTCGTTTTTCGTGCCCGAAACGGTTGGCCGTGACGGCATAGGCCAGATTTTCCGTACACCTGGTGCGCATGGCCTCCTGGCAGTAGTTCAGGACCAGGTTTGAGGGATGGCAGAGCAGCTGGGCTCCCTGAAGGCAGAGGGATCTGGCCACCTCGGGAAAGAACCAGTCAAAGCAGATCATCATCCCCACACTGACCCCGCGCACGGCCTGGACGCTCAAGGGGGTGTCCCCCGGGGCGAAACAGGCCTTTTCCGTATTGAAGAGATGCAGTTTGCGGTAGGTGTGCATGAGTCCGTCCGGACCGATGAGCAGGGCTGAATTGAAGCAGGTGTCCTGGGCCCTTTCTGCGAAGCCGGTCACGAGATACAAGTTGCAGGCCCGGCACAGCGCGGTCAGGCTGTCCACGGTGGACGACGTTTTCGGGTCCTCAGCCTGAGGCAGCAGCTCCTCACTGGAGAGGAAGGCGTACCCGGTGAAAGCCAGCTCGGGAAGGACGATGAGATCGGCCTGGACATTCTGCAGGGCCTTGATGACGTGGTCCAGGTTGGTCCTGACCTGGCCATGGACAGGGGCAAACTGATAGTAGCCGACCTTGAGCATAGACGTTCTCCTTGCAAGCGGACATGACAGACCAGACGGGGATGTTCCATGGTCAGAGCCATCACGATCGATCAGCTGGCCTGCAGTGAATGCGGAACCTGCGTTGAACTCTGCCCTGAAGCCTTTGGCCTCGACGAGCATGGGGGCATTGTGGTCCTGCAGCCCGACAGCCTCTCCCGTGAGGAGCTGAACCAGGCCGTTGCCTGGTGTCCGGAGCAGTGCATCCAGATTGAGGAGCCGGCAGACGATGCAGGCTGAAAGGGACTCCTCCTGTCGAGTACTCAGACCTTTTCCAGCATTGCTCCGAACAGGGCCTCACCAAGAGGAACGACCGGATCATGAGGGACCATCCTCTTCAGCTCGACCTGGCCGGGCCTCTCCCTGAGCAGCCCCTGGATCTGGTGCTCGTTCTCCTGGCTGTTCACGGTGCAGGTGACGTAGATCAGCCTGGACCCTGGCCTGAGGGTATCGCAGGCAGAGAGCAGCATGGTTTTCTGGAGGCCGACCATTGCGCTCACGTCCTGGGGCTTGCGTTTCCACTTGATGTCCGGCCGTCTGCTCAGCACCCCCAGGCCTGAGCAGGGGACATCCAGGAGGACAGTGGCCGGCGGACGCCTGAAAGGTCCCGGTTGCGTTGCATCCGCAACAAAGGCCAGGGCCGGATCCAGGCGGAGCCGGTGCATCTCGTTGCGGCATTGCGCCACTTTCGCCAGCACCCTGTCGCTGGACCAGACCTCTGAGGCTGCATACTCCCTGAGCAGTCCCGACTTGCCTCCATTCCCGGCACAGGCGTCCCAGACCGGTGAAGGCCAGTCCAGTGCGCCCAGGTCCATGAGCATGTTCTGCACGGCCAGGCTCTGCCTGCTGAGGCGACCTTCCCGCTCCCAGGCGGCCAGACGGGCATCCGGAGTCCGGGCAAAGGCCATACCGGTATGACAGGAGCGAAGCAGGTCGGGATGGGACGTGAGCTCGTCCCTGAGGCCGCTGCCCCGGAGAGGATGGAAGCGAACCCCCACAGGCGGTGGGTCGAGGGAGCTGGCCAGGAGACTGACGCAGGAGGACTCCCCCATGGATTCCAAAAGCAGGTCCACAATCCAGACCGGGCAGGAGTACCATCTGGACAGGGCAATGCGCTCTTCAGGCCGGTCCGCGGTGATGAAGGCGTAGCTGTTCAGGCTGTCCGCCCGCCTGGCCACATTGCGCAGGACCCCGTTGGCCAGGCCGGCCAGCTTTCGGGAAAAGGCTTTCTTGACCTGGTTCACGACCCAGTTCACCGTGGCGTAGGCCGGAACCCGGTCCAGGAAGAGGATTTCGTAACAGCCGAGCCCGAGACAGAGACGGAACCCGGGGGGCAGCCGGTTGAGGCCCGAGGTGCACAGGGCATCGAGCAGGAAGTCCAGCCGGCCTTTGTACCGCAGGTACCCGTAGCTGATCCGCGTGGCCAGGTGGGCGTCGTCCTGGCCGAGGTCTCTGGTGGAGAGCTCGTGATTGAGGCAGGCCTGAAGGCCCCTGCCCTTGAGCAGGACCTGGCTGACGGTGCTCAGGGCGCAGGCCCGGGCTGAGGACGTCCGGCTCCGGGGGTGGCTTGTCATGACCAAACCGGGTCTCAGCCTGACTGAGCCTGGGACAGGGGCTGACCCGAGGTTGCCGCCAGGGAGTGTTTCGGCAGGACGCCGGGGTGGACAAAGGCTTCGATGGCCCACTGGACGTGTTCGATGGCCACGCAGGTGTCCAGGCATGGTCCATGGGGCCGGCTGTTCAGGATGCCGTAGACCGGAAGAGGGTAGGTGTCCTGAATGCCTGAGGCCAGATCGCGCTCACAGGCCACGGCAATGATGATCCGTGGCCTGTTCTGGACCACGATCCGTCTGGCAATGGTCCCACCGGTGGCGATGGCCAGCTTGATGCCGTAGCTCTCGCTCAACCCGAGCAGGCCGGCAATGGGGCATTCGCCGCAGCGGCGGCAGTTCTGAATGTTATAGGTCAGGCGAAATTTGCAGCGGCTGTTCTGCAGGCAGTGGGGCATGAGCAGCAGGATCTCCTCGGGGTTGTAGTGCCGTCCCTCGGTGCGGACGATCTCGTTGTTCACCCGGATGAAGGAGGCCCGGACTTTTTCCTGGGAAATGCCCATGAGCCGCCCTACTGCAGTCATGAGGGGCAGAAAGACTTTGATGGAGATGCCTCGGAGCTTCCGGGAGAAGAGGACCGGCTTTTTGAGCACGATGTTCAGCACCAGGGCCAGAGAGCTCCAGACGACCAGACCGATGAGCAGACAGACCAGACCTCCGAGGATCCACGGGGCAGCAGGGTGGATGGCCTGGAGTCCGACAAAGGGGATGACCCAGAAGACGATGAGGAAGAGGACGATCAGGGAGGAGGTCCCCAACAAAAGGCTGATGAACAGCCGTTTTCTGGCTTGAAAGGTCTCCTTGATGTCGGATTCGATCCGGGAATAGATGCTCACAGGGGACTTGGACATCACCACACACTACCCCGCATCAACTGGAGAGTCAAAGCGCAGCCCCGAGCAGAGGTTCAGCTGCCGGGGCTGAACAGACACGCCCTCTGCGCCCGTGACCAAAGGGCTGCCGGCGGCCGGGATCATGGTCGCTCAGGGCAGCTCAGCAGCTCTGCCTGAGGTAGCCGCAGACAAACTCCCGGGCGGTCAGAGGCCGGCTGGATGCGGGCTTGAGGGTCGTCACCAGGTAGGACCGATCCAGGCAGGCGATGGGCAGGCTCTCGTCCTGGACACCCTGGAGGGTACCCGGTTCTGGCGCGGGAGCTTCATGCTCGGGTCCAATGCGTCCTGGATAGACCTGGAGCCGGATGTGCTTGCCGTCCTCTGGTCGGGGCCAGGAAAAAAAGGCCCCTGGCCAGGGGTGCATGGCCCGGATGTGGTTGTGGACCTCCATGGCCGGCCTGGCCCAGGTGATGCGCCCGTCCTCTTTGTTCAGCTTCGGGGCGTACGTCACCAGCTCAGGGTCCTGCTGGACCGGAACAAGCTCATGGCGCTGCAGGCCCTGGAGGGCCTCACGAAGGCATTCGCCTCCCAAGGCCGCCAGCTGGTCATGGAGCATGCCGGCCGTGTCGTCAATCCCGATGGCCAGGGCCCGCTGGAGGAGGATCGGTCCGGCGTCGAGCTCCGGGACCATCTGCATGATGGTGATCCCGGTCACAGGCTCGCCGTTGGCCAGGGCCCTCTGGATGGGGGCCGCCCCGCGGTACTTGGGCAGGAGGGAGGCGTGGACGTTCAAGGCTCCATGGGGGGCCAGGTTCAGGACCCGGCTGCTGAGGATCATCCCGAATGCAGCCACAACCAGAAGGTCCGGGTGGAGCGACTGCAGGTCCCGGAGGGTCTCCGGAGACTCCATTGTCTGCGGCTGAAAGACAGACAACCCTGACTCCAAAGCCAGGTTCTTGACTGGTGGGGAGGTGATCCTTTTGCCCCGGCCCCCGGGTTTGTCCGGCTGGGTGAAGACGCCGACCACATCGGCATTCGGCCAGGTGATGAGGGACTTCAGGATCGTGGCCGCGAAATCCGGAGTTCCGAAGAAGGCGACCCGGAATGGATTCAGTTCCTGGGCTGACATTTCTTGATCTTTTTCTGATACATGGCCCGTTTCAACCTGCTGGCGTGGTCCAGAAGGACCATGCCTTCAAGGTGGTCGAGCTCGTGCTGCAGGCAGACGGCCAGGAGGCCTTCAGCCTCGATCTCGATGTCCTGACCCTCCAGGTCCTGGCCGGTGAGGGTCACCTTTTCAGCCCTGGGGACCCTGGTCTTGAAGCCGGGCAGGGAGAGGCACCCTTCCTCAAGTTCGGTCTGGCCCTCCCTGACGGCGATGCACGGGTTGAGGACAACCCTGAGGTCGTTCCTGTTTTCAGGGCCGCTGATGTCCACTGTGATCAGGCGGCAGGACTGCCCGACCTGGGGGGCCGCCAGGCCGATGCCGTTGTTCTCGTACATGGTTTCGGCCATGTTGCTGGCCAGAGCCCTGACGTCCTCGGTGATGGCATCGATGGGTTCGGCCTGGGCTTTCAGGACAGGATCCGGATATGTTTTGATTTCGAGAACCATGGTCCACCTCACTCCTGCAGGAAGTCACCGTCACTGCGATGCGTCCTGATTCTTCTGCTCCCTGACTCTGATCCCCAACTCCCGGAGCTGGGCGGTGGGGACGGTGGTCGGGGCCTCTGTCATCAGGCAGGTCCCTTTCTGAGTCTTTGGAAAGGCAATGACGTCTCTGATGGATTTCGTCTTTGACATTAACATGATAAGTCTGTCCAGACCAAAGGCAAGCCCCCCATGGGGCGGGGCCCCATAATTGAGGGCCTCGAGAAGGAAACCGAACTTCGCCCTGGCCTCGTGCTCCTCAATGCCCAGGGCCTGGAACATCTGCATCTGGATCTCCGGCCGGTGATTGCGGATGGAGCCGCCGCCGATTTCGCTGCCGTTGAGCACGAGGTCATAAGCCCTGGCCGTGACCTTCTCAGGCTCGGTGGCCAGCATGGCCAGATCCGCCTCCCTGGGAGCTGTGAAGGGGTGATGGCAGGCCTGCCATCGCTTTTCATCCGGGTCCCACTCCAACAGGGGGAAGTCTGTGATCCACACGAAGTCAAAGCGGTCCTCGTCAATGAGCCCGAATCGCTCCCCCAGCTTGAGCCGGAGGTTTCCCAGAGCCGCATTGACCATGTCCGGATTCCCGGCCTGAAAAAAGACGATATCCCCGGGAACGAGCTCGAGCCTTGCGGTCAAACCATGCTTTTCCTCCTGGCTGAGGAACTTGGCGATGGGAGACTGCCAGTCGTCATCCCTGACCTTGATCCAGGCCAGTCCCTGGGCCCCGAAGACCTTGACGAACTCGGTGTAGTCATCGATCTCTCTGCGCGTCAGTTCCGCGCCCTGGGGGACCTTGAGGGCCTTGACCAGCTCAGCCCTGGCAAAGAGACGGAACTCCGAAGCAGAGACGATATCGGAGACATCGGTCAGCTGAAGGCCGAATCGCAGGTCCGGACGGTCCAGGCCATAGGACTGCATGGCCTGATCATAGGTCATGCGCGTGAACGGCTGGGGGACGCGAAGGTCCAGGACCTCGGAAAAAAGAGTGCTGATCATCTCTTCGGCCATGTCCAGGACCTGCTGCTCGTCGACAAAGGACATTTCAATGTCGATCTGCGAAAACTCGGGCTGCCTGTCGGCCCGCAGGTCCTCGTCCCGGAAGCACTTGACGATCTGGTAGTACCTGTCCAGCCCGCCGAACATGAGCAGCTGCTTGAAGAGCTGGGGGCTCTGGGGCAGGGCGAAGAACTGGCCCTGATTCAGGCGGCTGGGCACCAGAAAATCCCTGGCCCCTTCCGGGGTGCTCTTGGTCAGGACCGGGGTCTCGACCTCGATGAAGCCCATTCTGTCCAGGCAGTTCCGAACGCTCTGGCAGGTCTTGTGGCGGAGAACGAGGTTGGAGTTGAGCCGTCTGCGGCGCAGGTCGAGATACCTGTACTTCAGACGCAGGTTTTCAGAGACGTCGATCCTGTCCTCAATCATGAATGGCGGCGTCTGGGAGGAGTTCAAAAGCCTCCATTCCGAGACCACGACTTCGATATCCCCGGTTGGCAGCTTGGGGTTCTGCATGCCTGGAGGCCTTTCCCTGACGGTTCCCTTTACGGCCAGGACGTACTCGGGCCGGAGCACATGGGCTTCGGCATGAGCCTGGGCATTGTGATCCGGGGAAAAGACCACCTGGGTCAAACCGTTGCGGTCCCTGAGGTCGATGAAGATCAGCCCTCCATGGTCTCTCCGGAACTGGACCCAGCCCATGAGGCAGACCTCCTGGTCCAGATGCTCGGCGCAGAGCTGGTTGCAGTCATGGGAGCGGGTCCAGTCACCGAGGGGACGGATCACGTCCTGGGCAGTGATTTCTTTCATGGAATGTCCTGTTCTGGTCTGTCTTGCCTTGGCTGAAGAGATGGCGGTTCATGTGGGCTTGTGGAAACGTTCTCCGGCTGAGGTCATTGATGCTGCCCTGATGGCGATGGCAGTGCGGTTTCCAGGCTGTCCTGGGAAAGGGTGGCCTGGTCGCCGGACTGCATGTCCTTGAGGACGATGGTTCCGGACTCGAGCTCGTCCCGGCCGAGGATCAGGCAGTGTCTGGCCAGCTGCTTGTTGGCCTGTCTGAGCTGGCTCTTGAGGCTCTTGGGCTCGAAGCTGACCAGGCCGCAGAAACCGCGATCCCTGAGGTGCTGCGCCAGAATCTGGCCCCGGGTCAGGGCGTCCGCATCGAGAACGGCCAGGAAGAAATCCAGCTCCTGGGACCGGACCTGGCCGAGGATCATGGCCAGCCTCTCCATGCCGCAGGCAAAGCCGATTCCAGGCACATCCGGACCGCCGAGGGCCTGGACCAGCCCGTCGTATCGCCCCCCCCCGGCAACTGAGGACTGGGAGCCGATGTCCGAGGACACGACCTCGAAGGTGGTCCGCTGGTAGTAGTCCAGCCCCCGGACGAGCCTGTTGTTGAGCTCATAGGGCACGTCCAGGGCTTTGAGCAGCGACTGCACGGTCTGGAAGTGATGCAGGCACTCCGGGCAGACATGGTCGATGGTCTTTGGAGCGTTCTCGACCTTGTCCCGGCAGGTCGGCACCTTGCAGTCCAGGACCCGCAAGGGGTTGACCGTTTTGCGCCGCTGGCAGTCCGGACACAGATCGTCATCCCCGGCCCGGGACAGAAAGGTTCTCAGGGCCTGATGGTACCCTTCCCGGCAGGCGGGGCAGCCCAGCGTGTTCAGCTCGATGGTCAGCTTTTCCAGGCCCAGCTCGTTCAAGAAGGTCCAGAGCATGAGGATGACCTCGGCATCGGCCTGGGGGGCGGCGGTCCCGAAGAGTTCGCAGTTGAGCTGGTGAAACTGGCGCAGCCGTCCTTTTTGGGGCCGTTCGTACCTGAACATCGGGCCGCAGGTGAACCATTTGCTCACAGGGTCCCGGGTCGAGAGTTTGTTTTCGATATAGGCCCTGACAACACCCGCCGTGGCTTCGGGTCTCAGGGTCAGAGACCGGCCCTTGCGATCTGGAAAGGTGTACATTTCCTTTTGGACGATATCTGTTTCGTCCCCGATGGACCGGGCAAAGAGTTCCGTCTTCTCCAGGATGGGAATGCGCATTTCCTGGAAGCCGTATCGGCCAAAGGTCCTCCGAGCCGTGTCCTCGATAAAGGTGTAGGTGTCGGCCTCGGAAGAGATGAGGTCTTGAAATCCTTTTATTTTTTGAACGGGTTCCATGCTTGACTTCTATTTTCAGGAAAAAGAGAGGGTTATCGAATCTGATCACTGGTGCCCCGGGTTGGCCGTTGCCTTCCGGATCAGCGATCAAGCCCCAGAAATCAAAGCGTCACGGGGTCATGTCATAGTCCATGCTTTGATGATTGTCAAAAGCCTTTGCTTGGCCTAGATTTCATCCGGAATACCGGACGTCAGCCTTGGGCCGCCGACAGAGCAGAGGGCCCTGGAGGCGGCACCAGCCAAACACAGGCAACGAGCTGACAGCACAGGAGTGATCCATGAAGGCAGTGTCCATCGCCGGCTTTAAAAATTCCGGAAAAACAACCCTGGCAGTCGAACTCTGCCAGGCCTTGAGCCGTCGCGGCCACAACGTTGCCGGCGCCAAGTTTTCCCATCACGGCTTTGACCGCAGCAGCAGTGACACAGCCAGGCTGGCTGGGGTCTGTTCTGCTGTGGCCGGGCTCAGCCAGAATGAAACCTGTCTCATCTGGCCCACACACCGGTACCTGCCTGATGTGGTGCCGCTTCTTGGGGCGGATGTCCTGGTGGTCGAAGGCGGAAAATCCCTTGACCATCTGCCCAGGATCATCATTCCCGGTCCTGGAGGCGACCTGGAGGACCTGCACCCGGAACTGGCTCTGGCCTGCTACGGGACCGGCACGGTTCAGGGCATGAACTGCACCACAGACGTGGAGACCCTGGCTGATCTGGTTCTGAACCAGGGCTTCTATCTCCCTGGCCTGGACTGCGGTTCCTGCGGACGGGAGGGTTGCGGGCAGATGGCCAGGGAAATCCTCACCGGCCGGGCCAGACTCGAGGACTGCACGGCCATGCAGTCTGAGCTCAAGGTCGACGTCAATGGCGCTCAGTTGGGCCTGAACCCCTTTGTCAGCTCCATCGTGGCCGGAAGCATCAAAGGCATGCTCTCTCAGCTCAAGGGGTACGGACCAGGTCAGATCACGATCACCCTGGAGTCATGAATGAAAAAGGAATTTTTTCGGGTCATCAGCGTGGCCGACTTCATTGCCCTGCTGCAGGACACCCCGCCCGTGACAGAGGTCGAGGAGGTGTCCCTGAGTCAGGGGCATCAAAGGATCCTGGCCGGACATGTTCTGGCAGGTGAGGACCTGCCGCAGTTCAACAGGTCCTCCATGGACGGGTATGCTGTCCGGGCCAGGGACACCTTCGGGACCTCGGAACTCAACCCGGTGTATCTGAAACTCGTGGGCGAGGTCTCCATACACGCTTTGCCGGACATGCAGCTGCGCGCCGGCGAGTGCGTCTCCATCGTCACCGGAGCCGGCCTGCCTGACGGCGCAGACAGCGTGGTCATGGTCGAGCAGACAGATGAATTCGGTCCTGATGAGATCGAGGTCCGCAAGGCTGTGGCTCCTGGGGAGAACGTCATGCACAGGGGCGAGGATGTCGCCAGAGGTGACATCCTGGTCAGCCGGGGGTCGCGCCTCCGGGCGCAGGAGCTCGGTCTGCTGGCCGCTCAGGGCATTGAGCAGATCAACGTGGTCAGGCAGCCCAGGGTGGCCATCCTGTCCACTGGGGACGAGCTGGTCCATCCCGGTCAGACCCCACAGCCGGGGCAGATCAGGGATGTCAACTCGATCGCCCTGGAGGCCATGGTCAGTCAGTTCGGGGGCCTCCCGCAAACCCTTGGCATTGTCCCTGACGACAAGGAAAGACTGCTGTCAAGCCTGTCTCAGGCAGTACAGGAGTCCGACCTGGTCTTCATTTCCGGGGGCAGCTCCATCGGAACCAGGGATCTGACCCTGGACTGTCTGCAGGAGCTCGACCAGGGACAGGTCTTTGCCCATGGCGTGGCCATGAGTCCAGGCAAACCAACCATCCTGGCCAAGGTCGGGCAGACCCCTGTCCTGGGGCTGCCCGGGCAGGTGACCTCAGCCCAGGTTGTGGTTCAGATCCTGGCCGGACCTTATGTTGCTCATCTGGCCGGGCAGGCCGAGGCCTTTTCTCTGCAGAGCAGGCCGCAGCAGGTTGCGGTCCTGGAGAGGAATCTGCCCTCAAAGCAGGGCAGGGAAGACTACGTGCGGGTCAAGCTCGGCCGTGAGGGCCAGACTCTGGTCGCCGCCCCGCTCTTTGGCAAGTCCGGGCTGCTGCGGACCCTGGTCCAGGCCCAGGGGCTGGTGCGCATCCCTGCGGAATCAGAAGGCCTGTTAAAGGGACGCCAGGTCAGTGTCCTTTTGATCTGAGTCAGGTTCGCCCTCAGGTGGTCTTGGGCTGGGGAGCCCAGGCCAGAAGGGGGGTGCCGGTGGGTTTCCATGACAGGTCGACCACGACAGCCCCAAAGGCACCGCAAAAGGGAGGGTAGATGTGCCCGTTGAGCCGATGGCAGCACAGCTTTTTCTGCCAGGAGACCTTGGGACCGGGGAGGACCGACCCGGCGTGAAGGTTTCGCTGCCCCACGGCTCGATGGATCAGCCGGCGCATTTCCGGCCAGGATTTCCAGCTGGCTTGCTTTAAGGGGGATGCCGGGTTTTTCTGCACCGTCAGCCCATGGGTCAGGTAGTAGCAGGAAAAGCGGTTCAGGAAACCGATGAGCAGCTCTTTTTTGCACACCCTGGCCGCCTCCCTGATCACCTGCACCGGTTCGGAACAGAACTCCAGGAGGGTGATCAGGGCCACATAGTCGAATTCATTGTCCTCAAAAGGCAGGTCCTCGGCCCGTCCCAGGTGCAGATCCGCATGACGGCCCAGACGGGCCCTGGCCTTGGACAGCATGGCCGGAGAGCAGTCCAGGCCGGTGATGGAAAAGCCGGCCAGGTACAGGGTTTCCAGGAAGACCCCGGTTCCGCAGCCCACTTCAAGCAGGCACTGGTGGCGCCGCCTCCAGTTGGAAATCAGGGTCAGGATGAGCTTCTTCTCCTGCTCCAGGGCAAAGTCCCCCCCTTTGCTTTTTTCCCACTGTTCATACCGGGCAGCGTCAGTTTGACTCCATTTCATGCGGGCCTGCCTGATCAGGTTCTGGTGAAGACCGCCCCTCTGGCAGCGGACGTGGCCATGGAGGCGTACCTGCGCAGCAGCGGGGAGTGCACCTCCTTGTGCACCGGCTTCCAGGTCCTCTGCCGGGCGCTGATCTCCTCGTCACTCAGCTGAACCTCGATCTTCCGGGCCGGGATATCGATGACAATGGGGTCCCCTTCCTGGACCAGTCCGATCAGACCGCCTTCCGCAGCCTCAGGCGAGACGTGTCCGATGGCCGCCCCGCGGGTTCCTCCGCTGAAACGGCCGTCGGTGATCAGGGCCACCTCAGTGTCCAGGCCCATGCCGGCAATGGACGAGGTCGGTGTGAGCATCTCCCGCATTCCAGGGCCGCCCTTGGGCCCTTCATAACGGATGACCACCACATCTCCAGCCTTGATCCGGTCGTTGAGAATGGCTTCGACAGCGTCTTCCTCGCTGTCGAAGACCCGGGCGGTCCCCTGCCTGGACATCATTGACGGATGAACGGCCGACTGCTTGACCACCGAACCCTCGGGGGCCAGATTGCCGTAGAGGATCGCGATCCCTCCCTGCGGTGCAAAGGGCTCATCCAGGCTCTTGACCACGGCGTGATCCAGGATTCTGGCCTGCAGGGCGTTCAGGTTGTCGCCCAGGCTGCGGCCGGTCACGGTGTGCACGTCGAGATTCAAGAGATCGCCCTTTGCCAGTTCAGCCATGACTCCGGGTATCCCGCCAGCCTGATGGAGGTCTTCGATGTGGTGCGGCCCGGCCGGGGAGAGCCGGCAAAGATTCGGGGTCAACTGGCTGATGCGGTCAAAGACAGTCAGGTCCAGGTCCAGGTCGGCTTCAGCAAAAATGGCCGGCAGGTGCAGGACGGTGTTGGTTGAGCAGCCAAGGGCCATGTCCACGGCAACGGCATTGGTCACGCTGTGTTCGGTCACGATGTCTCGAGGTTTGATGTCCTGCCCCAGGAGCTGCATGACCGCGGCCCCGGCCCTTTTGGCCAGACGGACCCGTTCGGCCTGCACCGCAGGAATGGTCCCGTTTCCAGGCAGAGCCAGGCCAATGGCCTCGGACAGACAGTTCATGGAATTGGCCGTGAACATGCCGGAACAGCTGCCGCATCCCGGACAGGCCGTCTGCTCCATCGCAGTCAGCTCCTCCTCGCTGGCCAGGCCTCTCTTGACCCGGCCCACGGTTTCAAAAACATTGATCAAGTCAACGGTCTGCCCCTGATGCTTCCCGGCCAGCATGGGTCCCCCGCTGACGATGATGGCCGGAATGTTCAGCCTGAGCATGGCCATGAGCATGCCGGGAACGATCTTGTCGCAATTGGTCACGCAGACCAGGGCGTCAAAGGGATGGGCCGTGGCCATGAGTTCAATGGAATCGGCGATGATTTCCCGGCTGGGGAGGCTCATGCGCATGCCCTCATGGTTCATGGCGATGCCGTCGCAGACCCCGATGACTGGGAATTCGATGGGAAGGCCTCCGGCCATTCTGACCCCTGACTTGACCGCACTGGTGATGGTGTCCAGATGAATGTGTCCCGGGACGATCTCGTTGGCTGAGTTGACCACCCCAACCATGGGCTTGTCGATCTCCTCCCTGGTCAGACCCAGGGCGTGCATCAGAGAACGGTGAGGTCCTTTCTCCAGGCCGGATTTCATCTTGCTGCTGCGCATGACACCTCCTTTGGGGTCTGCTTGAAGTCGGGGTTCTCGATTGAGGTCATCTCACGGCCACCCACCCGCTGATCACGGCAACGCTGACCAGGACGACGAGGATGGTCATGACCTGCTCCACGGACAGAAAAGACAGCTCCAGCCACAGAGGCGGCCTGTTGAGAACCGGCTCCAGGTTGGCGTGAACCATTTTCAGGAGCCCCAGAGAGAGCAGGCCGCCCACCAGGGACTGGACAGCGGCTCCAGTGAGCATCGGCAACTGGATGTACCAGCGTCCGGCTCCGACCAGGCGAAGGACCTCGATCTCCTCTTTGCTGTTCATCTGGGCCAGCTTGAAGGTATGGCCCACGATCAGGCCAATGAGCAGAAGCAGAAAGAGCATGAAGGGGTAGAGCACCTGGCGGCTGATCTTTGTCCAGGAATTGGCCACGTCGATCTGCAGGGGGTTGTAGTGGATGGTCCTGATTCCCGGGAAGTCCTGGAGAGTGTTGTAGATTTCGGTCGCATCAGCTTCTGCGCTCGAGGCCATGTCAAAGTGCACCAGGGCCGTTGGAGGCAGGGGGTTGTTCTCTTCGAGCCATCCCAGCTCCATGTCGTCTCCCAGGGACTCGGACAGAATGGACAGGGCCTGATCCGGCTTGTAGGTGGTCATGGAGGAAAAGAAGTCCATCTGGCGGATGTCTGCCCAGTCCTTGCGCACCGTCTCCTGGGGCAGACCGGCGTCCCAGTAGAGTTCAAACTGGAGCTGCCCCTGGGCCTGGGCCACCTGCTTTTGAATGTTGGTCACCACCAGGATGAACAGGGCCCCCAGAAAAGTGACCAGGGTGATGGCCCCAAGAGTCAGCAGCTGTTCCCATTTGTTCCGTCCCAGATCCTTGAGGCCCTTGATGACGAGTCTAACACACGTTCTCAACGTCTTTGGCTCCTGATTCAGTGATGAGCTGTCCCTCCATCAGGTGGATGAAGCGGGCTTCGGGCTTGGTCTGGAGGATCTGCTTGTTGTGGGTGGCGATGACCACCGTGGTCCCGTGGAGATTGAACTGCTTGAAGACCTCCATCAGGCGCATGGACAGAGATTCATCGAGGTTGCCGGTGGGTTCGTCCGCCAGCAGGATCCTGGGGTTGACCACAATGGCCCTGGCGATGGCCACCCGCTGCTGCTCGCCGCCGGACAGGGCCGCGCACTTGAGGCCGGCCTTCTTGTCCAGTCCGAGCCCCCGAACAACAGCATTGACCCTCTTGCGAATCGTGCTCCGTTCCATGCCCACGACCTCCAGGGGGCAGGCCACGTTCTCGGCCACGGTCCGGTCGAGCAGGACCTTGAAATCCTGGAAGACAACGCTGACCTTGCGCCTGAGCAGGGGAAGCTTCCATGAGCTCAGCTTTCTGAGGTCAAATCCGGCAACGGTGACCTCGCCCCGCTGGACCTCGAGGGCTCCGTGCAGGATCCGCAGCAGAGTGGTCTTGCCGGCGCCTGAAGGGCCGGTGACAAAGATGAACTCTCCGGGATCGACATGCAGGGAGACGTTTTTCAGGGCCCATTGATGGGCAAAGGAAAAAGACAGATGGTTGACGCTGATCACCGTTCGACCTCTTGCAGGAACACGAGCTTGTTCAGGAGATTTTGAGCCTGGGCAAAATTTGGGTTGACGGCCAGGGCCTGCTCCAGCCTCACCTTGGCCTTGGCCACCTTGTTCTGATTCACCAGAGCCACGGCCAGATTGTAGAGCAGGCGATCACTCTGGGGGTGCAGCTTCAGTGCCCGCTGATAGAGGACAATGGCCTCGTCAAGCCTGTTCTGCTTTCGCAGGGCCATGCCCTGCGAGTTCAAGGTTTCCACGCCGAGGTGATTGAAGAGAAAAGGGCCGAAATCCTGCTCGACCCTGTCGATCAGGCTCTGTTCGAGGTAGACATTCCAGACCCGCTCTTTGAGCTCGGAGTTGTGCGGGTCAGTGTTGAGGGCCCGGTGAAAGGCCTGCTTGGCTTTTCCAGGCTGCCCCAAAAACAGGTGCATTTTCCCGGCCAGGAACTGATACTCGGCATGCTGCGGATTGATCTGAAGAGCCAGCTCAATGGCGGCCATGGCCTGCTCGTACTCCTCGAGGACTTCGTGTGCCTGGGCCAGGACCCACAAGGCCCTGGACATTCCCGGGTGGTCATCGAGCAGGGTGCTGAGCAAGGCCCGGGCCTGATCGGCCCGAGACGTCATCAGCCAGAGTCCGGCCATCTCGACCTGCAAACGAGGCTTGAATGCGGGCAGTTCCCGGGCTGCGGAGCGGAGTTCCTCTTCAGCCCGGGACAGGTCATCCTGAGCCACGTGGTCTCTGACCCTGGCCAGGGCCCTGTGCAGGGCGATCATGCCCTGGGGCGACCTCAGGGCGGCGATCGCCGCCTGGAGATGCTCGAAAGAAATGGGCTTGGCCAGCCATCCCGAAGCCTCCAGGTCTTCCAGAAGGGACCTGTCAGCAGCCTCGAGCCTGGTGGTCAGCATGAGCAGCGGCAGAGCCGCCCACTCAGGTGTTGACCTGACTCGTTTCAAGACATCGATCCCGCTGAACCGCGGCATGGACCAGTCGCAGATGATGAGCCCCGGGGGTTCACGGGTGTCCAGGAGAGCCAGGGCCTCATGACCATCCCGGGCAGCAAGGACATGGTCGAAGCCGAGAACCGTGAGCATGCTCGTCACCGTGCTCACGACAGCGGCCACATCGTCGGCGACCAGGATGGAAGAGTCTGGGGAGAGCATCATTCACGTCGTAAAAGGTTCTCTTCAGAAGCTCGTGTTTTTTGGCGCCTGGCTCGCAACGCAACTCTGATTGTGGTCTTGTGTTTCACGTGAAACATTCGGGGCTGGAAATCCCAAAAAAAGCCAAAATTCGATTCAGTTCGTCCTTGGAAGTGTATTGCAGCGAGATGCGCCCTTTACCCATTTCCCCGCTGACGCGCACCTTGGCCTGGAGCTTGTCGGCCAGGGATTTCTGGATCTCCCGCTTGGCCTGTTTGAACTCGGGATCTGATCCCGGGGACTCTGAGTGCTGCACGGGTTGCAAGCCAGTTGGCAGGCGGCCGTGCTCCTTCCAGGCGGCCAGGATCTGTTCGAGCTTTCGAACCGTGGGGTTGTGCGTCAAGACGTAGTCGAACACGGCTGCGCGGGCTTCGGGATCAGTGAAACCGAGCAGGGTCCTGGCCTGTCCTGCGCTGATCCGCTTTTCCCTCAAGGCGGAATGAATGTCGGGTTCAAGCTGCAGGAGGCGCAGACTGTTGGCGATGCTCGAGCGGCTCCGTCCGATGCGGTCGGAGAGCTCCTCCTGGGAGATGCTCATTTCCTCCTGCAATCGTTTCAGGGCTTCGGCCTCTTCCAGAACATTGAGGTCCTCCCGTTGCAGGTTTTCGATTAATCCGATAATGAGGGCTTCAGAGTCGGTGATGTCCCGAACCAGGGCTGGCACCTCGGTCAATTCGGCCATTCGGGAGGCCTTCCAGCGGCGTTCCCCGGCAATGATCTGGTAACGGCCAGCCCTGCCGGGCATCGGTCTGAGAAGGAGCGGCTGAAGCAAACCCTGGCTCTGAATCGACTGGGCCAACTCCTGCAGGGCTTCCTGGGAAAAGTCTTTGCGTGGCTGGGCAGGGTTGGGTTCGATGGATTCCAGGGGGATCAGGGAATAGGTGTCCGAATGCTGCGGGTCCCTGGTGTCGTGGGACGACGAGGTCTGAAAAAGCGCATCCAGGCCCTTTCCAAGGCCTTTGCTCTGTGCAGCCATGAAGGTCCTCCGGGGGTTGCTCTCCAATGCCGCTGAGCGGCAGGTTGGGAATTCACTCTCATTTGTGTTGTTGAGGGTATACCTGAAATCAAGGAGCTTGAAAACATGTTCAGGGATGGGAAATTCATTCAAGAAATCTACGACAAGGATTCCAATTTCTTAGGCACCTTCATCAGCCATGAGCTGTGGTTGGAGGTCCGCTCTGAGATCATGCCAGTTCTGGAGGGTCACCTGGCTCCGGATGACCGCGGAGAGAAGCCGGTTGCCGAGCCACTCCAGGATTGGGAGGTCCTCAAAAAATACTGGGACTTCAAGTATCCAGTGGACACAGACGTGCACTGCTCCCTGTGCGGCAATGAAACCGAGAACTGGCAGGAGGACGATCCCAGGAAGTTTCTGCTCAAGGCCGCCAGCCTCGGCGGCCTGGTCTCTTTTGAGTGCCGCCAGTGCGGAGCCAGGGTGACCAAGCGGCACTTCAAAGACCAGATCAATGTCACGGCCCAGCCCAAGACCCTGAAATGAGGATTGGAGGTCAGGCCGAGAGAGCCAGGATCTCCTGACCGAGCTTGAGGTAGGACTGGGTGCCCACGCATTTGTAGTCGTAGCACAGGGCCGGCAATCCATGACTGGGGGCTTCTGAGAGGCGCACGTTTCTGGGGATGATGCTCTGGAAGACCTTGTCCTGGAAATAGGTCCGGACCTCGGTCTCGACCTGGTGGGACAGCTTGTTCCGCCTGTCGAACATGGTCAGGACCACGCCCATGAGCTGGAGGCCGGGGTTGAGTCTCTTGCGGACCAGCTCAAAGGTTCGCATCAGGTGGGCGATGCCTTCCAGGGCGTAGTACTCGCATTGCAGGGGGATGAGGAGGTCTGTGGCGCCGCACAAAGCATTGATGGTGATCAGCCCCAGGGAGGGCGGGCAGTCGAGGATGATGTATTCGTACTCGTCCGGGAGGTGCTCGAGGACGTCCCGCAGGAAGTACTCCCGGCCCATTTTTTCCACCAGCTCCAGCTCAGCGGCCACGAGATCCTGCACGGACGGCAGGATGTGCAGATACTTCAGCTTGGTCTTATGGATCATCCCAGGCATGGACTGAGGGTCAAAGAGAGCCTTGTAGACATTGCCCCTGGAGGGATCTGGAGTGATGTCCAGCCCGCTGGTGGCGTTGGCCTGGGGATCGCAGTCAATGACCAGGACCCTTTTCTCCATGGCCGCCAGGGAGGCAGACATGTTGATGGCGGTAGTGGTCTTCCCAACCCCGCCTTTTTGATTGGCAATGGCAATGATCCGCGAGGCCATGATGGTTCCTGGTGCCTCAAGACGGAGAGGACTTGAGCTCACGCTGGTTTAAAGGTTCGGTGACAGTAATTCTTAGCCACCTCCAGGGAATCGATGAGGGGGAAAAATTCCTGGTTTCTTCCCTGCCGGAGCGCCTGGAGGAGCTCCTTGGCCAGATGGGTGAAGTCGTCGGCCTCAAAGGCCCAGTCCTCATCAGCCCTGGACTGGAATTGATCACAGAGCCGGACGAAGTGCTTGACGTCATCGACCGGAGGAAGCTCGCCGTTTTCAGACACGGATTTGATCCTTTCAAAGACGGTGTCCAGTTCCTGCTTGAGACGTGTGAAGTTCATGGGCAACTCCTCAGACTGAAGCGATCTGATAGTAATCCCTGTACCATTGGATGAAGCGGGAGATTCCAGTTTCGATGGGGGTGCTCGGCCTGAACCCGACGTCGTTCTGGAGATCGTCAACCTCGGCGTACGTGCAGGGGACGTCGCCAGGCTGCAGGGGGAGGTAGCGCTTGTGGGCTTTTTTGCCCAGGGCCTGTTCAACGGTCTGGATGAAGTGCTCCAGCTCAACGCTGTTGTTGTTGCCAATGTTGTAGAGCTTGTACGGGGCTGGGCTCGTGGCCGGGTCAGGGTGATCGCCGGACCAGCGGGGATTGGCCTCCGGCGTGTGGTGCATGACCCGGACAACGCCTTCGATAATATCATCTATGTATGTGAAATCTCTCTTCATTTGTCCATGATTGAAGACATCGATGGGCTGGTCCTCAAGAATGTTCTTGGTGAACAGAAAAAGGGCCATGTCCGGACGACCCCAGGGGCCGTACACGGTGAAGAAGCGCAGCCCGGTGCAGGGGAGCCCGTAGAGGTAGCTGTAACAGTGGGCCATGAGCTCGTTTGATTTCTTGCTGGCGGCGTAGAGGCTGATGGGGTGGTCCACATTGTCGTGCACAGAGAAGGGCATGGCCGTGTTCAAGCCGTAGACCGAGCTGGACGAGGCAAAGACGAGATGCTCGATCTCACCATGGCGGCAACACTCCAGGAGGTTGGCAAAACCGACCAGGTTGCTGTCAATATAGGATTTCGGGTTGGTCAGGCTGTAGCGGACCCCGGCCTGAGCAGCCAGGTTGATGACCCGGTCGATGGCGTGGGTTCGGAAGACGCGGTTCAAGCCCTGCTCATCGTCCAGGGAGGTCGAGGTGAAGGTGAAGTCTGGATAGGCCTGCAGATGGGCCAGTCTGTCGTGCTTGATCTGCACCGAGTAATAAGGGTTCAGGTTGTCAAGGCCGATGACCTCATGGCCATCCTGCAGAAGGCGCAGGCTGGTGTGGAAGCCGATAAAACCGGCTGCGCCGGTGACGAGTACCGTAGTCATGTCAGGACGTCTCCGTGGGAGGGGGGTGATCAGTGAAGGACATGGTTCTCAGGTCAGCCCGGCCGCTGGCCGGCCTGACAGGTCGATGGTTGAGGGTGGATGGTTGAAGGAAGAAAAGATTCCAGACGTGTCGACAAAGAGTTCGACTCGGCCGGGTTGATCAGGGAAGAAACTCTGCCCAGTGGCTTCACTTGAAAGCCGTCTTCCTGAACACCGACACCTGAAACCTGTGCTCACGTCTCATCCCTGGGTGAAGGGTTCTGGGTCG
>CAZNIP010000048.1:0-23018 GCA_964573115.1 uncultured Desulfohalobiaceae bacterium | reverse complement strand
GACGGGCGGTGTGTCTCAGAAGACAGATGACAGAAGACAGATGACAGAAGACAGAATTCAGCTTTGTTTCTGGCAAAACTGAATTTATCTCTATGATTTTATGTGTAAAAATGTGAACACTCGGTTGATAGTTCCAGCTCATTCATTGCCAGTTTGATCAAGGCAGAAACTTTCAAGCTGGCTCCTCTGACTGCTCCCCTGTACTCAGGGGAGCTGCCGTAGGCTGAGGGGTTCTTTCTTCCGAAGTTTCATACGAGCCCGGCCAGCGGCAGGGCTGAATTCTGTACTCAGACTTCTGCGGCTGCATCTTGAGTTTTTTGCAGCCGCATTTTCCTACGAGAAGTCAGAAGATCACCCTCATAAGGAGTCGACATGTTCGCCTGCATTGATCTTGGGGGGACCAACCTCAGGGGGACCTGGGTCGATGCCTCCGGAGGACGCGGCAGGGTCAATCTCATCAGCAGGCCGCGCACCCTGGACGGAACCAGGGAGGCCCTGGTCAGCCTCATCGCCAGCATCCAGCAGGAGGCTCCCTCGGATCTCAGGGGGATCGGGCTGGCTACGGCCGGCCCACTGGACCACAGGACCAGGACGTATCTTCGAACCTCGAACATGCCTGAGCTCAATGATTTCCCTGTGGGCGACTTTCTCAAGGAGCGGACCGGGCTGATGGTGACCATGGAGAATGACGCCCAGGCAGCGGCCCTGGGTGAAACCTGGAAGGGATGCCTGGCCGGGGAGCAAAGGGCGGTGGTCATCACTCTGGGAACCGGCATTGGCTCGGGAGTGATCATGGACGGTTGCATCTGGCGGGCAGATCATTTCACCGGGCCTGAACTGGGACACCTGTATCTCGGTCCCGGGCGCCGGAAGCGATGCGGCTGCGGTCAGGTCGGCTGTGCCGAGACCTGGTTGAACAAGGAGGCTCTCATGGACCTCTTCCTGGCAGAGGGGGTGGCTGATGCCGACCTCAGGGCGTTCCATCAGCTGGCTGCCGAGGGGGATCCCAGGGCGATGAGGGTCATGAAACTCTATGGGCGCAGGCTGGGGCTGTACCTATCGAGCCTGCAGGTCATCTTCGGGGTTCAGAGCATCGGGCTGAGTGGTGGCCTGAGCCGTTTCATCCCCTTGTGCGAATCGTTCATCTGGGCCACCCTGGAAAAACGCTTTCAGGGCAGGGGCTGGTGGCTTCCAAAGCGCATTGCCGCGAGTTCTGACCCGGAAATGAGCGCCCTGCTGGGGATGGCCAAAACCCTGGTCATGGCCGAAGGACAAAGCTGACCGTGCGGCCTGAGACCACGATATGGCTCACTCTGGGCGATCCCAACGGCCTGGGGCCTGACCTTGCGGTACGGTTCCTGGGCAGGGAGACAGCCCTCCCAGCCGAAGCCCGAATCTGCCTGGTGGGACCGGTTCATGTGCTTCAAGCCTCCTGCCGCAGGTATGGGCTTTTTCCGTTCTGGACCGAGCTGGACCGAACCGGGGACCTCCAGCACCGGCCCCCTGGACTGTATGTCTTCACCCCGTCAGCACTGCGGGATTTTCAGAGCTGTCCCGGGGAGCCCACTCGAGAAGGCGGCCGGGCTGCGGCGATCAGCCTGGATACAGTCTGTCAAGCCCTCCGGGCCGGGCAGGGAGGGGGCCTGGTCACCTGTCCCCTGAACAAGGCCATGATCAACGAGGCCGGATATCGTTTCCCCGGCCACACTGAGTTTCTGGCCAACAGAGCCGGACTGGAGGCCGATCAGGTGTGCATGCATCTGGCAGGTCCCATCCTTCGGGTTTCTCTGGTGACCACTCACCTGCCCCTGCGGATGGTCAGCGAAAGGGTGACCGGGGAGAAGATCGTCCGCTGCCTGGGGCTGACCTGGAATCTGGTGCGCCGGCTCGATGGCCCCTCCGGCCGCCCCCTGGGGGTCTGCGGCCTGAATCCCCATGCAGGCGAATGGGGGCAACTGGGGCATGAGGAGGAGAGGATCATCAGCCCGGCCATTCTCGAGGCCCGGAAAGCGGGCATCAGGGTCGAGGGACCGCTGCCTGCGGACACCATCTTTCACCGGGCTCTGAAGGGGGAGTTCTCAGCGGTCCTGGCCATGTATCACGATCAGGGGCTGGGACCGCTCAAGTCCGTTCACTTCAATCAGGCCGTGAACATCACCCTTGGCCTGCCCTGGGTGCGAACGTCTGTGGATCACGGCACCGGATACGACCTGGTGGGAACCGGCCGGGCCGAGACCGCAAGCTTGCAGCTGGCGGTGGAGGCCGCCCTTCGTCTTGTCCACAGTCAAGAGTGAAGATGACGGCCAGGACCGGCGCCGTGTTGGCATGAAAGGCCGGATGAGCCAGACACCCATCAGCCCGGCTCTTCTCAAGCAGAGGAGAGCCCTCAGGCGGAGCTTTCGAAAGAGGGAGCCTGAGCATGGTCAAACTGGGGAAAGCCAGGGGCAGCGCTGACAGCTATGCGGAAGCCTTGTGCTTCTTTTGGGCAAAGAGGCGCATCTTTTCGGCTTCCGGAAAGGGGGAGCGGCAGGAAAGGGCCTTTTCCGAGGCCTGGATGGCCTTGCCCCATTTTTTCCAGTCGATGTAGACCCGGCCGAGATTGAAGAAGAGAAATTCGTCTGACGAGGACTTGCGCAGGGCCTCAAGAAAGACCCTTTCCGCCAGCTGGAATCGGCCGGCCTTGCGCAGGGCCACGCCCAGCTTGTTGAGGACGAAGATCGAGTCCGGATCGTCGTCGTGGGCCCGCTTGAGGTACTTGAGGGCTTCGTCAAAGAGGTCTTTTTCCAGATACCGGTCAGCGATGTCGATCTTCAGGTCGGCATCATCGCTGAACTCTTTCAGCAGGGACTGAAAAACAGTTTCGGCCTGGTCGAACTCCCTGCGGTCCAGGTGGGCCTGGCCAGAGGTCAATGCGGTCTCCTTGTGCTGCTCGAGGAGCTTGAGGTGCTCCTGGGCGCCGGAGGTCACTGATTCCTGGAGCTCTTCAACGATCTTCCTGAGCTCTTTCTGGAGCGTCTTCTCATGCCCCGGGGTGTACTCGAGGACCAGAGGGTAGTTTTGCTTGAAGTCCTGGTTCAGACTCAAAGCCGCTGTGGCCGACTCGATCTTGTGCTGGAGGTCCTGGATCTCATGCTTCAGGAGTTGAGTGTGCAGATAGATGCTGACCCCCTCCTCAAGGGCCATGACGGCTGAGATCAGTTTTTGCTGTTTGAGCAGGAGATTGACGCTGTTCAAACGCGATCTGGCCTTGCTGACATCACCTGCCATGTCAAGCTCCTCTTCAGCGCGGTCCCGGGCAGCGCTGAACATTCAGGGATGGTTCATCCAGGTTCTAAGACTGACCCTGGACCATGCGCATGAAGGCATCGAAAAAACTGTTTGAGTCGTGCGGCCCTGGTGCGGCCTCTGGATGGTACTGAACAGCCATGATCGGCCTGGAGGTGTGCCTGAAGCCTTCCAGGGTGGCGTCGTTGAGGTTGATATGGGTCTGGCGGAGGACGTCCAGTTTTGAGATGTCGACGCAAAAACCGTGATTCTGAGAAGAAATTTCAATATGCCCGGTGGACAGATCCTTGACCGGGTGGTTCAGGCCGTGATGCCCGAATTTGAGCTTGAAGCTCGTGGCGCCAAGGGCCAGGCCGATGATCTGGTGTCCGAGGCAGATCCCCCCGGTCGGGTAATCATCCATGAGCATGGCGCAGTGATGAATGATCGAGTCCAGGGCAGCTGGATCGCCGGGACCGTTGGACAGAAAGATGGCCTCGGGTTCACACCCCTTGACCTGCTCGGCTGTCCAGGAGCCTGGCACGGCCAGGACCTGGGCCCCGCGGTTCCTGAGATGCCTGAGGATGTTCCACTTGGCCCCGTAGTCCAGGACCAGGACTCGCGGGCCGGAGCCGGTCCAGACTGAGGAGCCCGGGGAGAGGTCCACCGGCTGAGGACCCTGGTCCGTCCACAGATAGGGTTTTTGGGGCTCCACATGGGGGATCAGGTTGGAGCCCTCCATTTCTGGGATTTCCCTGGCCTTGGCCACCACCTCCTGCGGCTCGCCAGAGGTGGAGATCACGCCGCGCATGGCCCCCTGCAGCCGGATGTGTCTGGTCAGGGCCCGGGTGTCGAGTCCTTCCATCCCGAGAACCCCCTGCTGGGAGAGATAGTCGGGCAGCGAGATCGTGCTCCTGAAGTTCGACGGTTGCCGGCAGCATTCCTTGACGATGAAGCCTGAGACCTGGATCCGGCTGGATTCGATGTCCTCGGGGTTGATGCCGTAGTTGCCCATGTGGGGGTAGGTCATGCACACCAGCTGCCGGCAGTAGGAGGGGTCGGTCAGAACCTCCTGATATCCGCTCATGCCGGTGTTGAAGATGACTTCACCGCTGGCCTCTCCCGGTCCGGTGAAAGACCGGCCTTCAAACCAAGTCCCGTCTTCGAGTCCTAAGATGGCTCGCATCAGTTGTTCTCCTTGTGCAGAATGGCTTCCACCAGGGCGATGTCTTCAGGCCGGTCAACGGCCTGGGAGCTGTGCTCGGTGAGCACGATTTGGAGGTGAAAGCCTGCTTCGAGCAGCCTGAGCTGCTCCAGGTGTTCAAGGTGTTCCAGGGGGCTGGGAGGGAGTTCGTGAAACCGCTTCAGGACGGGAAGGCGATAGGCGTACAGCCCGATGTGACCCAGGTAGGGCACAGCCTGTCCATCTCTGGCAAAGGGCACGGGAGCCCGGGAAAAATAGAGGGCCTGGCCGTTGGCCGACCGCACGGCTTTGACCATGTTGGGATTCTGGGCCTCAGAGGCCGTGATCAGTCTGGCCAGTGTGCTGACCTGGACCGCGGGGTCAGTCATGGGACGGACGAGCTCAGTGAGCATGTCCGGGTTCAGAGCGGGTTCGTCGCCCTGGACATTGATGATCACGGAGTCCAGAGGAAGGTTGAGCCTGCAGGCCGCCTCATAGATCCGGTCCGTGCCGCTGGTGTGGTCCCGGCTGGTGGACACCGCCGGGATGTCCAGCTCTGCGGCCGCCTTGAGGATGCGATCGTCGTCAGTGGCCAGGAAGATGCCGTCCAGTTCCGGGCAGCGGGCAGCCCTGGTCCAGACATGCCAAATCATGGGACGATTCAGGATCGGGGCCAGTGGTTTCCCAGGAAAGCGGGAAGAATCGTATCGAGCTGGAATGATTGCGTAAGTCTTGGGCAAGGAAGCCATGGCCTGACCTGACGTCAACATTGCATGGTTTTTGCAAAAAGCTGTGGGGCCTTGTGCCAATGAGTGGCTCAAAGGCAGGAACAGTCATGACCCGGGTTTGAAAAAACGCTTTGAATGGTTTATGGGTGCCGGGTGTCAGCAACCGCAGCACATCCGGGCAGCAGTCTATACTGAATCGGACCAGACGTAAACCGTCGAAGGTTTCAACCCTCCTTGAGCGCTGAGTTTCCAATCTGAACAGGGGAGAAGGACGAGCATGCCCATTTTCATCTACAAGGCCAGAAACAGGGCCGGTCGAAAAGTCAAAGGGGACCTGGATGCCCCGAGTCTGGAGATGGCCCAGGGTTCCCTCCAGAGAAAGGGATTCACCGAGATCAAGGTCAAGCCCAAGCCCAAGGATCTGCTGGAAGGCACGTTTCTCGAGGGGGGGGTCAGCTCCAGGGACATGGTTGTGTTCTCCAGGCAGTTCGCAACCATGGTCAACTCAGGAGTCCCGATTCTTCAGGCCTTGCAGGTCATGTGCGAGCAGACCGAAAACAACAAACTGCGGCGCAAGCTCTACGAGGTCAGGAATGACGTGGAGGGCGGCAGCTCACTCTACGAGGCCCTGGCCAAACACAAGGATGTGTTCGACGACCTCTACACGAACATGGTCAATGCCGGGGAGACCGGAGGTGTTCTGGACATTGTGCTCAACCGCCTGGCCGAGTACATTGAAAAGGCGGCCAACCTCAAGTCCAAGGTCAAGGGGGCCATGATCTACCCTGCTGTGGTCAGCGTCGTGGCTGTGGGCGTGATCGCGATCATCCTCATCTTCGTCATCCCCACCTTTGAAAAAATGTTTGCCGACTTCGGAGGTTCCCTGCCGGCGCCGACAGCTTTTGTCATCGGATTGAGCCGTTTTGTCAAAGGCAATATCATCTGGATCCTCCTGGGGCTGGCTGCCTTTGTGGTCCTTTTCCGATTCTTCTATCGCTGGGAGCGGGGCAAGATACTCGTCGATCGGTGGATCCTCTTTCTGCCGGTCTTCGGGCCTCTGCTGCGCAAGGTGGCCGTGGCCAGGTTCAGCAGAACCCTGAGCACCATGGTTTCCAGCGGAGTGCCGATCCTCTATGCTCTGGAGGTGGTGGCCAAAACCGCAGGCAACAAGACTGTGGAAATCGGGGTTTTCAAGGCCCGAAAATCGATATCCGAAGGACAGACCCTGGCAGAACCCCTGGACGCCACAGGAGTCTTTCCCCCGATGGTCATTCACATGCTGTCCATCGGCGAATCCACGGGATCTTTGGACACCATGCTCTCGAAAGTTGCTGACTTCTATGACGACGAAGTGGATGTGGCCGTCTCCAATTTGACCTCCCTGATCGAGCCGATCATGATCGTCTTTCTGGGGGTCGTGGTCGGGGGATTGGTCATCAGCATGTATCTGCCCATCTTCAAGATTGCCGGAACAGTGGCCGGATAGGGTTGATGCCGGGCCTCCAGGCGAGGTCGGCGAACCGTCAAAGGGTTTTGCGGCCTACAGAACCCAAATGAGGAGGAACGCCATGAATGCACAGGAACTGGCTGTTGCCGTGGCCGGCGCCACAGGGGCGGTTGGGCGTGAGATGCTCAAGATCCTCGAAGAGCGCGACTTTCCAGCCAGGAACGTCCGCGCCCTGGCCTCGGCCCGGTCTGAAGGCAAGAAACTGCCCTTCAGAGGGGGCGAGCTGACCGTCGAGGAGCTCAGGGAGGATTCCTTCAACGATGTCCACCTGGCCCTTTTTTCAGCCGGTGGCGGAACATCCAGGGAGTTTGCCCCCAAGGCGGCGCAGGCCGGGTGCGTGGTGGTGGACAACTCGAGCGCCTGGCGAATGGACCCTGAGGTCCCCCTGGTGGTCCCGGAGGTCAACCCTGACGACCTGCGCTGGCACAAGAACATCATTGCCAATCCGAACTGCTCCACCATCCAGATGGTCGTGGTCCTCAAGCCTCTGCATGACAAGGCCGGGATCAAGCGGGTCGTGGTCTCCACCTATCAGGCCGTGTCCGGAAGCGGGCAAAAGGCTGTGGAGGAGCTCCAGTCCCAGGTCCGGGCCCTGTTCAACATGCAGGAGCCGGAAGTGACGGTCTACCCCCATCAGATCGCCTTCAACTGTCTGCCCCATATCGATGCTTTCGAGGACAACGAGTACACCAGGGAAGAGATGAAGATGGTCAACGAGACCATCAAGATCATCGGCGATGAGGGCATCAGGGTCACCGCGACCACCGTCAGGGTGCCGGTCTTTTTCGGCCACAGCGAATCCGTGAATGTGGAGACGAGCAGGAAACTGACCTCCCAGGAGGCCAGAGTCATCCTGAGCCAGGCTCCCGGGGTCCGGGTTCTGGACAACCCGGGGGAAAAGATTTACCCCATGCCCATCCACGCTGCCGGGGAGGACGACACCTTTGTCGGCCGCATTCGAGAGGATGAGACCATTGACAACGGCCTGAACCTGTGGATCGTGTCGGACAACATTCGCAAAGGGGCGGCCTTGAATACGGTGCAGATCGCCGAGGAGATCCTGAACAGAGGTCTGCTCTCCAGGGCCTGATGCACAATGCACGTACATTGTGAAAGAGGCCAACACTCCAGCGGCAGAGCCGTTTGTCTCCTCAAACGGCGAAGGTCTTTTCCCGTCATTCCGGAGAAGGCCGGAATCCAGAAACAGAAATGGCTCCCGGATCACGACCTGGATGACGGATTCAGAATCGGTTCATGAGAACAAACTGTCGCAGCAGTCCTGATGAGAAGAGCCAATTTCAACCATACTGCGGGCTGAATCGTGACCAGGATCGCAAGCACAGACGAGTACATGGAGGGGCTGCTCAACATCCCCAGGCCGGGGCTGGACAACGTTCTGGCCTTCTACGACCACAGGCTGGACCTGATCTGCCGTGATCCAAGGATGATGGTCATTCCCCTGGACGACCACCTCGTCCACAGGGGCGACGGGGTGTTCGAAACCCTCAAGTTCGAACACGGAAAGGTGTATCAGCTCGACGCCCACGTGGCCAGGATGAAGCGGTCCTGTGAAGCGCTCTTCCTCCAGCCCCCATGTTCGTGGAAGCGGGTCCGGGAGCTCATTCTGGAAACAACCGCTGCTTCCGGGCATGACGAGGGGTTGATCACGGCCCTCATCGGCCGGGGTCCTGGGGGATTCACCATTGATTTCCGGGAATGCCCCGAGTCCAGCCTCTATCTGGTCATCCGCAAGCTGAAGAGATATGACCCCGAGTTCTGGGAGCACGGGGTCACGGCCTTCAGGGTCCAGGTTCCGGCCAAACAGGACTACCTGTCCAAGGTCAAGAGCGTGGACTACCTGCCCAACGTGCTCATGAAACGGGAAGCTGTGCTCAAGGGATACGACTACCCGCTCTGTTTTGACGAGCATGGCTTTGTGGCCGAGGGCGCGACGGAAAACATCTGTCTTGTTTCCCGGAGCGGTGAGCTCGTGGTCCCGGAGCTGCGCCAGGCCCTGGAGGGGACCACCCTGATGCGGGCCCTGGAGCTTCTGGCCGACGAGATCCAGATCGTCATCAGGCCGGTTGAGGAATGGGAACTCCTGGAGGCCAGGGAAGTCATCCTTCTGGGAACGAGCTTCGATGCGGTGGGGGTGGTCAGGTACAACGACCAGCCCATCCACGATGTCCGCCCAGGCCCTGTGAGCCGGCGGATGCGCGAAGTCCTGCAGCAGGACCTGCTGAACAACGGCATACAGATTGCCAGACATCCCGTCTGAAGGGCATCCTGTTCAAACGGGATGTCTTTTCAGCGCGGCCAGCGGCCGCGCTCGTATGAACTTCGAAAGAAAGAACCCCTCAGGCCCTCGGCCAGCTCCCCTTGGAAAGGAGAGCAGTCAGAGGAGCCAGCCCCTAATTATCACCCTTGATCAAACTGGACGTCTGCGGCCGCTGGCCGGCTTGACAGATCGATGATAGAGGGTCGAGAAGGGACAGGAGCCCTGAGGTGTGGGCCAGGATAGTGTTCGGCCTTTCACACGTGTTGATGTCATACGAGTCCGGTTAACGATCCAGGAGCGTTGATGAGTCATCAAGAGGACAAGATTCAGGATTTACAGAGACGACGAGCGATCATCGAAGCCGGAGGCGGTCCTGAGCAGATCGACAAGCAGCACCAGCGGGGCAAGTCCACCGCCAGGGAACGGCTGGACATCTTCTTCGACCAGGGCAGCTTCAAGGAGCTCGACGTCTTTGTCAGTCACCGGAGCAGGGAAAAGGGCATGGCCGGGGCCGAGACGCCGGGTGACGGAGTGGTCACAGGATACGGCACGGTCAACGGCCGCCTGGTGTACGCCTTTGCCCAGGACTTCACCGTCATGGGCGGCTCTCTCGGGGAGATGCATGCGGCCAAGATCGCCAAAGTTCAGGACATGGCCCTGAAAATGGGCGCACCCATCGTGGGGATCAACGATTCCGGAGGAGCCAGGATTCAGGAAGGGGTGTCCTCCCTGAGCGGCTACGGTCATATTTTTTTCCGGAACACCATCTCCTCCGGTGTCATTCCGCAGATATCGGTGATCATGGGACCCTGCGCAGGCGGGGCAGTCTACTCCCCAGCCCTGACCGATTTCGTGTTCATGGTCGATGGCACGAGCAAGATGTTCATCACCGGCCCTCAGGTCATCAAGTCCGTGACCGGCGAGGTGGTCAGCGCAGACGACCTCGGAGGGGCCGTGACCCACACCCAGGTCAGCGGCGTGGCCCACTTCAAGGCTCAGGACGAAGACGAATGCTTTGAGATGATCAAGGTCCTGCTGTCGTACCTGCCGGCGAACAACCTGGAGGACCTGCCGGCCGTTGAGTGCAGCGACGACCCGGAAAGGATCAGCCAGACCCTTGACTCGATCATGCCAGAGCACCCGAACAAGGCCTACGACATGAAGGAGGTCGTGTCCGAGATTCTGGATCATGGCGACTTCCTCGAAGTTCAGCCCGGATATGCGGCCAACATCCTGACCCTGTTCGGCCGCCTGAACGGCAAGACAGTCGGGGTCATCGCCAATCAGCCCAATTACCTGGCCGGGTGCCTGGACATCAATGCCTCGGACAAGGGAGCCAGGTTCATCCGGTTCTGCGATGCCTTCAACATTCCGATTTTGACGATCATGGACATTCCGGGTTTCCTGCCTGGCACCAACCAGGAGTTCGGCGGGATCATCAGGCACGGGGCCAAGATGCTCTACGCCTATTCAGAAGCCACGGTCCCCAAGGTGACCCTGGTGGTGCGCAAGGGCTACGGCGGTGGATACATCGCCATGTGCAGCAAAGAGCTGGGTGCGGATCAGGTCTTTGCCTGGCCCTCGGCCGAGATTGCGGTCATGGGGCCGGAGGGGGCGGCCAACATCGTTTCCCGCAAAGAGATCGAGGCGGCTGAGGACAAGGAAGCCAAGAGGGCGGAAAAGATCAGCGAGTACCGGGAAGAATTCGCCAATCCCTACCGGGCCGGGTCGTTCGGGTACGTGGAAGACGTGATTCAGCCCAGCGTATCCCGCCCGATGATCATTTCCGCCATGGAGATGCTGGCCTCAAAAAGGGAGCAGCGTCCAGCCAAAAAGCACGGCAACATTCCGCTCTGATTCAGCCAGGCCGAGGCCTGGCTGAAGGTCGAGGGTTGAGGGAAAGAAAGATCCCCGAGATGTCGAGAAGGTCTTCGACTCGGCTGGTTTGGTCAGGGATGAAATTTTTTGAAGTCATCGTGACTGTGGTGCTCAAGGTTCGACGCTTGCGATTCGCTCCCGCACTCGGGATGGCATCTTGGCACCTCAAACCCAGGATCACGTCACTGCCGAAGGCAGAGACGTGATGGAGGCGGGCATGGACAAGCTGACGACCGGACTGCAGATCATGGTCATCGGGATGGGGGTGGTCTTTATGATCCTCATCGTCCTCTACGGGGCCATGGCCCTGATGGAGAAGTGGTTTCAGCGGGGACGCACGAGGCAGACGCCTTCTCCGTCCAAGCCACCTGCCAGGGCTGAAGACAGGGCCCCGCCAGCGCGTTCCCACCAGGCCGGCCCGCCCATCGCAGTCATCACAGCGGCCGTTGCCGCAGCACAGGGCCCGGGCAGGCCATTCCGAATCACATCCATCAAGATCGCCGGGGAGAGGTCCGCTCAGTGGCGCAGGGCGGGCATACGGGGAAATATGCGGCAGAGCGGCTCGTGAGGGGCCAGGTCTGCACATCAAGGAGCATGAGGTCAATGAAACGATATCGAATCACGGTTGAAGGCAAGTCATACGAGGTCGAGGTCGAGGAACTGGACAGTCCCGACGGTGCCAGGCCGCCCTCCCGCCAGGCAGCACCCAAGCCCTCAGCCCCGGCGCAGGGCCCGGCCGGACCGGCTGCCGCCCCCTCAGCTCCGAGGCCTGCCCAGGGGGCTGGAGACGTGACCGCTCCCATGTCCGGCAAGGTCATCGCCCTCAAAGTCGACCAGGGGGACAGTGTCCGCCAGGGAGACCTGCTGCTCATTCTCGAGGCCATGAAGATGGAAAACGAGATCAGATCCCCCCAGGCCGGACAGGTTTCCGAGATCTTTGTCCAGGAAGGGGCCTCGGTGAACAGTGCGGATCAGCTCATGCGCATTGAATAGGCTCATGTCTGTCAGCGCGGCCACTGGCAGGACTCGCATGAAACTTCTGGAGCCGAAGAACTCCACGGTCTTCAGGCAGGTCTCCGTGGAAAAGGGGAGCGGTTCAGAGATCGTGTTCAATGATCAAGCTGGCAGTTGTGAAGGGCACCTGAATGGTGCGACATCCTGGAGCTGAGCCCTCTCACATTTCACCCAAAGAGATGTCAGCTTTGCCAGAGAAAAGCTGACATGAGGTTCCAATGTTTGAAAAAATGATGCTCTTCATCGGGTCCACCGGGATCATCCACATGACCTTCGGTCATCTGGTCATGATCCTCATCGCCTTGACCCTGCTCTATCTGGGAATCGCCAAAAAGTACGAACCTCTTCTCCTCGTGCCCATCGGATTCGGGATGCTGCTCATCAACCTCCCGATGACCGGCCTGATGGCCGAGCCGGTCATGGAGGTCGGCGAACACGGTCTGCACACCAAACAGATCGGGGGGCTGCTGTACTATCTCTTTCAGGGGGATGAGCTGGGCATCTTCCCGCCGCTGATCTTCATGGGGGTCGGGGCGTTGACCGACTTCGGGCCGCTGATCGCCAACCCCCGGTCCATCCTGCTCGGGGCTGCGGCCCAATTCGGGATCTTCACCACCTTTCTCGGGGCCATTTTCCTGGGCTACACCTACCCGGAGGCAGCCAGCATCGGGATCATCGGCGGGGCGGACGGTCCGACCACGATCTATCTGTCCTCCATGCTGGCCCCGCACATGATGGCGGCCACGGCTGTGGCGGCCTACTCCTACATGGCCCTGGTGCCGATCATCCAGCCGCCGATCATGAAGCTTCTGACCACAAAGAAAGAGCGTCAGATCGTGATGAAGCAGCTCAGGCCGGTCTCCAAGAGGGAAAAGATCATCTTTCCGGTTCTGGTCACGATCCTGGTCATCCTCATCCTGCCTGCTGCGGCGCCTTTGATCGGGATGCTCATGCTCGGCAACCTCTTCCGGGAGTGCGGGGTCACAGCCAGGTTGAGCGAGACCACCCAGAACGCCCTGATCAACATCGTGACCATTTTCCTGGGCATCACGGTGGGGGCCACGGCCAGCGCCGACTCCTTTCTGAACCTGAAGACCCTGGGCATCCTGGCTCTGGGCATCGCCGCCTTTGCCGTGGGCACGGCAACCGGGGTCCTCCTGGCCAAGCTCATGAACAAGCTCTCCAAGGGGGACATCAACCCGCTGATCGGCTCGGCCGGGGTCTCGGCCGTGCCCATGGCCGCCCGGGTCTCCCAGGTGGTGGGGCAGAAGGAGCGCTCGGACAACTTCCTGCTCATGCACGCCATGGGGCCGAATGTGGCTGGGGTCATCGGATCTGCCGTGGCTGCCGGGGTCATGCTCTCGGTGTTTGGGAACTGAGCAGGGCAGGGAGTCTTGAGACCAGCCCGGCCTTTGGCCTGGCTGGAGGTCGAGGCTGGAGGGTGGATGGTTGAGGGAAGAAAAGACCCCAACACTGCGACCGAGGAATGAACGATCCGGCCAAGTGGATCAAGGAAGAAAATTTTTCGTGTCGATTTTCAAACACGTCGTGATCTGACGCAATGTCAGGCGGTGCAGGGGCCTGGAGAAATGGTCTCTGTATGTTGAAGAGGTTGATAAGGTTGAGCAAATTGAAAAGAGCAGAGTTTTGACGATCGACCCCGGTGCCAGAAGAGTTGTCAGTATCCTCACCCGATCATGAGCGTGGCCCCAGTCAGAGTGTAGCAGAGCTTCTTGCTCACCGAACCGATGGTGAAAAATCCTTCCCTGGCTTCGCCGGAATGCCCAACGGCCACCGCAGCATAGCGACCCGAAGTGGCCTCTTTGTCAATGGCTCCGGCCACATCCGTGGCTGTCCGGGTCTGCCGGTGGATCTGCTCTTCGGGGAAACCGTTCTCTCTCAGGGCGGCCTGGGCCTGGTCAAAAGCCCGATCCGAAGCCGAGGCTCCCTTTTTGGTCACCGAAAACAGGGTCACGTCGTGGCCGGTCTGCTGATTCAGCATGTACCCGACGTGATCGGCAATCTGCAGGGAGGGCTCAGAGCCATCGACGCACACCAGGACGTTCCTGCGGTCGAGCTCAGGCTTGCGGCATATCCAGAGCGGTGAGACCCGCTCTTCTGCAAGGGCCCGCATGCTCACGCTGTCGTTGATGAGCTCCTCCAGCCTGGAGATGCCCCGCCGGCCTAGGATGACCGCGTCATACATGCCGACGTTGCCTTCATGGATGATGTCTTTGGCCGTGCTCACAGACCGCTTCTTGACCTTGCACAGGAGGTTGGCCTCGGCAAAACCGGCGGTCAAGAGTCGCTGCCTGGCGGTTTCCAGGGCCAGGTCGCAGACCGGTTCATCCTGGTCGTCAGCCGGGGGAGCGGAGACCGTGCTCGTCCTCGGGGCGATGTAGAACAGGGTGAACTTGATGTCTGCCTTGTTCTGAAAAAAGGCCCCCACGAACTGGAGCCCGAACAGGGCGCTGGGGTCGTCGCTGAACGTCATCAAAAGGTGTTTGTGCATGGTCTAGCTCCAGGTTTCTGGAAATTTTCGATCATGTGGCCGGATGAGCCGGAAGGCTCAGACAGGACGGATGATCATCATTCAGGAAACGGTTCCACAGGGCACTGGAGTGAGGCCTTGTCGATGTCGATGATCTTCGTGCCCTGGATGTAGTCTTTGGTCTCGTATGAGGTGATGTGCTCGAGCTTGTTGGTGATTTGCCTGATCCTCTCGGCCTGTTTCTTGATTTCGCCGCAGACCGGGTTCTCAGGGTTTTCCTCGGCCAGCTCTTCGAGCATGAAAAAGATGTTCTGCAGGGGCTGGTTCATTTCATGACAGGTGGCCCCGGCCATCTCCACGACTCCCTGCAGCCTTTCCCGCTGGACCTGCTCCTGTTCGGCCAGCTTGCGGTCGGTGATGTCCCTGGTGACCGCAATGAGGCATTCCTGCCCCTCGTATTGGATGACCTCGGCTGACCACAGGACGTGGATGATGGTCCCCGATTTGATCTTGAACCTGACTTCAGCATTGCAGACCCGGCCGTTCTCCCTCAGGATCTCATGGAGCTCGTCCCGCTCCTTGGGATCGACCCAGATGCCCAGGTCTGTGGAGCTCATGCCAATGACCTCGCTGGCGGTGTATCCGGTGGTGTGCAGGAAGGCCAGGTTCACCTCGAGGTACACTCCCTGGTCCAGGGTGGAGATGACCACCCAGTCCGGACTGGATCGAAAGGCCTTTTGAAATTTTTCTTCCGATTTTTTCAGGGCTTCCTTGATCAGCTCCTGCTCGGTGTTGTCCATGAAATAGGCCAGGGCCGCTCGTTCACCCCGATAGTTGATAGAGCAGATGGTTTCCAGAACGTATTTATAGACTCCGGTCTTTCTGATTATTCTGGCCTGATAGGGTGAAGTCCTCTGCCCTTTGAGCATCTGCACGGCCTTGTCCTTGACCATGCCCCTGTCATCCGGATGGACGAGATCCAGGGATCTGGTCCCCTTGAGCTCGGCTTCATCATAGCCGGTGATCCGCTGAAATTCGGGATTGACAAATCGAAAGATGCCATCCTGGACGATGTAGATCCCGATGGGCGAGTTCAGAAAGAGTTGGGAGACGAGCTCTCTTCTCATATCTGGACGGGAGGCGAGTTCTTCCGGGTAGTGGATTTTGGGTTCGTTCGCGCCAGGCATGGGTGTCTCCGAAAATGGCTGTTGTGAACAAGGGGTATCACGTTCTTGGCGGGATCACAAGCCGTGAGCCCGAGGAGTCAAAGCTGTGCACCAGGCCTTGGAAAGTCGCTGAAGCACCGGTCATAGTTGACAATCTCGAGCACGACCGGATATAGCTCCAAGGGGTAGACAGCCATCCTCAACCGGCCAAGGAGTTACGATGAGCGAAGGCAAAGACATACGGATTTTGCTGATCGACGATGAGCAGACGCTTCTTGAATACCTGTCCAAGCGGTTGCTGAGGGAGGGTTTCACGGTCAAGGTCACCTTTTCCGGTGAAGAGGCACTGCAGACAGCGGCCGACGACAATTTTGACGTCGCGGTGGTCGACTTGAAGATGCCCGGGATAGATGGGGTGGAGACCCAGAGGCGGCTGAAAGAGATCCAGCCTTTCCTTCAGTGCATCGTGCTCACGGGGTACGGCTCCATTGATACTGCCCTGGCCAGCGGACAGCATGATGCCTTTCAGTATCTGCTCAAACCCATTGATTATGCGGCCCTGCTCCAGGGCATCAAGGATGCCTATCAGCGAAAGCTCAAGCTGCAGCAGGAGAAGTTTGATGCGGAAGTCAAGGACATTCAGAGCTCCGGGATGGGGGTCAAGGGGATCAAGAAGACCATCAACAAATTGAGAAGGATCTATGGGGTTGAAGAAGACTGAGTCTCCGGCCCCGGACCAGGAAACCTTCCTCCTCCCGGTTCAGGACAGTGATCAGCGGGACGGTTTCCTGGCCAGCCTTTCCCGATGCTCGGATCAGACGATCTTTGCCCTTGATACTGGAGGGAGGATCGTGGACTGCAGTCTTGCGGGCGAGCTGCTGCTGGGCTGGACCAGGCATGAACTGAGGGGCACCTCGATCCTGGATCACTGCTCTGAACCTGAGGCCTTTGAGAGTGTCCTGAACCGGCTTCTGGACTATTCCGTTCTGAAGAGGGATGTCTCTTTCGTCCATTCCAGTGGGCGTGCCGTGCCATGCAGAGTGAGCCTCAGCCTCTGGCTGGACCAGACAGGGGACCGCCAGGGGAGTGTTGCCGTGGCCACAGACACCAGCGCCTGGCTCAAGTTTCAGGACGACCTGGTGCACATTGACCGTCTGGCAGAGATGGGGCGGATGCTCGCAGCCATCGTGCACGACCTGAAAAACCCGCTTTCCGTGATCAGTCAGGCCTCGGGGTGGGGGAGTGTGGTCATCGACGATGCCAAGGGGATGGTGGAGGAGGACCGCAACGAGCTGCGAAAGACCTTTGTGGAGATCGAAGAGCAGACCAGCAGATGCCGGATGATCACCAACCAGATTCTGGACTTTGCCAGGGGGGCGGGCCCCCAAAAGGACAAGATCGACCTGCGGCAGCTCATTGACGAAACCTTGCGCTACATGAAGCCGGAGCTCAAGTATCCCCCGGTGGAGATCGTGACCAGCTTTCCTGATCAGGGTGTTGCTCTGCAGTCCAATGCCCAGCTCCTGCAGCAGGTCCTGGTCAACCTGATCAGCAATGCCGTCTATGCGGTTCGGGAAACGCGTGTCAAGGACGGCGGCAGAATCTGGATCGAGGTGGAGCATTCCAGCGAAGGGGTGCAGCTCTGGGTGTCCGACAACGGTCCGGGTATCGACGAGGACAAGCTGGACAATATTTTCGAACTCTTTTATACCACAAAGCCAGTGGGCAAAGGAACCGGACTGGGTCTGCCCATCTGCAGAAAGATCATTCACAGCCTTGGGGGGACCCTCAGTGTCAAGAGCCGCCCCGGGAAAGGCACCACGTTCATCATTACTCTATCTGGCGATGAGACCTGATTTCAAGGTCGAATTTGATCTCGGCTCTCTGGTCTGTATCGCCAGCTGCCGTCTCTGATCACACTCCAATCGCCTCAAAACCTCGGGTGAGCAGACATGAAGTCCACTGCACCAGAAAAGACCAATGGATTTCGCAGGGCCTGGAGGACGGTCCGCCAGAAAGGGGTTTCATTCGGGCTGACCTTTGTCTTCGCCATGGTCTTCTGGGTCATCCTGTCCGGAAAAATGATCCCCCTGATCCTCTCTCTCGGGGTCGTGTCTTCGCTCATTGTGGCCTTTCTCTGCCATGAGCTGCTCTTTCCCAACCCTGACAAAGGGTACTTCAAAAAGAGCCTGGCCTTTCTGGGCTATCTCCCCTGGCTGCTGAAGGAAATTTTCAAGGCCAACCTCCATTTGCTCAGGCTGGTCTTCGACCCCCGGATGATGGACAAGATCGATCCGCACATCGTGGGCTTCCAGAGCCCCCTGCGCCAGGACCTCTCCCTGGTGGCCATGGCCAACTCCATCACCCTGACCCCCGGGACCATCACGGTCACGGTTGATACGGAAGGACGCTTTCAGGTCCATGCCATCGACTGCTGTTCTGCCGAGGGCCTTCCAGGGGTCATGGAGCAGAAGCTGCTGCACGTGTTTGAGTCCAGGGAGGCATCATGACCACCTTCATCCTCTTTTGCGCTCTGTTTTTGTGTGCCCTGATGCTCGTCTCCCTGTACCGGGCCGTGTTCGGACCCACTGTGCTGGACAGGCTCATCGGGGCCAACGCCATCGGCAGCAAGACCGTGGTCCTGCTGCTGCTCATCGGCTTCATCTACGGCCGGGTGGACATGTTCGTGGACATCGCCCTGGCCTATGCCTTTCTGAACTTCATCGCCGTCCTGGCTGCATCCAGGTATTTTTACAAGAAAAAAGGTTTGTTTGAGGAACACTGAACACTGACGGAGCGATCATGGTCATCACTTTTCTGGCCATTCTCCTCCTGGCTTTCGGACTGGTGCTCTTCACCGGCGGGGGAGTGGGGCTGCTGCGCATGCCCGACTTCTACAGCCGCCTGCACCCTGCCGGCAAGCTGGACACCCTGGGGATCATGTCCATGGTGGGAGGCCTGGCCCTGTACAACCTGGCCCTGGAGGGGCTGAGCTTCTCGCATGTGCTGGTCAGCCTGAAGATACTGCTCATTGCGATATTCGTCTTCCATTCCAGCCCCACGGCCACCCATGCCATTGTGGACGCAGGCATCCGGGCCGGTCTCAAGCCCTGGACCAGGGAAGAGAGGAGGTAGGCCGTGCACTGGCAGATCGACCTGTTCATCCTGACCCTGGTCATCGTGTGTGCGGTGGCGGCCATCTCTGTCCGCGACCTCCTGAGCACGGCGATCCTTTTCGGGGCCTACAGCTTCATGATGTGCCTGCTGTGGGCTGTCATGGGAGCCGTGGACGTGGCCTTCACCGAAGCATCCGTCGGTGCGGGGGTGTCCACGGTCTTTTTTGTGGCTGCCGTGTTTCGAACCACGAGGAGGACCAAAGATTGAAGATCATCGGCCTGTTCATCGTCACCTTCTGCGGGGCGCTCCTGCTCTACGCCACCCAGGACTTTCCAGCCTGGGGGGACCCTCAGTCCCCGGCCAGCACCCACCTGTCCCCGCATTTCATTGAGGAGGCCCTGCACGAGACCGAAGTCCCCAACCTGGTCACGGCTGTTTTGGCCGATTACCGGAGCTACGACACCATGTTCGAGACAGCGGTGGTCTTCTGTGCCGGACTGGCCTGCATTTTCCTCCTGCGGAGCTTTGTCTCCAGGCGGCGGGGGTGGGAGTACCGCCATATCCCCACTGGGATCATTCTGCACATCAAGGACCCCAAGAAGCTGCCCAAGGAGTCCAAAGAGTTCGCCCTGATCGACACCATGTGGGTCCCCCACGACCTGATCATCAAGACCGTGTCCAGGATCATCATCCCGTTCATCATGCTCTTTGCCCTCTACGTGGTGGCCCACGGCGACTTCAGCCCCGGAGGGGGCTTCCAGGGCGGGGTCATCTTCGGGGCGGCCATCATCCTCATGGCCATTGCCTTTGACCTGCGGGCAGCCGTGGAGCTTTTGAACGAAAAGGCCCTGGGCATCCTGATTGCCCTGGGGATCTTCATCTATGCCGGCATCGGGGTGCTGTGCATGATCCTGGGGGGCAACTTTCTGGACTACGCCCAGCTGGCCAAGATCCTGCCGGTTGATCCGGGCCATGTCCGGGCCCTGGGCATGATCGGGATCGAGATCGGGGTCGGCATAGCGGTCATGGCCGTCATGGTCATCATCTATCTGAACATTGCCTCTGAGGGCAGGTACAACCAAGGACTGTAGCCCGGTTCCGTCCCTAGAGGGTGGAGCCGGCTCATACCCCGGAGCAGAGAGCGTGACAGAGCTGTTGCAGGAGATCGTGAACAAGTACAACTACTGGCTGTACATCATCCTGATGATGATCGGGCTGTACGCCATGATCGCCAAGACCAACCTGGTCAAGAAGCTGGTGGGGATGAACATCTTCCAGACGGCGATCATCCTTTTCTTCATCTCCATCGGCTACAAGCACGGGGCCACCATCCCCATCATCCAGGGAGGACACGGCCATCACGGCGGGGACATGGTCATTCACGCCGCCGATTACATGAACCCCCTGCCCCATGTGCTCATGCTGACGGCCATTGTGGTCTCCGTCGCCACCCTGGGGGTGGCTCTGGCTCTCGTGGTGAAGGTCTATCAACGATTTCAGACTCTTGAAGAAGATGAAATCAGAATGCGCATCAAGGAACGCTAACAGTGCACCCTGCCGCTCTTGTCATCGTCTGTCCCCTTTTCGCCTCCATCCTGAACGCAGGGTTGATCTGGGCCGACCGGAGGCTGTGCTACCCGGTGACCGTGCTCGGGCTCGCCGGAGGGCTGGCTGCAGCCGTGGCCCTGACGTTCCGGGTGGCCGCACAGGGTGCTGTGCAGTATCGGCTCGCCGGGTGGACGCCACCCATGGGCATCCCCTTTGAGGTCGACCTGCTGAACAGCCTGGTCATCCTGCTCGTGTCCGCAGTGGCCTTTGTGAACATCCTGGCCAGCAGGAGGAGCATTCACCAGGACCTGACCTTCAAGGACACCACCTTCTACAGCCTGTATCTCCTGTTCGTCACCGGGCTGCTGGGGGTGACCATCACCGGCGACCTCTTCAACCTCTATGTGCTCCTGGAAATCACCTCCCTGACCTCCTACGCCATGATCGCCATGGGCAACTCGGACAGGGCGCCGGTGGCCAGCCTGAACTACGTCTTCATCGGGGTCATCGGGGCCAGCTTCTACCTCCTGGGCGTGGGCTACCTGTACATCATGACCGGTTCCCTGAACATGGCGGATGTGGCCACCATGATACCGGGCCTGGCCAATTCCCTGGCCATCCAGGTGGCCTTTGTCTTCTGCCTGGTGGGGGTGTGGATCAAGATGGCCCTCTTCCCTCTCCATGTCTGGCTGCCGAACGCCTACACCTATGCCCCTCCGGCCGCCAGCCAGGTCATGGCTCCATTGATGACCAAGGTCATGGTCTACGTCATGATCAGGCTCATGCTGACGGTTTTTGGCGCGGACTTCACCTTCACCACCCTTGATGTCAGCCAGTTCGTGGTCTGGCTGGCCACAGCGGCCATCCTGGCCGGATCGGTCATGGCCCTGGCCCAGCAGAATGTGATGAGGATGATCGCCTACATCATCGTGGCCGAGATCGGGTACATGGTCGGCGGGGCCTGGCTCGGGAATCAGGCTGCCATGACCGGGACGATCCTGCACATCATCAACGACGCCTTGATGACCTTCGGCCTGCTGCTGGCCGCCGGCAGCATCGTCTACACCAGGGGCACATTGAAGATATCCAGCCTGAAAGGCCTGTTCGGTACCATGCCCTGGACCATGTCCGGCTTCGTCCTGGCCGGAATGGCCATCATCGGCGTTCCCCCGACCTGCGGCTTCTTCAGCAAGTGGTACCTGATCCTGGGCGGGCTCGAGGCCCAGCATTACGGGTTTGTGGCCGCCCTGGTCCTCAGCAGCCTGATCAGCGCCATCCTTTTTTTCAGGGTCATCGAGGTTGGTTTTTTTCCTGAGTCCAATACCCACGGGCATGGTGAGCACCATCAGGAGACTGCGGTCAAGGAGGGTCCGGTGTCCATGCTGATCAGCCTGGGCGTGGTCTGTGTGGGGTTGATTGCCGTGGGCCTGGCTTCCCAGGGTATCGTGAACACCTTTATCCTGCCATTTCTGAATCAAGGACTGATGTAGATGGACCAGATCGCTTCCCTTCGGCCCCTGCTCGCCGTGCTCGTGTCCATGGCCGTGATTCCGGTCCTTGTGTCCACCAGCTCCAGGCCCAATGTCAGAGAGGCCTGGACCCTGACCGCTGCGGTGGTCAAGTTCGGGCTCATTCTGTCTCTTCTGCCTCCGGTCCTTCAGGGTCAGGAGGTGGTCACCAGGCTGGTCCAGCTCTTCCCGGGCGTGTCCCTGGCCCTGCGGGTGGATGGCCTGGGCATGCTCTTCGCCCTGGTGGCCTCCTCCCTGTGGATCGTGACCAGCCTCTACTCCATGGGGTACATGCGGGGACTCAACGAGCACGGCCAAACCCGGTACTTCAGCTACTTCGCCCTGGCCCTGTCCGCGACCATCGGGGCTGCCTTCTCCGCCAACCTGCTGACCCTGTATCTCTTCTACGAGATCCTGTCCCTGGCCACGTACCCTCTGGTCACCCATCACCAGGACCAGGAGGCCAAGGCTTCCGGACGGCGATACCTGTGCTTCATCCTGGGCACCTCTGTGGGCCTGATCCTGCCGGCCATGCTGGTCTGCTACCACCTCACCGGCACCCTGGAGTTCTCGGCCCTGGGCATTCTGGCCGAGACAGGCTCCAAAGCCTCCCTGACCGTGCTCCTGCTCGTCTTTGTCTTCGGGTTCGCCAAGGCAGGGATCATGCCCTTTCATTCCTGGCTGCCGGCAGCCATGGTCGCCCCGACCCCGGTCAGCGCCCTGCTGCATGCCGTGGCCGTGGTCAAGGTCGGGGTCTTCAGCATTGTCAGGATCCTGACCGGGACCTTCGGGGTCGACCTCCTGGCCAACCTCCAGCTGGGGACTCTGGTCGCGGCCATCGCTTCAGTGACCATCATCCTGGGGTCCCTGATCGCCATGTCCCAGGACGAGCTCAAGCGGAGGCTGGCTTTCTCGACCATATCCCAGCTGTCCTACATCGTCCTGGGAGTGGCCCTGCTGTCCCCCAAGGGCATGATCGGCGGGGTGATCCACATCGCCATGCACGCCTTTGGCAAGATCACCCTGTTTTTCTGCGCCGGAGCCATTTTTGTGGCTTCAGGCAAGAAGTACATCTCCCAGATGCAGGGGATCGGCAGGCAGATGCCCGTCACCCTGGCCGCCTTCTTCATCGGCTCCCTGAGCGTGATCGGGCTGCCCCCGACCGGAGGCTTCTTCAGCAAGTGGTATCTTGTCCTGGGCACGGTCCAGTCCGGGCAGCTCTTCTTTCTGGTGGTCCTGCTCCTGAGCTCTTTTTTGAACGCCCTCTATTTTCTGCCCATCGTCTTCAGAGGCTTTTTCAACCCTTCAGGGGGGGCAGGCCAGGAGCAGGGGGTCA
>CAZNIP010000047.1:5275-23427 GCA_964573115.1 uncultured Desulfohalobiaceae bacterium | reverse complement strand
GGGTAAAGACCAGGCCTCTGGCCGGGCTGGCAGGTCGAGGGTAGCAAAGACCTCCGATGTATGGCGCGATGACACGCAACTCGTCTCCTTTGATCAGTGATGCAGCTTTGTCTGGGCCGGGTCACATCAACGTTCTCTTCCAGAAACCCGAGACCCGAAAACTGTGATGAAGTTGTGACGAGCAGGAAGCTGTCCGTTCAAGGCGATGAATTATTCCAGTCCCAGACCCTTCTTGATGGTTGAGAAATCGATGATCGAGTTCAACAGCTGAGCCCCGTGTTTGACCTTGATCGGGTCCCGGAGCTTGCTGCTTTCCAGGATGCTCTCCATTTTTTTGGCCACGGTGTAGGTGTCGTCCCGGACGACGAGGATCGGCACTTCGAGGACCTCTGAACGGGTGAGGATGATGTCGTTGGGGTAGAGGTTCCCGGTCAGGATCAGACAGGAGCATTTGCCTTCCAGCGCCACGAGCTGAAGATCCGACCTGTCACCACCGACGATGACGGCTGAATTCTTTCTTTTCTTGAAGTGGTTCATGAAGTTTTCCACCTGCATGGTCCCGATGAGAAAGTTCTCAACCATGACATCGCGTTTGGTGGGCACAGAAATGATTTTGCCGCCCAGGCGCTGCGCCAGATCATAGACCCGTATGGCATTGAGCAGGTGGTCCTCCGGGATCGTTCCCAGGAGATTGATCCCCCGACGCCTCAACAGCGGCTCGAGATGGTTTTTGACCTCACTGACCCTGGAGTCCGGGACAGCGTTGAAGATCGTCCCGAGCATGGTCTCGCCGAGCAGTTCCCTGGCGCTGATGAGGTAGTCGTAATAGAACTCCTTGAAGAACCTGTCGATGAGCACAACTTTGGCCTCCAGGGCCTGAGCCACGTCCAGACCGGCCACATCGCAGTATTTGCCAGCGTGCAGGAAGCTCCCGGACCCGCACATGATGACGATGTCCTTGTCCCTGCTCAAGGCTTCGTAGGCCTGGACGATCTTGCCCATCCAGTCCGGGCACCCTTCTGAAAAGGCCTGAACTCTGAGCTCATGGGTCACCAGGACCGGGGTGACCAGCTCCAGATCGTCTGTCAGGCCAAGGACATCCTGGACAAAAAAGGCGTCTTCATCGCCCATGGTTTTTTCGGGCTGGCTGGGCAGGGTCCCCACAGGCTTCATGTACCCGACCTTGTAGCCCTGCTCCTTGAGCATGACACCCAGGGCCATGGCCACGAGGTTCTTCCCGGCAAAACCGGAGGTGGAACCGATGTACAATCCAGGCATCTTCTCCTCCTTCGAAGCGCTCAGCACTCATGGATGATGCGGCTGCCAAAAGTCATGATGCAGCAGCATACAACGAATGCCCTGATATGTCATGTCGTTTTCTTTTCCGGGTTCCAGACGCCGGGCCAAAGAAAAAGGGGGGCACGAGAGCCCCCCTTTGCCTCGAGATCGCTGGAATGCGATCAGGATGGCCGGCTATTTGCCCGACCTTCCGTCGTCACAGGGTTCACCGGAATCCGGTCTGGCCTGTTCAGGGACCTCCTTGACTTCGCACTGGTCTGCCTCAGCCTGCTCACCGCCCTGGGCTTCCACTCCGCCAACCGAGATGGTGATGGGTTCTTCTTCAGCCATGCGGCGGTACGTCTCATAGCGGACCAGGAGCTCCTGTTCCATCTGGGCCCGGAGCCTCTCTGACTCTTCGGGGAAGCTTCGCTCCAGCAGCTTGTAGCGGTTTTCGCCGGAGAGGAACGTCTGCAATGTTCCGTCAGGGGCCTTGGAGTCCAGGGTGAAGGGGTTCTTGCCCTCTTTGGCCAGCACCGGGTTGTAGCGATACAGGGGCCAGTACCCGGACTGCACAGCCAGCTTCATTTCTTCCTGGGTCTTGCCCATGCCTTTCTGAATGCCCTGGTTGATGCAGGGGGCGTAGCAGAAAATGATGGACGGCCCGTGATAGGATTCGGCCTCGGTAAAGGCCTTGATGAGCTGCTGCTTGTTGGCGCCCATGGCCACGGAGGCCACGTAGACGTAGCCGTAGGTCATGAGCATCCTGCCCATATCCTTTTTGCTCGTCTTTTTTCCGGATGCGGCGAACTTGGCGATGGAGCCGAGGGGCGTGGCCTTGGACGACTGCCCGCCAGTGTTGGAATAGACCTCTGTGTCCAGGACCAGGATGTTGATGTCTTCACCTGAGGCCAGGACATGGTCAACACCGCCGTACCCGATATCATAGGCCCAGCCGTCCCCGCCGAAGGCCCAGACAGACTTCTTGGTCAGCATGTCCTCGAGACCCCAGATCTGATCCAGGATGTTGTTGGGTTCATGGGACATCAGGTGCTGCCTGATGTCGTCCCCGTACTTCCGGGAGCCTTCAGGATCTTCCTTGTTGTCCAGCCAGCCCTGCAGGGCGTCCTTGAACTCGGCTGGAACGCCGGTCTGCAAGGCTTCACCGATCAGGTCGGCCAGCTTCTGGCGGCGCTGGTTGACGCCAAGGAGCATGCCGTAGCCGAATTCGGCGGCGTCTTCGAACAGGGAGTTGCCCCATGTCGGGCCGTGGCCTTCCTTGTTCGTGCAGTAGGGAACCGTGGGCGCGGTTCCACCCCAGATCGAGGTGCAGCCCGTGGCATTGGCGATCATCATCCTGTCGCCGAAGAGCTGGGTCAGAAGCTTGACGTACGGGGTCTCCCCGCATCCGGCACAGGCCCCGGAGAACTCCAGCAGGGGCTGCTGCAGCTGGGATCCCTTGACCGAGCTCTTGGGGAGCAGGTCCTTTTTATAGGCCACGGTGGTTGAGAAGTCGTAGTTGGGGACTTCCTGCTTGGTCTGGGTGTGCAGGGGACGCATGACCAGGGCCTTTTCCTTGGCCGGGCAGATATCTGCGCAGTTGCCGCACCCCTGACAGTCCAGAGGGTTGACCTGAATTCTCAGATGGTAGCCCTTGAGCTCTTTCCCTTTGGCTTCCAGAGTGGTGAAGCTCTCTGGAGCGGCCTGCTTTTCCTCGTCTGTGAGCAGCACGGGGATGATGGAGGCATGCGGGCAGACAAAGGCGCACTGGTTGCACTGGATGCAGTTTTCCGGGATCCATTCCGGGACATTGATGGCCACGCCGCGCTTTTCAAACTTGGTCGTTCCCACCGGAAAGACGCCGTCCGGTTCAAAAGCGCTCACAGGAAGCTCATTGCCCTTCAGGGCCAGAATGGGCTTCATCACGTTCTGAACGAACTCAGGTTCGTCAGACTGGGATTTGGGAAGGTCGGTGGCTTCGAGCCAGGACTGCGGATACGTGATCTCCACGATGTTCTCGATGGACTGATCCACGGCCGCGATGTTCATGTTCACGACCTTGTCGCCCTTCTTGCCGTAGGTCTTCTTGATCGAGTCCTTGAGCAGGTCGATGGCCTGATCGATGGGCAGGACTTCAGAGAGGTTGAAGAACGCGGTCTGCATGATCATGTTGATCCGGCCGCCCAGGCCGACATCGGCGGCAATCTTGACCGCATCGATGGTGTAGAACTTGAGCTCCTTTCGGGCGATGGCCCTGCGCATGCTGGCCGGGAGGTGTTCTTCCATGGCCTCCACTGAGGTCCAGGGGGAGTTGAGGAGGAAGGTCCCCTTGTCCTTGATGCCTTCCAGGACGTCGTAGAGGTTGACGTAGCTGGGCTGATGGCAGGCCACGAAGTCGGCTGCCGTGACCAGGTAGGTGGACTGGATGGGGTCCTTGCCGAAACGGAGGTGGGAAACCGTGTAGCCCCCAGACTTCTTGGCGTCGTAGGAAAAGTACCCCTGGGCGAACATGTCGGTGTTGTCGCCGATGATCTTGATGGCGCTCTTGTTGGCCCCTACGGTCCCATCGGAGCCGAGGCCCCAGAACTTGCACTGGACCGTGTCGTGAGGCGTGGTGTCTTCAAAAGCCTCGTCCACCTCGAGGGAGGTCCGGGTGACATCATCCTCGATCCCCACCGTGAAATGCTTTTTGGGTCCGTGGACGGTCATGTTGTCGAACACGGCCTTGACCATGGCCGGGGAGAACTCTTTGGAGCCAAGCCCGTAGCGTCCGCCGCTCAAGACCGGAATCTCCTCCCGCTCCATGAAAGTGGTGCAGATGTCCTGGTAGAGCGGGTCGCCCAGAGCTCCTGGCTCTTTGGTTCGATCCAGGACCGTGATCCGTTCCGTTGAGGCCGGAAGGACATTGAGGAAGGCCTCGGGCACAAAGGGCCGATAGAGGCGAACTTTGATCAGCCCGACCTTCTCATGCTTCTTGTTCAGGTGGTTGACCACCTCCTCGATGGTCTCGCAGGACGAGCCCATGGACACCACGACTCGGCTGGCGTCCGGGTCGCCGACATAGTCGAAGAGCTTGTAATGCCGCCCGGTGAGCCTGGAGACCTTCTTCATGTTGTCTTCGACGATGCCAGGCAGCTGGTCGTAGAAGACGTTGGCGGCTTCCCGGTTCTGGAAGAAGATGTCCGGGTTCTGGCTCGTGCCGCGAAGATGGGGGTGGTCAGGGTTCATGGCCCTGGACCTGAAGTCCTCGATGGCTTCGTGGTTGGCCAGGTTGGCCATGTCGTCATAGTCGATCATCTGCACTTTCTGGACCTCGTGGGAGGTCCTGAAGCCGTCGAAGAAATTGATGAAGGGCAGGCTGCCTTCAATGGCCGAAAGATGGGCCACCAGGCCCAGATCCAGGACCTCCTGAACAGAGGCGTTGGCCAGCAGGGCGGTGCCGATCTGCCGGCAGGCCATGACATCGGAATGATCTCCAAAGATGGACAGGGCATGGGTGGCGATGGCCCTGGCCGAGACATGGAACACGCCGGGCAGGAGCTCCCCGGCGATCTTGTACAGGTTGGGGACCATGAGCAGCAGGCCCTGGGAGGCGGTGAACGTGGATGTCAGGGCCCCGGAAGCCAGACTCCCGTGCACGGCACCGGCAGCCCCGGCCTCGGACTGCAGCTCCCTGATCAGGACCTGCTGCCCGAAGATGTTCTCGCGTCCCTGGGCAGCCCATTCATCAGCCACCTCGCCCATGGAGGAAGAGGGGGTGATCGGGTACAGGGCTGCCACATCGCTGAGCCCATAGGCCACATGGGCTGCAGCGGTGTTTCCATCAATGGTTTGGGTTTTTTTGGCCATAGTGTTCTCCTTGGCTTATCAATTGTAAAGCATCGACTCTGTTTGCTCTGTGGATCGCTGTTTCAAACTGGCGGATGATAGAACCAATCAAAGCAGAGGTCAAATCATGCCATGCAACTGTCATGCGTGATGGTGAGGGTGGCTTGACGTTGATCTGTCGGGTCGATGGTTGCCCCTGGGTTGATAAGGTTGAGAGGTCTGAAGTGGTTTTTTTCAACCTTTTCAACTCCTTCAACCTTTTCAACTCTTGAAATGCAGCTGCTTCGTCAAAGCCTCAACCGTGTGCAGCACCTCCAGAGGCCTTTTCTGCTTTTCAGCTGTTCCCCGCAGCTGCATGATGCAGCCGGGGCAGTCCGTGACCAGCATCTGGGCCCCCATTCTGGTCACCAGGTCGAGCTTGGCAGTGACCATGGTCGAGGAGAGCTCCGGGAATTTGACGGCATAGGTCCCGCCAAGGCCACAGCAGGTTTCCTCTTCTTCATGGGGGATGTAGTCAAGGCCGGCCTCTTTGAGGAGCTCCCTCGGCCCTTTCTTGACTCCAAGGCCACGGCAGAGATGGCAGGGGGCGTGGTAGGCGAAACGAGGCCCGGTTGGCTTGAACATGGACCTCTCCAGCTTGGCCACCCGGTAGAGAAATGATGAAAAATCCATGATCCGGTCGGAAAACTGCTGCACTTTGACCTGCAGCCCGCTCTGGCCAGCCAGCAGATGGGGATAGTTCTCCTTGAGATGCGAGCCGCAGGAGGCGCACAGGGTCAGGATGGCGTCATATTTGGACGGGTCGAAAACGCTGATGTTGTGGGTGGCTACTTCCCGGGCCGCTTTTTTCTCTCCGACCATCTGGGCCGGGAGGCCGCAGCAGCCCTGCTGCATGGGGAAGTCGACCTGGATCCGCTGCCCCCGCAGCAAGGCCATGGCTTGCTCCAGCTGCTCGGGATAGACAAAGTCCTGAAGGCAGCCCGCAAACAGGGCCACGGTGAAGAGAGGTTTTTCCACTCTGGGGCGGATCTTGGACCACCGGTCCCGAAAGGGTTTCCGGGCAATGGCCGGCAGGGATTTGAAGTCGTGGTCCTTGAGAAAGAAATGGGGGAGGTGGCGCAGGTACTGGGAACGACCGGTGACCGGTTTCTGAGCCACTTTCGCGCTGCGAAGCATGGCGTGAAAGAGCCGTCGATTGGTGAGCAGGACTGACAGGGCCATGTTCAGGGCCGGACGGCGCTGCTCGGACTGAATCAGGGCCTGGGTCTCCTTGATCAGCCGAGGCAGGTCGATCCCGGCAACGCAGACGTCCTTGCAGGCCTGGCAGTTGAGGCAGTTCTGGACAAGGTTCATGTCCTTTTCGTGTCCATGAAAGAAGTAGGTCAGAATGAGCCCGATGGCCCCGATGTAGATGTGGCCGTAGGTATGACCTCCGATCAGGCGGTAGATCGGGCAGACATTGGCGCAGGCTCCGCAGCGGACGCATTTGAGGGCCTCGGAGAACACAGGGTCTCTGGACATGGACAGCCGGCCGTTGTCCAGAAAGACGACGTGCATGTTCTTCGTGTTCCCGGGGGCCGACTGGCATTCGTTGGCCCCGGTGATCCAGGTCACGTAGGAGGTGATGTTCTGGCCGGTGGCGTTTTTGGGAAGCCCCTTCAGGACCCGCAAAGCATCGTGCAGGGTGGGTACGAGCTTGTCGATGCCGGTGAGGGTCACATGGACCCTGGGCAGGGTGGTCACCAGCCTGGCATTGCCTTCGTTGGTCACGATTCCGAGGGTGCCGCTCTCGGCAATGGCGAAATTGGCTCCTGAAATGCCCATGTCGGCATCGACATACCGTTGCCTGAGCTCCCTGCGGGCCACCTTGACCAGCTTTTCGATCTCGTTGTCCTGGAGCTGCCCGGTGACTTCGGTGAAGAGGTCGCCAACCTGTTCCTTGGAGAGGTGGATGGCCGGCATGACCATATGCGATGGGCCTTCGTGCCGGAGCTGGATGATCCATTCCCCGAGATCGGTTTCAGTGACCTCGAGTCCAAGATCTTCCAGATGATGATTGAGCAGGGTCTCCTCAGCTGTCATGGACTTGGACTTGACGATTTTCTGGCAGTCATGCTCCCTGGCGATGGAGGAGATGATCCTGTTGGCCTCGCGGGCTGACTTGGCCAGGTGAACTGTCACCCCTTTGGCTTCAGCCCGGGCTTTGAAGGCCTTGAACATGGCCTCCAGATGGGGAAGGGCTTCGTCTTTGGCCTGGCTGATTTCATCAATCAGGCCTTGCAGATCCATGCCGGAGAAGGCGTTGGCCCTGCTCTGCCGATAGGCTTTGGCGAAGGTGTCCAGGGCCTTGCGCTGGAAATCCTTATCCAGAGATTGTTTGACCTCTTGCCGGTATTCGGGAAGATCTTTGGCGGTTTGCATTCCCTTCTCCTTATCACCGCGGCTCTTGGCCGCGCTGATCCGTTGAAATAAGGAGGACACTTCAAAAGCCTCTCAGACACAGGGTCTTCGACAAGATGCACAGGATTGACTGGATCATGATCGATTGCAGGCCGAACGCCGGCAATTGAAATCACATCGCGGTCAATATAACGATGTGCAGCTCCAGGGGACCGTGCACGCCCAGGGTGAGCACCCGTTCGATATCAGCAGTCCGACTGGCCCCGGTGATGAAAGCCATGTAGTTCGCCTGCTGCTCAAAATGGGACTTCAAGGTCGTCTCCAGGGCATAGGAATCCTGAACCAGCCGGGAAAGCGGCAGCAGGGCCACATGAACCTCGCTGATCATGGTCGCCAGGCGGATGTTTTCATCGCTTGAATCGATGACCAGGGATCCGGTGTCGGCAAGGCCGTAATCGGCAAAAGTCAGCCCGACATCGATCCCACCGAGGTGCTCCCGCAGCCCTTTGTTGATGAGCTTGATGTCCCGGTCCCGGCACAGGGGGGTCAGCCTGTCCAGGGTTGTCTGGTCCAGGCCGGGAGCGGCCATGAGCCTGCTCCATTCCTTGAGCTCGCAGAGGTCAGAGGCTTTTTCCGACAAAGGCTGGTCACATCCGGACACCAGGAGCTGGCAGGCCTCCTTGCCGGCACAGACCTCCACGGCATAGTCAAGGGCCGATTCGAGGGACTCGGACCTGACAACCGTGGCTGAGACACCCTGGGCTTTGTCCTGGAATGTGCCGAGCATGTCCTTGGGTTCCATACATCTCTCCCTTGTTTGATGTCCTCTTGAGACTATGAACTCAAGTCCAGGGTTTCAGCATAGAGCTCGATCGGGTGCCTGACCTGGATGTCACTGTCGGCGTGGGACAGGAGGTCTGTGATCTGCATCATGCAGGCAGGGCATCCTGTGCAGACCACCTCTGCCTGGGAATCGAGGATGGCCTGTCGTTTCTTGTCGCCGACCTGTTTGGAGAGGTCGTAGTGCAGGAGGTTGAAGCTGCCGCCCATGCCGCAGCAGCGGTCAGGGTCTCTCATTTCATGGAAGTCGTAGGCCGGATTGGTTTGAACCACCGCCCTCGGCTGCTCGGAGACATCAAGGGATTTTCGGAGGTGACAGGGATCGTGGTAGGTCACCCTGCGGCGGGGCTGGCCATCTGTTTCAGCCGGGCTGATGCGCAGCTTGTCCACGAGAAAGGCGTTCACGTCCATGGTCCTGTCAGCCAGGACATGGATTTTGTTCTGCACCGGACCGGAAAAGGACTCGGCCATGAGGGGCCAGATCTTCTTGATGGTCGAGGTGCAGGTCGCACATGGCGTGATCAGGACATCAAAATCCTGAGGACTGAAAATATCGATGTTTTTCCGGACCAGATTCTGGAACGTGGCCTGATCCCCGGAAGAGAGGGCCGGAATGCCGCAGCAGACCTGATCTGTGGGCATGAACAGCCCGACTCCGTGGACCTCCATGACCTTCAGGACGGCCCTGGCGATCCTGGGAAAGATCTTGTCCACGAGGCAGCCCGGGTAGAAGGCCACTTTGAGTCCGCTTTTGCCCCGCTGGGTGTTCAGGGCCGGATGCTCTCTGTGCCAGGGTTTTCTGGCCAGGGGCACGAAGTGGCGGTCTCCGAGAAGAGGGGACATGAACCTGGCGCAGGAGGAGCCCAGGGTTTCGTTGACCGGTTTGGCAAAGACCCCCTGGAGCCTGGATGCTGAAGAGAGCAGGGTGTCCATGAGCTTGGGCCTGGCCAGCATGCCTCTGAAAATGGCCTTTTTGGCCGGGGAGAGTCCCAGGTACCCGGCCAGGATGGCCCTGGCCTTGAGAAAGATGTCCAGGACCTTGACTCCGCTTGGGCAGTTGGCTGCGCATGACCCGCACAGCAGGCAGCGATCCAGGCGCTCCTTGACCCCTTTGGGGTCCTTGAGCATCTCTGAAGCCAGGTTTTCCACCAGGGCGATCTTGCCCCTGGCGACGTCGGTCTCCCGACCGGTTTCAGCATACAGGGGACACGCAGCCTGGCACATGCCGCACTTCATGCAGGCGGCCATCTGATCGTCGAGTTCATTGAGGAGGCGAGCCAGTTCGTGAAGATCTGCCATCTTTAGCCTCCGATGATCTTGCCTGGATTGAGGATGGAGTTGGGGTCCAGGGCTTTGCGCAGGCGTTGGATATAGGCGATCGTGCCTGGGGAGGTCTCCTTTTCCATGTACTTGGACTTGGCCAGGCCGATGCCGTGCTCCCCGGAGAGGGTCCCCTGCATCGACAGGGCGGCCGCAAAGATGTCGTCGATGGCCAGCTCCACCCTGTGGAATTCCTCCTGGTCCCTCTTGTCAGTCAAAATAGTGGGATGGAGGTTGCCATCCCCGGCATGGCCAAAAGTCCCGATGGTCAGGTTGTACTTGTCGGCGATGGCGTTGATGGCCCGGATCATGGCCGGGATCTGGCTCCTGGGGACTGTCGCGTCTTCCAGGACCGTTGTCGGGCGCATCCGGGCCAGGGCTGGCAGGGCATCCCTTCTGGCCTGCCAGATGGCATCCTTTTCCGCCTGGTCCCTGGCGACCTGAACGTTCAGGGCCCCCTGACGGGAACAGATGTCCTTGACCTTGGCTGCATCGTCCTCGACTTCGGCCGGATGCCCATCGACCTCGATGAGCAGCAGGGCCTGGGCGTCCACAGGCAATCCGGCCTTTCGGAAGTCCTCAACCGTTCGAATGGTGAAGTTGTCCAGAAACTCGAGCGTGCAGGGAACGATCTTGCTGGCGATGATGGCCGAGACGGTTTCCGAGGCCTTGTCCACGGAATCAAAAACGGCCATCATGGCCTGCTGCGCCTTGGGCGGCGGGATGAGCTTGAGGATGATCTCACTGAACACGCCCAGGGTTCCTTCCGAAGCGACCATGAGTCCAGGCAGATTCAGGCCGGTGACGCTTTTGACGGTTTTGGCCCCTGAGGTCACGAAAGCCCCGTGGACGTCGTAGAAATCAACGCCCATCACGTAGTCTTTGGTCACCCCGTACTTGAGCCCCCGCAGACCCCCTGCATTTTCAGCAACATTGCCTCCGAGTGTGGACACGGTCTGGCTGCCCGGATCAGGGGGATAGAAAAGCCCCTGCTCGGCTGCGGCAGCAGCAAACTGAGCCGTGATCACGCCAGGTTCGACCCGGGCATAGAGGTCCTCTGCATTGATTTCCAGGATCCTGTTCAGTCCGCTGGTGACGATGACGACCCCGTTCTCTTTGGCAGGGATGGTCCCGCCGCTGAGATTGGTCCCTGCCCCGCGAACGGTCACAGGCAGGAAGTTCTCATGGCAGAGTCTGACCACCGTGCTCAGGTGTTCGGTCGCCGTGGGGCGGATCACCAGCTCCGGCACCACAGGCTGCAGAACAGCCGAGTCATATGAATAGGCGTGGCGGTCGGCCTCTGCGGTCATCACGTTTTCCGGCCCAAGGAGGTTCTTGAATTCTTTGATCAAGGCATTGCTGATCATGGTCTTTTCTCCAGTCAGTTGTGCCGCTGGCAAAACTGAAAATGTGAATGAAAATGAAGACCGACTTTTTCAAAAGAGATGCGGAAACAGGGTGTAGCTGAACACGAGGCCCATGGTCCCGACAACGATACCATAGAGGCACAAGGGCAGGACAGTCCTTTTCAGGATCAATCCCTCGACCCCGAAAAGGCCAACCGTTGCCGAGGCCGCAACGATATTGTGAATGCAGACCATGTTCCCCATGGCTCCGCCGACAGCCTGGAGGGCAACAATGATCTGGCGCGGGAGGTCGAGTGTGGTCGCGATGCCGTATTGGAAATCGGCAAAGAGTAAATCGGAGACGGTATTGCTGCCAGTGATGAATGAGCCGAGAGCGCCGACGAATGGGGCGAAAAAAGGCCAGGATGCCCCGGCCGCCTCGGCGACCGCCTGGGCCATGACCAGGGGCATGGACGCCAGGTCAGCCGGATTGTGGGCTGAATTCTTAAAAATCTGGACCAGGGCCACGGCAAAGAGCAGGGCGATGGTCGGGTTCTTCATACGGGTCAAAGCCGTGAACCAGGCTTTGCCGATCTGTCTGGGGCGCATGGCGTGAATGAAGACCGTCAGGATGGAAACCAGAATGAAGGGGATCACACCCGGGTTGTACAGGGGCTGAAGGGAGTAGTCGACCCGGGTTTGCCCCAGGATGTTTTCGATCGTGAGTTCCATGGAGGTCACCAGAGCCTGAAAGGGAAAGAGCTTGATCCTGGTCAGGACCAGGATGAGGCCGATGAGCACATAGGGCAGCCAGGCCCTGAACTGACTCATCCTCGGGGTGAAGGAGATGCTGTCGGCGGCAGCGATGTCCCCGGTCCACTCCGGCTCCCATGAAGCTTTGGGGCCGAAATCCCAGGGTTCATCGGGAACGAACAGCTTCTTGCGGGTCATGAAGACCACCAGGGCCAGGCCGATCAAGCCTCCAATGACAGCGGGAAACTCCACCCCAAAGGCAAAGGCCGAGATGAGGTAGGGAATGACAAACAGGGTCGAGGCCAGGAGGGAAAACTTCCAGACTCCGAGTCCCTCCTTCCAGGATCGCTGAGCCCCGAAAAAACGGGTCAAAAAACAAACCACAAACAGCGGCAGGATATAGGCCATGACCGTGTGCAGGACAGCACTCCACTGGCCGATGAGCTGATTGAAGCCGGCCATGGAGTCGAATCCAACGTTCACATCTGAAGCTGCGATGGCGGCTTCGACCTTTGCGGTCAGGTTTTTCAGGCCGAACCAGATCGGAGTTCCGGCGGCTCCAAAAGTGACGGGAACAGAATTGAGGATCAGGGCGACGACCACGGCCGCCATGGGAGGAAACCCCAGCCCGAGAAGCAATGGGGCGGCGATGGCCGCCGGCGTCCCGAAACCGGCCGCCCCCTCGAGAAAGGCGGCAAAGACAAAGGCAATGATGATCGTCTGGATGCGCCGGTCCGTGGTCAGCCCGTGAAACCCGTGATTGATGGTCTCGATGCCGCCGCTCTCGGTCATGGTGTACAGGATGAGGATGGCCCCGAAGACGATGAGCAGAACCGTGAAGGCCTGCCCGAAACCCTGCAGGGTCGAGGCCAGGATCAGGCCAAGGTCCATCTTCCAGACCAGAGCGCTGCAGATCACAGACACCAGCCAGGCAAAGGGCATGGCCCTGGTGGCCGGCCATTTGAAGCTGACCATGAGGATCAGGGCGGTGAGAATGGGCAGAAAGGCACAAAGAGCGAGTATTCCAATAGACATAGACTATCTTCGATCATGAACACGGTGTCCCGGGAGAAGAAACCAGGGATCAACGCATGTCCGGAACCTGCTGGAGATCAGTCGAGTTTTTCGAGCTTGTTGTCAGGGGTGTGAATCGTGAGCACTGGAGTTTTCGCCTCATTGACCACCTGGCGGGCCGTCGAGCCGATGAGCCCGGAACGGGTGATCCGGGTCTTCCTGAGGGTGCCCAAAACGATCAGGTCTGCGTTGAGTTCTTGAGCCAATTTGACGATGACATCCGAAGGGTGACCCTCAAGGACACTGATGTTCTGGATCAGCTCATTGCCCTCGCTCAGCGTGCAGGTCTCTTTTTCGCAGAAGGTGGTCAACCTGGTCTTGATCTGATCTATGAAGTATTGTCTTGATTTTTCTTGAATTTCCTTGGCCTTGTCCTGGGAGAGGTATTGCTCCACCAGGTTCCTGGCAAATTCACCCAGAGGTTCGATGACGTGCAGGACATGTATGCGAGCCTGGTAGTGCTGGGCCTGGCTGACAGCGTAGCGAAAGACATGGGATGCCTCGGGACCGAGGTTCGTGGCATAGAGGATGGTCTTGATTTCTGGGATCATGAAGTGAACTCCTGCTTGGCTTGAATGCGTGAACGATCAGCAGCACGGGATGGACTCGAGCCCCATCCCGTTCCGCTGCGTTTCGTGTATCGTCAGTCCTTTTCAGTACAGCCGTGTTGTGATCCTCTGTCGTCTGTGATGAGGTCAGGTTCCAAATGCCAGATGGGGCAGCCAGGTGATGATCGAGGGAAAGGCGATCATGATCCCGACCCCAATCAGCTGAAGGAAGACAAAGGGAATGATCCCCCGGTAGATGTGCATCATGGTGTAGTCCTCAGGGGCGACCCCGATAAAGTAGAACAGGGCGTATCCAAAAGGCGGGGTCAGAAAGGATGTCTGCAGGACGATGCACAGGAGCATGGAGAACCACAGAGGATCGAAATCCAGCTCCAGGGCGATGGGCATGAAGATGGGCACGGTGACCAGGAGGATGGCAGCCCAGTCGATGAACATGCCCATGATGAAAATGATCAAGAGCATGAAGAGCATGGCCACCACAGGGCTCATGCCGCCTCCCACCAGGAAGTCGGCCACCACGTCGCCGCCGCCGATGGACATGAAGACCGAGCTGAACATCTTCCCCCCGATGAACAGGAGCATGACCATGCAGGTGGTCTTGAGGGTGTTCAGGCTGGCATCGCGCAGGACCTGCCAGTTGATGGCCTTGTTGGCCAGAGCCAGGAGAAAGGCGCCCACAGCACCCATGCCGGCAGCCTCTGTTGGGGTGGCCACCCCGAAGAGGATGGTTCCCATGACCACCAGGATGAGGAAGAGCGGTGGAATCAAATAGGCCAGAGTCAGGAACAGCTTTCGCCCTGTGCTGTACCTGCCGGCTTCTTCTCTGGTGATTGGAGGACCGAGTTTGGGATTGATGTTGCAGCGGACGAAGATGTAGATCAGGTACAGGCCGGAAAGGACAAAGCCGGGGAGGATGGCCCCGGCAAAGAGGTTGCCCACGGACGTGGCCTGCATGCCGGTCAGGCCGCCGTAGACCACGAGCATGATCGACGGCGGGATGAGGATGCCCAGAGTTCCGGCGGCGCAGATGATCCCGCTGACGAGCTCTTTCTGGTAGCCTTTTTCCAGCAGCGGGGGCGTAGCCAGGAGGCCCATGGCCACGACTGAAGCCCCGATGATTCCGGTGGTGGCTGCAAAGACCGTGCAGACCACAACCACGGCCAGGCCGAGACCTCCCTTGACCGGTCCCAGATCGAGGTACAGGACGTCGAAGAGCTTCTCGGCCACCTTGGACTTGTCCAGGAGCTGGGCCATGAAGATGAAGAGAGGAACGGCCACCAGGACATAGTTGTTGAAGATGCCCCAGCAGTTGTTGACGAACATGTCAAAGAGAAAACCGAATTCGAATCCATTGTTGAGGAGACCAAAGAGTGTGGCCACCGCCCCCAGAGTCACGGCCAGGGGGTGCCCCATGGTGATGAAGACAATGAGGGTGATGAACATGCCGATGGTCAGAGTTTCAGGACTGAGATACATAGTGTGTCACCTTTAAGAGATTTGAGCGTCACAATACTTTGGATCATGAAAGATCGGCACAGCTTTATCCTTCTGCTCCCCGAAACTTTTGAAATTCTTTAATGATACTGGAAAGGCCCTGAATCAGAAGCATGATGAAACCGAGGGCCATGAGGACCTTGAATGGGTAGATCGGCGGGGCCCAGCTGGTCCAGCTTTTTTCCAGGCCCTGGATCGAGGTCCAGGCAAACTTGATGGAACCCCAGCTTAACAGGGCGTAGACCGGGAGAAAAAAGACAACATAGGTGATCAGACTGATCACTGACTGGGTTCGTCTGGAGAGGAGATTGACAAAGACGTCCACCTTGACGTGCCCATTGTACAGCAGAGTGTAACCAAAACCCAGCATGTAGTGGATACCGTAGAGAAAGGTGGTGGCTTCAAAGCCCCAGGAGGTCGGCTTGTTGAAGACATAACGCATGAAGACTTCGTAGAGGACCACCAGGACCATGGGGAAGATGAGCATAGCAGTCCAGAATCCGAACACGTCCTGGACCCTGTCGATGGTTTTTGTGAGCTTGGTAGACATGCACACTGCTCCTTCAAGAGTGGCTCAAAATACGTCAGGGAGGGAAGTCCCTCCCTGACGATGTGTGTTTTCGAGAAACGCAGTTCCAGATCCATCTCACTTTGGATGTCCTGGCCATTGGGGTATGGTGCAACACTGCTGCTGAAGGAACTACTTCAGCGCCGGGTCCATGCCCATGACACCCTGGATGTACTGTTCGTAAGGATAAGGGGCCACGCCGCTTCTGATGGAGCGCCACAGGGCAAAGTCTTCCTTGAACTTGTCCTGGGAGTCCAAAGCGGCCTTGACATCAGGGTACTTCTTTTTCAGGCCATCAAGATACGCATAGGTGGTCTTGGCGAATTCGATCATGGTCGCTTCGTCCATTTTCACATACTCAACCTTTTCCTGGAGGAGCTTGACAGCCTCGGCATTGAGGTTTTCACTCCAGCCCTGGGTCCAGAGTTGCGTTTCCTTGGCAGCCAGTTTGACGATTTCCTTCAGATCCTGAGGCAGCTCGTTCCAGGCGTCCTGGTTGAAGAAGACCGAGCACTGGCAGGAAGGCTGATGCACGCCGGGCTCAATCACATAGTCGGTGATCTGGTCAAAACCCATGGGGTAGGTGATGGCCGGGGAGGAGAACTCGGCTGCGTCGATCACGCCGCGTTCCAGGGCCAGGTAGATTTCACCGCCTGGCAAGGGAGTCACTGAAGCGCCAAGCTGAGTCAGGATGTCCATGTACCAGCCCGGGGTCCTGACCCGGAGGCCCTTGAAATCTTCCATCTTGGTGGCCCGCTTGTTGGAGAACAGGCCAAGCTCCTGGCCAACATTGCCGCAGGGCAGGACGTGGAGATCGAACTTGCCGTAGAGATCCTGCATGAGCTCGAGCCCGCCGCGCTCATAGAGCCAGACATTGTAGCCTTCCACATCCAGTCCGAAGGGGACCGAGGCGTAGGCCGGGAACGCCTCGTTCTTGCCCTTCCAGTACCCTGGCCAGTCGTGACCAACCTCGGCCGAGCCTTTGCTCACAGCGTCGAACGACTGCATGGCCGGAACGAGCTCGCCGGCGGAAAAGGGCTTGATGTCCAGACGGCCGGCAGAAGCCAGGCGCACGGAGTCACAGAAATGGGCGGCCACGTCGTAGAAGAGCAACCCCTTGGACCAGGGCATGACCATCTTCCAGCGGATTTTTTGGTCTGATGTTTCAAACGTGACCCGTTTGGCCTCTTCATGCCTGGGGTCTTCCCCAAACTTGCCGCGCTTGGCAGCTCCGAATGATGTGCCTGCAGACAGGGTCAGGACAAAACACAGGGCTACGATAATGGTCAGCACTCGACGCATGTGAACCTCCTCACGGTTGTGATTGCGAGTGAAAACAAAAGAACTCAGTGCACAGCACACGACTTGAGACAATGTCTGGAAGGCGACCTCCTTATGCTCTGGGTTGAAAGGATCAAATCGGACCTCAACCAAAAAGGAAATATGGTGATCAGGCTTAAAAGGATGAATGCAGATTTCTGGTGCGCCAGGCAGTGACGAACCTGATCAATGTTTCATGAGCTGATCGTCTCATCAGGCTCAAATTGTTGTCTTTGCCTATTGGTAACACCTCTTTACATCCTGGGGGTTTTTTGTGTCAAGGGGGGAGCCGGATTTATCAGAGAATATGAAAGATTTGAAAAATATCTTCAAAAAAATGAACTTATTACAAAGGATACAAAAATGTATCCCTGGCCAGTCCTGTCCAGGCCCCTGTCTGGAGTGAAAAGGTCTTACCAATTTTCCCTTTACCCGACATTCGAAGGATGCTAGGCTCTATGACAAAATGGTCTGATCATTGAAGGCCCCTGGGCCTGATCATGACGTCCTCAAAGGCTCACAAGCCAGACCTGTCTCAGCTGACTTGAAGGAAACGTGCTCATGACGGTCACCCTCAAACCCATCAAACCCAAACGAATCGCGGATCAGGTCTATGAGCAGCTCAAGGATCTCATCTTCAGAGGGAACTTAAAGCCTGGTCAGCGCCTGCCTCCTGAGAGGGAACTGGCCGCTCATTTTGGGGTCAGCCGGCCCTCGGTGAAAGTGGCCATCAACAAGCTGGTCTCCATGGGGCTTCTCATCCAGCGCCAGGGTCAGGGCACGTTTGTTCGCTCAACCAGGTCCCGGTATTTGCACAACCCCTTGCGTGAGGCCATGGACGAGGAGGGGCTGAGCATCACCGACCTGCTCGAGGTCCGCCTGGGACTCGAAGTCCAGGGAGTGGCCCTTGCCGCACAAAGGGCGACCAGAGAGGATATTCAGGCCCTTGAGCAGTGTGTCCAGGATATGCTCCTGAAGGTCGAAAAGGGAGAAGTCGGGTCTGATGAAGACGTGACCTTCCACATGACCATTGCTTACGCCACCAAGAATTCGGCTCAGATTTATCTGATGAAGAACTTCTATGACATGCTCTTTTACGGTATCAGCGAGAGCCGGTTTTATCTTTCCGAGGCTGGAAATCTTCCCACCATGGGCCAGCAGCACAAGCAAATCCTCGAGGCGATACGCCAGCGCGATCCTGAACTGGCTCAGGAAGCCATGAAGAAGCATATCCATTTTGTGATGAACTTTTGCGAATCCCGAGAGCTGTAATTCCATTTTGCAATCAAAGTGATCACAATTTTTACTCCTCTGAACAGACTAGAGATATATATGAAAGTCATCTTGGTCGCAAAATGGAAT
>CAZNIP010000047.1:0-5175 GCA_964573115.1 uncultured Desulfohalobiaceae bacterium | reverse complement strand
CCTGCTTTTGGTTTCCAGGTGTCGGGTTTCAGGAAGACATCTTCACAGTGACACAGTCCAGACAACGCGTCATCACTGATCAGACTGGCCGAGCTGGGTATCACCAGGTGAAGAGTCGAACATTGTCCCTTCCATCAACCTTCGACCCACAACCCTGAACCTGTCAGCCCAGGCCAGAGGCTGCGCTGACTTCGGTCTTCAGTCACCCCTTCGATCCCAGCCTGAGCCCCCCGTGGATGAAGTAGACATCACCGGCCAGGGCTTCGTTTCTATAGAGTTCGCCAATCAGGGAGGCGACCTCCTCAGGTTCGATGAGCCGCTCGATAGGGACGTTGGACAGGATCTTGTCCAGGGCCTTCTGGTTCATGTTCTTGACCATTTCAGTGCCCACATAGCCTGGAGCCACCGCCACGCAACGGATCTGGGAGCCCAGCCCGCGCCGGAAAAATTCCGCTGTGAGGACTTTGGGAAAGACCGACATGGCCGCTTTGGTGGAGGAGTAGTTGAGCTGGCCGGCCGTGCCCAGGGAACCGGTGGAGGAGATGACGCAGATCAATCCCCTCGAGGAGGTGTTGACCATCTGTTCGGCACACTCCCGGACGGTGAGGAAGACTCCGGTCAGGTTGATGTCCAGGACCTTCTGAAAGTCGTCCAGGGACATCTTTTTGCTCACCTGACCGGTTTCCCTGTCCGGGGAGACCATCATCCCGTCCTTGATGATCCCGGCAAAGGGCAGGACCAGGTTGATGGACCCGAACTCCGAGATGGCCAGCTGGGCCAGGCCGGCAGCATCCGCTTCCGCGGTCACGTTGCAGACCTTGGAGACCACGTCAGCCCCCATGTCCCTGATGTCCTGCTCCACCTGTTTCAGCCTGTCCTCGGCCATATCGGCCAGGACCACCTTACCTCCATGTTGGGCCCAGTATTTGGCGCAGCACTCCCCAATACCGCTGGCTCCACCTGTGATGACGGCTACAGAATCTTGAATGTCGAGCATGGTCTGATGTCCTCCAACCCGGCCGGCGAAAGGTCCTTGCCAGCCCAGGCTCTTGGTTGTCAGCGCAGCCTCAGGCTGCGCTGAATTGTTGGTCATGAGCGGCTTGGCCCATCAAAGCCTCGAAGTGTCAAACCTGCCCAGCCTCTGGGCTGGGCAGGTTTGAGAGCATCAGCTTTGCGAGTGCTGCTCCAGGGCTTCCAGGGCCTGTTTCCGGGTTTCGTAAATATGGGGGGTCACATTGCACTGTTGCAGGGCGTCGCCGAGCTTGGTCCGCAAAAAGGTGCTCGTGGTGTACCGGGTGACGCCCGTGTAGTAGTTCTCCACCAGGTGGCGGACCATGGTGGTGTACTCGGCCAGGACATCGGGATTGATGTAGAAGTTGTCATAGTTGATGATCGTGTAGACCTTGTGACCCAGTGGGGCGACGATCTTTTCCACCTGCTCCTTGACCTCCTGGACATCGTCCAGACTCTTGATGGCATAGCCTTCGAAATTGACGAAGAAGAGATTCTGTTCCGGGTCATAGGTCAGCCGGTCCTCAATGGACAGGGTCAGCATGTCCTCCTTGAGGTTCATGGAATCGGGCTGGAAAATCCGTTCGTCCATGAGCTTTATGGGTTCCTTGACAATGGGTGCAAAGTCCATCTGGTCCAGGATGTCCCTGTGCAGGTCAACGCCGGGAGCGATTTCGACCAGCTCCATGCCTTTGTCAGTCAGGGAGAAGACACATCTTTCCGTGATGTACAGAACGGGCTGATTGCAGAGCAGGGCATATTCGCCGCTGAAGGTGGTGTGCTCGACCTGGTCGACAAACTTTTTGGCCTTGCCGTCCTGATTGATCTTCAAGGATCCGTTTTCCACAGCCACATCGAGTCCGCCAGCCGTGAACGTTCCCAGAAAGACCACCTTTTTCGCTTTCTGACTGATGTTGATGAACCCACCGGCTCCGGCCAGGCGGGGGCCGAACTTGCTGACGTTGAGATTCCCTGACCTGTCTGCCTGGGCCAGCCCGAGAAAGGCCAGGTCCAGCCCCCCGCCGTCGTAGAAGTCAAACTGCTCCGGCTGGCTGATCAGGGACTCTGTGTTCGTCGCCGCCCCAAAGCTGAGGCCACCGGCAGGAATCCCGCCGATGACCCCTGGTTCGGCCGTCAGGGTGATGTAGTCCAGAATCTTTTCCTCGTTGGCCACATTGGCCACACCTTCAGGCATGCCAATGCCCAGATTGACGACACTGTTGGCCTTGAGCTCAAAGGCCGCCCTTCTGGCGATGACCTTCCGGGCCGAGAGATTCATCTGGGCGATGGAGGTCACCGGGACCTTGATTTCACAGCTGTAGGAGGGGTTGTACTTCTCAGCAAAGGTCTGCCAGTGGTGGTCTGGTTCGGAGACCACGACGCAGTCGACCATGATCCCGGGGATCTTGACCTGCCTGGCATTGAGCGTTCCCCGTTCAGCGACTCGCTCGACCTGGACGATGACAAAACCGTTGGAATTGCGGGCTGCGCTGGCCATGGCCAGGGATTCCAGGATCAGGGCTTCTTTCTCCATGGTCACGTTGCCGAAGGAGTCAGCCGTGGTCCCCCGGAGGATGGCCACATTGATGGGGAAGGTCTTGTAGGCCAGGTACTCGATCCCGTCGAACTCGATGAGCTCGACCAGGTCCTCCTGAGTCATGGCGTTGATTTTTCCGCCGCCTTTGCGGGGATCGACAAAGGTGCCCAGACCCACCGAGGTGATGGTCCTTGGCTTGCCTGCGGCGATGTCCCGATACATGTGGGAGATCACCCCCTGGGGAAGGTTGTAGGCTTCGATGGTGTTCTCAATGGCCTGCTTCTGCAGCTTGGGAACCAGGCCCCAGTGTCCGCCCACAACGCGCTTGACCATGCCTTCATGACCGAGGTGGTTGAGGCCCCGTTCCTTGCCGTCACCCTGTCCAGCCGCGTAGACGAGGGTCAGGTTTCTGGGCGTTGCGTGTTCGAGATAGTAGTTCTCCAGGGCAATGGCGATGTCCTCGGGAAATCCGTTGCCCACAAAGCCGCCTGTGGCCACCGTGTCTCCGTCGCGAATGATTCGGACCGCCTCTTCGGCCGAGACGACCTTGCCTTTGTCGGCCCACGATGCAGGGCTGGACTTGAGCAATGGGTGGCTGAATTGAGAAGGTGTTTTTGACGTCTGATTGTTCATGTTGCCGTGCTCCTCGCAAAGGGGTTCTCCAGGACATTCCAACCAAACGACGTTGCAAAAGAAAGACCGAACTGGTTTGAACGTGTTCTGAACAGGTTGAAGGCCCTTGTTTTCAGGGTTTGAGAAGGACCCGGCAGTGATCTCGACATCAAGAGAGCGTTCAGGTATGGAGTTGTGTGTATCTTTTCTGATACATGCTGCCGCCTTTTTTGGCAATCATGACCTCTTCTTTTTTTCAACATGGCCTCAAACCCATTGATGACCGGCTGGCGATCATTGCGAACCAATGTGTTGACTTTGTGCTACATGTCTCATTTTTGATACAGGATCCAATCGATGACGCTGAATCATTTTCATCCAATGACCAACCAGGCGCTTGACGTTTTCCCCAGTGACGAAAAGAGTTTGAAAAAGCTCCATGAACAGCTTCAGATGTATGAGCTGATCATGGACAACATCTACAATGGGGTCATGGTCACGGATGCCGAGGGAATCATCATCTGCATGAATGCCCCTTACGGTCAGTTCCTGGGCATCGATCACCTCCAGCAGGTTGGCAAGCACTGCACCGAAGTGGTCGAGAACACCAGGATGCATATGGTGGCCAGGACCGGAAAAGCCGAGATCAACATGACTCAGCGGATCAGGGGTCAGGACATGGTTGTCCAGCGTATCCCGATCCGCAAAGAGGGCAGGGTGGTCGCTGTCTTCGGTCAGGTCATGTTCAAGGATGTCAGGGACGTGAGCAAGCTGGCCAGGGAGCTGTCTCTGCTGGCTTCACAGGTCAGACTCTATGAACAGGAGATCATGAACCTTCGATCCACCCGCTTCACCCTGGACAGCATTGTCGGCAGAAGCCAGGCCATTTCGCAGCTCAAGGCGGAAGCCTACCATGCTGCCGGAAGTGATTCCCCGGTCCTGATCACCGGGGAAAGCGGCACAGGGAAGGAGGTCTTTGCCCAGGCCATTCACCATGCCAGCCTGCGCAGGATACACCCGTTTGTGCGCATCAACTGTGCAGCCATTCCTCGGGACATGATGGAATCTGAGCTCTTTGGGTATGCCAAGGGAGCCTTTACCGGGGCTCTGGCTGAAGGCAAGCCCGGCAAGTTTGAGCTGGCAGATCAGGGAACCGTGTTTTTGGATGAGATAGGTGAGCTGCCGCTGGAGATGCAGCCAAAATTGCTTCGGGTTTTGGAGGAAAAGCAGTTTGAGCGCATCGGGGGGACACGAGTCATTCAATCCGATTTCAGGCTCATTGCAGCCACGAATCAGGATCTTCAGGAGATGATCGACAGCAATCGGTTTCGAAAGGATCTCTATTACCGGCTCAACGTCATGCCCATGCACATCCAGCCGCTTCACGAACGGGTCGAGGACATCATTCCCCTGGCCGAACACATCCTGGAGCAGCTCTCCCAGGATATGGGGCTCGTGCACGTCACCCTGAGCCCGGCTGCTCATGACTGCCTGCGATCCTACGCCTGGCCCGGCAACGTGCGGGAACTTTCGAATGTCCTCGAGCGCACCCTGGCCTCACTGACCTCGGAATCGGTGGATGTCGATGATCTTCCACTGCATGTCCAGGCCAGACAGGTCAAGCGAACCCAAAGAAGTGAAGGGAGCCTGAAATCCATCCTTGATTCGGCAGAAAAGCAGGCCATTGAGAGGGCACTGCAGGCATGTGACCACAACAGGGCCCAGGCTGCCAGAGAACTGGGGATTCACAGGACCTTGCTGTACAAGAAGATGAAAAGGCTCGGTCTGAAGTGAATTCAGCCCGGAGCCGTGCAGCTCCGGGCTGAATTCAATGGAGAGATCTCAGGACGAAGTCATGTGCAGAAAACAGTGCATTTGATCCAACCGGCGTGCTTCCTGGGGCACGTTGTCAGCCCGGCCTGAGGCACACTGAGATCAGGAAAGGAGGGCCCGGGCAAAATCGTCGCCGCTGAACGGGCGCAGATCCTCCATTTTTTCTCCCAGCCCGACATAGG
>CAZNIP010000046.1:0-24026 GCA_964573115.1 uncultured Desulfohalobiaceae bacterium | reverse complement strand
CTGACACCCGACACCTGAACTCTTTCCCCCAGGCCCCCCTGGCATCACCAGACCAGCACCCCGGCATAGCCCACCACATGGGAGTAGTCGCCGATCACGTCCCCCGAGGTGGCGTAGTGGACCACTTCGGCCCGGGTTGCGCCCAGTTCCCTGGCCATGGACAGCCCGAGCGTCATGGGCAGCACCCCGCACATGGTGATGCCGTTGTCCCGGACTACGGCAAACAGCCGTTCCGGATCGAGGTCCTGGATGGCCTGGAGGGCCTTCTGGTCCTGATGCTCGGCTTCCTTCTGGGAGATGAAGTGGCTCATGTCCGAGCTGACCAGGGTCGAAACCCCTGAGCCATGGTTCTTGATCACCGCGGCCAGGTTCTGGCCGGCCCTGATCAGGGTCTCCAGGTCAGGTTCGGAGACGCAGATGGGCACAACGGAGGTTTGCTTGTTCAGGGCCCACAGGAAGGGAAGAATGACCTCCAGGGAGTGCTCGTGCTGGTGGGCGGCTGTATCTGAGTGGATGGCCGGGCACCCTGCGAGGATCTCCTGGGCCAGAGCCTGATCGACTCTGATCGAGGCTCCGGGGAGGTGCCAGCTGCCCTCGGGCCAGAGGGCCAGCTTGTCGCCCTGACCTGTGTGATTCGGGCCCAGGAGGACCACGGTCTCCTCCAGTCTGGACCTGGCCAGGGTCATGCCTGCAACGCCTCCGGAAAACACATGGCCGGCATGGGGCAGCATGACCAGGAGCGGGCTCCTGACCGGACCTGAGCTGTCCTGGTTCAGATAGCCGAGGACTCCCTTTTCCCATGATTCTCTGGTTCCTGGATAAAACTTGCCGTCGACGATCGGTTGCCTGTCCATGGAACCTCCTTGTGATCCTTGCCGGGCTGGGTCTTTTCGCAGTCCGCCCCTGCCGTCCCGACCACTGGTGCGGATCACTGGTCGAAGAAGGCCTGGGCCTGCTCCTGCAGTCGCTGCTCGGAGAGGTCTGAAGCGGCCATCTCACCATAGAGGGACTGCGGAAACCTGGACTTCAATTCTTGCAGATTTTTCTCCCATTTGGCAAGGAAGCCGTTCTGGCGATAGAGGTTGGCCAGCTTGTACTGTGCTGCCGGCCAGTCTGGAGAATCCGGAGGCAGGAGGTCCCCATACCTGTGGGCCCATTCCAGGGCTTCCAGGGACCGGCCCGAGCGACGGGTGACTTCAACGAGCATGTCCAGGCTGTCCAGGGCCTTGGCCGTGGCCCGGTCCGAGGCCTGCAGCTCCCGAAAGGCTTTCTGGGCCAGGATGTACACGTTTTCCCAGTCGTTGTCCTGCATGGCCTGCTCAGCCAGGAAATAGAAGGCAAACCCCTGCTGCAGGTTTGAAACATGGTCCATGTTGACCACCTCCCTCCACAGAGGTCTGGCCTTGTCGTCCTGCATCAGATGCTGATGGGCCAGGGCCCTGGCGTAGACGAGCTGGCTCCTCAGGGCCGGGCTCAGCTCCCCGGGCTCAAGGGTCTCGGTCACCCCCAGAATGTCTTTCCAGGAGCTGTTGGCCAGGTGGATGTTCAGCACCAGCTCCACGGCGCTTTCTGAAGCTGAGGACAGATCGGTCCGCTCGAGGTAGGGTTCGGCCATGGTCAGGGCCTGCTCGAAGCTGCCAGCCTTCCAGAGGCTCAATGCGACGGCAATTCTGGTTTCCGGCGCTGATCCTTCATGGAGAAAGGGGTGGTTGTCCCAGAGCTCGAGGGCCCGGTCGTAGCTGGAGGCTTTGACAGCCTCCATGATCAATGGCTTCAGGGCCTTCTGCCCCACGTCCCTGGCCCTGGACAGGAGCTGACTGTCGGCGTAGCCGTGTTCAAAAGCTGTGACCGCCTTCAGAGCCTGGTCATAGTTCGTGTCCCAGACGTGCCACATGGCCAGCTTGAGCTGAGCCAGCGGGGCCAGCGGGCTGTCTGGGTGGTCCCTGGTGATTTCCCGGTAGACCTTGACCGGACGGAGATTGTAGGGCCGGTTGAAGACGGAGACCATGGTGGTGAAGGAGGGCTTGTCGTTGACGCTCTCCTCGGCCAGGCGCATTTTGGCGATCAGGCCCCCCTGCTGGTCTGGATAGCGGGAGACCACCTTCTGATACATCTTCCTGGCGTCCTGGGTCTTGCCCATCTGGAGATAGATGTCCCCGATCCTGGTCAGGATCAGGTCCTCCTGGATGGACCTGGGCTTGAGGTTGCAGTATCGCCAGAGGAGGTCTCTGGCCTCGTCGTTCCTTCCGGTCTCCTTGGCCACCAGGCCGCTCAAGCGCAGCAGGTCGGGGTTCTTCAAGGGGTGCTCCGGCCAGCGGTTCCTGAGGTATTCGACCATGGTCCAGGCCTGGTCGTAGAATTCGAGGTCCTTCAGCGTCTTGATCAGGCCGGCAGTGGCCGGCAGAGCAGCTGAGCACTCCGGGCTGTTCTCCACGATGGCCCGGTAGTGCCTGGCTGCAGGCCTGTACTCCTGCTGCTCGAGGTAGTGGTCGCCCCAGTAGAGATGACCTGTCGGCACATGGCGGCTCTGGGGAAAGGACCGCTTGAGGACATTGAAGTACCCCCTGGCCTCGGGCAGGTTGCCGACTTTGAGGTTGAGCCTGAACAGGCGGAGAAGGGCCAGGGCTGTTTCAGGGGACTCGGGGTCGGCGTTGATGGCCTCTTCCAGGGTCGAGGTGATCTGGCTGAAGTGTTTGTCCGGGCTGTCCTGGTACAGGGAGAAGGTGGCGTCGGCCAGATGGTGCAGGATGTCTTTGCGGCGGGCCTGAGAGGTCCGGGGATCGCTGAGGAGCTGGGCAAAAATCGTTTTGGCCGCCTGCCACTTCCCATTGGCCAGGGCTGCCCGTCCTTCGGCCATCATGGCCGAGATGCTCCTGGTCAGGTCGGTGCCGTTCCGGGCCTGCCCGGACTGATTGCCGTTGCCGGGCCGTCCGGCATCTTTGGTGGCGTTCCGGGCGGGGACTTCGCGAGCAGGTTCCGTCCCGGGCTCGGGTCGGGGCTGAACAGGCTTGACTTCTGTGGCCGTCACCGGCCTGGTGATCGTGTGCCTGGAGGTCTTTGGGGGTGGAGCCGGCCCTGATCCGGTCAGGGAGCCCTGTTCCGGGATTTGCTCCGAGGTGAGCAAGGGCTCGGCCTTTGGCTCCTCGTCCGAGGGCCCGGCCTTGTTGTGCCAGGCGACCGCGGCTCTGAACACCTGAGCTGGAGGGTTCTCAGCCCGGACAGAGGCAGGTTTTGGTTCGCCGGCCGGCTCCGGACGGACAGGCTGATCCGTGGCATCGGCCATACGCTGGCCCTGCCCGGATGACGGTCCGGGAGCCGTTCGGGTCTCTTCACCCCGGGCGGGGGGGGAGGCTCCAGCCTGCTGTGGCCCGGCCTCAGCCGCCTTCCCGCTCGGGGGGCCCGGTTTGCGGTCGGGGCTCTTCGTGGCCTCTGCGGCCGGGGCAGAGTCCCTTTCTGTGTCGGCTGCTGACCACTGTGTCCCCAGTTCATCGCGGAAAACGTCGATGACCAGCTTGTTCTGCTCCGGGAGGGTGAAATGGAGGAAGCCGAAAGCAGGAGAGGCGGTCGTGATCTCCACGACGTTGTCAGCGCGCCGCAGGAGCCTGAACCGGCGCGAGTTGGAAAGATCTGGCTGTGGGGGCTCGGCCTCCCGGGACCAGATCCCGGGGGGCAGCGTCAGGGTCAGCTGCTGAGGCCCGGTCCTCTTGAGATCCACCTTGGGGACCGGGTTCTGGAAATGGAACACCAGCCGCTCCTTGCGCGGATGGAGGCCCCAGTGGACATCCAGCGCCAGACCCGAAGCCGGGAAGGCGACGACCATGAGGAGCAGTCCGGCCCAGAAGGCTTTTGCAGGGGTGAAGGTCCAGGTCAACACGAGTGGATTTATGCAAAAAAAAGGCCATGATGGCGGCTTGAGCCGGTTCACATGTTCTTCTTTTTCAGCTTCTCGATCAGGGTTGTCCGTTTGATGCCCAGGATTTCCGCAGCCTTGTTCTTGACCCCGTCGGACTCCTCAAGGGCTTCGTTGAGCAGGGCCACTTCCACGGCGTCCAGAAAGTCCTTGAGATTGAGGTCAAGATTCTGGATGTCCCTCAGCCGGGGCCAGCTGAAGACAGGCGATGCGGCTGGCTGCTCCGCATCCTGCGGCATGGCCTCCCGGCATTCGTTGCGGATTTTGTCCGGCAGGTCCTCCGGGGTCACGGTGTTTCCGTCGCACAGGATGGACATCCGCTCCATGAAGTTTTCCAGTTCCCGGACGTTTCCAGGCCAGGAGTACCTCAGGAGCAGCTCCCTGGCCTTTGTGCTGATGGTCAGGGATTCCCGCTTCTTCTTGTGGCAGAAGTGGCTCAGGAAGTGTCCGGCCAGCTCCAGGATGTCCTCCGGGCGCTGCCGCAGGGGGGGGATCTGGATGGGCACGACATTGAGCCGGTAGTAGAGGTCCTCCCGGAAACGGCCGGCAGCCACCTCGTTCTCCAGGTTTCGGTTTGTGGCCGCGACGATGCGCACGTCCACCTTGAGGGTCTGGCTGGCCCCGACCCGTTCGATCTCCTTTTCCTGAATGGCCCTGAGGATCTTGACCTGAAGCTGGGGGTCGAGCTCCCCGATTTCGTCCAGGAACACGGTTCCGCTGTTGGCCAGCTCGAACCGTCCGGCCCTGGAGCGGACAGCATGGGTGAAGGCCCCTTTTTCGTGCCCAAAGAGCTCGGACTCCAGAAGATCGGCCGGGATGGCCCCGCAGTTGATGGGCACCAGTGGCTTGTCGCAGCGCAGGCTGTTGCAGTGCAGCTGACGCACGATGAGCTCTTTGCCCGTGCCGGACTCCCCGGTGACCAGAACCGTGGTTTCAGTGGGGGCGACTTTGTCGACGATCTTCAGCACCTGCTCCAGAACAGGGCTGTTTCCAATGATCCGTGGTTTGAGAGCGGTCACGCATCCTCCAGGCTCGAGTCGTGTGGTCGTCAAAATTATGACAAAGAGCGCAAAATGGCAAGTGAAAACCGGGCTGGAGCACGGAGAATGGTCTGCGGGGCATGGGGTCCGGGGCAGAGGCCGGCTGTGGCCGCTCAGCAGCAAAAGAGGTCAACCGGCCCTGATCTGGTCATGCAGTCGTTTGGCCCGCAGACAAAAGGCCTCCAGCTTGGCGTGGATGAGCTGGGGGAACGGCGAGCCGTCGCTTTCAATGGCCAGGAAAGGCAGGTTGTCGATGCTGGTCAGGGCAGAGCGCAGGGAAGAGCTGTTGGATGATGCGGCCAGCTTGTCTTCCCTGGTCATGGCCTCGTTGAGGATGGCCTCGGAGAGCCGGTTGGGCATGCACCCGAAGGGGCCGATAGCGATGACCCCGCAGGAATGGGTCACGATTTCGCTCAGGGCCCCGCCGATGGTCAACACGGCTTCTCCCGGGAGGTCCCGGGACAGGTGAGGCTGGGAGCTGTTCATGATCTCGTCGATGTCCACCGTCCCGTTCTGGACCAGACCCGACTGGGAGAGGATGGCCTTGATCCGTTTTTCATACCGGTTCTGAAAGGTGTTCCGCAGCCGGAACTTCAGCTTTTCCAGAAGATTCATGTCCACCGGGTTGAGCTTTTTGTCCACCATGTAGTTGCAGTACTTGACCCACTCGGCAATGGGGGAGCAGATGGTGGCAAAGCCTTTGCTGGCCAGCTGCTCGGTCAGGTGCTGCCTGGAGAGATCGTCACGGCGGACGAAGATCTCCCCGGTCAGGGTCACGGTGGGCACATCTTCAGGGGGCATTTTCAGGGGGATGGCGGCCAGATTCGATGCCGTGCGCTTCAGCTGGGCCTCAAGGTCCTGCAGGCTTCCAGTTTCCAGGACGGTCAGGATGTCCTGCAGCTCGTGCTCAAAGACGGCCATGCCCGATTCAGGGTCCCGGGCATTGGCCAGGAGCATGGACCGGATGTCCTCCATGGTGTCCGAGACCACGATGGCCCACCAGCCTCGCTTTTCAAACTCGGTCCCCAGGCCGACATAGGAGTTGTCCGCGGAGATGGTCATGATGGCCACGTCCGGGATGCGCTGGCGCTGAATGAGGTCTTCCATGAAGATGGAGTACTGACCGAACCTGCAGGGCCCTGTTCCGGAGGCGAAGAAGTAGACCAGGACCTCGTCCCGGGACTTGCCGTTGTGGAGGTAGCTGAGCAGTGTTCCCGTGGTCAGGATCAGGGGCAGGCATTCCTTGCAGGAGGTGTTGGAGCGACCGAGCTTGAGCACGTTGTCGTCCGCCGGCTTGTGGGCCATGGCCCGGAAGCCGACCCCCCTGAGGATGGCGGCAAAGGCCTGGGAGGATATCCTGCCCATGGAGGGCAAGAGGACCTTGACTCTGGGATCGTTGACCGGGAGGGTCTCTCCGGAGGAGGTGGCCACTTCCAGTCGACCGTTGTCCTGGACGATCCTGGCCGGGACAAAGGGTTTGCGGGCTTCCAGGGGGGCGATGGAGCTCTCCAGCTGGCGATAGGCGTTGACCACGTCGATGAAGGCTTCCACCCTGGTCTCCAGGCCGGCATCCGCGGTGTGACTGTCCAGCTCCAGGGTCAGGGAGGGCTTCCTGCCCATGATGTCCCGGAAAAAGCCGACCACAAAGGAGTCAGGGCCGCAGGAGAAGTTGGTGATGTAGGTCCCGAAGAGCTGGGGGTGCTTCTTGATCGCCCTGGCCGCCTTGAGGATGTACTGGCCCATGCCCCAGTACATGTGCCGCTTGGCATGCTCCTGCTCCAGGCTCAAAAAGTCCATGGGGATGACCATGATGTTCCTGGAGGCGAACTTGTGGGGGATGCCCATGTGGGCCTCCTCAACCAGGCCGTTGTAGGGCCTGGAGACAATGACCACGCCAAAGCGGTCGGGCTCGGACTCCAGCTCCGACAGGGCCCGCCGCCCGATCCGCTGCATCTCGTCAAAGCAGGCCTGCTGCCGGTCCAAAGCCCGCTCCAGGGCCTGCCGGGCTTCCGCTTTGGGGATGCCCAGATCCCGGGCTGCGGACAGCAGCGGCTGGGCGCTGCCCTCAAGGCCCTGGCTGAGATCCATGACCGGGGACAGGACCACGGTCCCGGCCTCCTTGAGCTTCTGGAGGCTGTGCTTGAAGGTCGACCGGAGGTAGAAGGTCTCGCCCTGGACCAGGGGGCAGACCTGGGACTGCTGGCTGGATTCGGGGTCCAGGACGGGGACGGCCTTGAAGTGAGGCAGGAAGATGACATCCAGGTCCTCAGTCTCGAGCAGGGTCTGAAAAAAGCCGTGGGCCAGCTCCGCGGGATAGCAGAAGGCGGCGTTTCGCTGATCGATGCCTTCCTGGGACGGCTGTCCGGGCAGGACGACCTCATAGCCCAGCTGGTTGAAAAAGGTCGTGTACAGGGGGGCGTAGGTGTTGACCAGAAAGCTCCGGTTGAGCCCCACCCGGCCTCTGAACGTGCCTTCAGGCAGGGTCTGGGAACCCGGGCCATAGGTCTCGAAGACCAGCCTCTGGCGCTCCTTGACCAGGTCGAGCTGCCGGACGTCCACGCTGACCTTGCGGCGCAGGTTGTAGTAGCGGTTGCAGGCCCCGCCGAAGGGATACTTCCGGCCTTCGATCTCAATGGTCGAAATGCGGCAGCCCCGGTCGCACTTTTCCCGGCCCCCTTTGCAGGTGAAGGTTTTCCCGTAGCGGACCTCTCGATCAGCCAGACTGCGGAGGTCGAAGTCCCCTCTGGTCAGCAGGCCCGAGGCCAGCCTCTTCTTGATCTCCAGGGCCACCCCGAAGGCCCCCATCAGGCCAGGTTCCGGGGGAACGATGATCGGCTTGCCGACCAGGGCGGCCATAGCCAGCGGGATGGCTCTGTTGTAGCAGACGCCGCCCTGCATGAAGACTTTCTCCCCGACCGGGCGATTCCCTTTGACCCGGTTGGCGTAGTTCATACAGATGGAGTAGACCAGGCCGGCCACGATGTCTTCGTGGGAGATGCTCTCGTGGATGGCGTTCTTGATGTCCGAGGCGATGAAGGCCGCGCACTGGTCGTTGAAGTTCGGGGGTCGGAGGCCAGTGAGGGCTGTCCGGGCGATGTCCTCCATCTCCACGCCCAGGGTTTCCAGTGCGGACTCCTCCAGAAAAGAGCCTGTCCCGGCCGAGCAGGCCTCGTTCATGGCATAGTCCGAAGGCACGCCATTGGTGATGTAGGTGTACTTGGCATCCTGGCCCCCGATTTCAAAGATGGTGTCCACCTCAGGGTCGAAAAACACGGCGGCCGTGGCGTGAGCGATGATCTCGTTGATCACCCCGTCGGTCAGGGCATGGAGGCCGGCGATCTGCCGACCGGACCCGCAGACGCCCAGACCGATGATGGAAAGCTCTTCCGGTTCCGTCTCCAGGCGGATCTGGTCCAGGAGGGCCTGGTAGCAGCGTCTGGAGGCCCCCACCGGATCGCCGTTGGTCCGCAGGTAGATGGAGGCCAGCAGGGCGTTGTCCTCATGTCGGACGAGCACGGCCTTGGTGGTCGTCGAGCCCACGTCCAGCCCGAGCAGGCAGACGTCGCCGGGGTTCACCCGGCCGTGGTCCATGGTCTTGAAGGTCACCTGGTCTGCAAAGGACTGCAGGGGAGGGAGGTTTTCAAAACTGACGGCTTCGGTCTTCAGGAGGGATTCCAGACCGGGAAAAGGGGCCGTCTCATGGTCCATGGCCCACAGCGCAGCACCAAGGGCTTCGAAGCAGGGGGCTTCATCAGGGACAATGAGCTCGGGGATGTTCCGGCGCAGGAAATCGACCATCATCTGATTCTGGGCCGTGCCCCCGGTGATCATGATGTTGCGGCGTTCGACCTTTTTCAGGAGCTCGAGGATCTTGTTGGCCATCATCTGGCACAGACCAGCCGTGACCTGGGCTTTGGGGATCCCTTTGTTCGTGGCGTGGGTGCAGTCGGACTTGCAGAACACGGAGCAGCGGCCCGAAACATGGTAGGGGTTCTCTATCCCGGCCCATTTCGAGGCCTCCTCCAGGGTGACGTCCATGCGCCGCAGCTGCTGAAGGAAGAACTCCCCTGTCCCCGAGGCGCACTTGTTGCCAGTGACCACATTCGAGATATGCCCGGCCTGGTCCAGGACGTAGACCATGAAGGTCTCCCCCCCGGCTGAGACAACGGCCGGGCACTGGACATCCGCAGGCTTGACAAAGGCGTAGGCTTTTTCAACGGCTTCAGGCTCGGGAATGGAGCTCAGGTTGACAAAATCCCGAAATTTCCGGCCTGTGGCCGCTGTCCCGGAAATGGACCGGAGGTCGAGCCCTTCAAGGGCAGAGATGAGGGTCTGCTTGGGGTTGCCCTCGTGGGGCACGGCAGATGAGTGAAGGATTCGGGGGGGCCGGGGCTGAGAAGAATCAGGAACCTGTTGCTGCTCGAGGATGACCAGAGAAATGGTCGAGGCCCCCAGGCAGAGACCGAGCGTTCGTCTGGGCTGTTCCACGCACGACTCCTTGGCTGAGACCAGCAGAAAGAGAGAACCACCTTCTTGGTATCTGACCTGTCTATGAGATAAGACCAGGAAGGGCGATCGTCAATCACATTTTCATCAATCTTCCTGAGGAGTTTACTGAAGTGCGCGGCCTCCTGACTCAGCTGCCTGGAGGTTGATGGACACGATTTTTTGCGGCAGGTGGGCGGTGATGCCCTGCTTGAGATCCTCCAGGTCGAAGGGTCCGCCCTGGGTGGCGCAAAAGCCTCCGAGCAGGACCAGATTGGCGCACAGGACTGTGCCGGCTTTGAGACCCAGGGTTTTGCAGGGGATGAAATGCATCTCCCCGGCGCAGCGATGGACCTTGTCCCGGATGGCCTCCAGGGAAGGGTAGGTCTCCTGGCCCAGATTCACGGCCACCGGCGGGGTTGGTTCGGAGTTGCTGACCACCAGCCCGCCAGGTTTGAGATAGGGCAGGGCCCGAAGGGTTTCCAGGGGCTCGAACCCCAGCAGGATGTCGGCCTCGGCCACGGATATTCTGGGGCTCAGATAGCCACCCAGGAGCAGGGCCGACTCGACCACGCCGCCCCGTTGGGCCATGCCGTGGATCTCTCCGGAGGTCACAGGAATGTTCTTGTCCATGGCCATGAGGGCCAGGAGGTTGGTTGCGGTCAGAGTGCCCTGGCCGCCGACCCCTGCCAGAAGGATGCGTTGCTTGGTCATGGTCACTCCTTTTTCCGGGCCTTGATGGCGTCGCTGAGCTGCACGCAGAGCATGCAGCCGGCACACTGGGTCTCATCGATCACGACCTCGTCCCCCTGGGAGGAGAAGGCCGGACAGGCCAATTCGTCGCGGACTCTTCGGACTTCGGGGGTGGTCTCGGTCACATAGGCGGTCTGCGGCCGCTTCTTCTGCAGGGTGCGCCTGGCAAAGAGCACGCAGGGCTCTCTGGCGATGATCACCCTGACCCCTTTCTGCTCCTTGAACTCCTGGAGCGTTTCCAGCAGGGCCTTGTGATTGAGGGCCTTGACCGTGCGCACGCTGGAGACCCCGCAGCCCTGGACCACCTTTTCGATGTCCACCCGGACCGGATTCGGGCCCAGAGTGGTCTGCTCCACGCCGGGATGGGGCTGATGGCCGGTCATGGCCGTGGTCTGGTTGTCCAGGATGACGACCAGGAGGTCGTGTTCGTTGTGCACGGCGTTGATCAGCCCGGTGATCCCCGAGTGGAAGAAGGTCGAGTCCCCGATGTAGGCCACCACGGGTTGGCCTGTGGCCCTGGACATGCCTGAGCCGCCGGAGATGGACGATCCCATGCAGAACAGGAAATCTGCAGCCCTCAGGGGCGGAAGGAAACCCAGAGTGTAGCACCCGATGTCTGTGGAGGAGATGGCCTGGTCGCCGAAGACCTTGCGAACCGCATAGTAGACCGCCCGATGGGAACAGCCTGGGCAGAGATTGGGAGGACGGGGAGGGAGATGCTCTTCTCCCTGGCAATGAGGCCGTTCCTCAGCGGGTCTGTCCAGGAAGGCGGCGATCCTGTTCCGCACCTCGTGAGTGGAATACTCCCCGATCCTGGTCAGATTCTCGTCTTTGCCCTGGACGTCCACACGCAGCCCGTGTTTGTGGCTCAGGCTGCGAAGGCTCTCCTCCAGCAGGGGTTCGAGCTCTTCCAGGACCAGGACCCGGTCGACGTTCTGGAGAAAGGAGCGCAGCATCTTCTCCGGGAGGGGAGAGGTGATGCCCAGCTGGAGCAGGGTGAAGGCCTCAAGCAGCCCCATGTCGGTCAGGGCGTCGTGGAGATAGGCCCTGGCAATGCCCGAAGCGATGATGCCCATAGAGCCGTTGCCGGACACGGAGTTCCAGGCCGACGACTCGATCTCCTCCTGGATGGAGGCCAGGTTCTGGAGGAGAATGGGGTGCCTGCGCCTGGCGATGGCCGGGAGGGGGACAAACCTGAACGGGTCTTTGGTGAACTCGGCTCTGGCTGTGGGCTGGGCCAGGGGACCGAACTCCACCACCCCCCGGCCGTGGTTGACCCGGGTGGTGGTTCTGAGCAGGACCGGCTGCTGCCAGCGGATTGAGGCCAGCATGGCGTCCCGGGTCATGTCCTTGGCTTCCTGGGCCGTGGCCGGTTCGAAACAGGGCAGACCGGCCAGTCTGGCGTAATAGCGGTTGTCCTGCTCGTTCTGGCTGGAGTGGCACCCCGGGTCGTCGGCGCTGAGGATGACCAGTCCGCCGGGGGTGCCGATGTAAGCCAGGGACATGAGGGGATCCGCAGCCACATTGAGCCCGACGTGCTTCATGGTCACCAGGGTGGGCACGCCTCCGACAGCTGCCCCGCCGCCCACCTCCAGGGCCACTTTTTCGTTCACCGAGTATTCAAAGCTGTAACCGCCGTCCTTGTGCAAGCTGTAAAGAGTGTCAGGCACTTCCGAAGAGGGCGTTCCGGGGTAGCAGGTCACGCAGCCGACACCGGCTTCCAGGGCTCCTCTGGCAATGGCTTCGTTGCCCAGGAGGAGGTGCCGAGACCCGGGGCTGTCAGCGAGCAAATGATGAGTCATCGATGTCTCCCTTGATGCTCGTGGCGGTGTGCAGAATGGACGCGAGACTGGCCCGAAGGCCGTTCAGGAATTGGACTGCTCCAGTTTGTCCCGGAGCTGGGCGATCTTGTAGTCCAGGTAGCCCTGGTTCGAGGCAGTCAAGCTGGTCTCGGACTTCAGATCCTGGTAGGCGTTCAGAGCCTTCTGCCACTGCCCGTTTTCCTCGGCTACGGCGGCCCTCTCAAAATTGATGCTCTGAATGTACTCTTTGGGGGCCATGTCCAGGAGCTGGTCCAGGATTTCAAGGCTCTGGTCGAGCTTTCCGGACAGCCTGAGGGCCTTGGCCCTGCCGAGGCTGGCCACGACCTGAAGATTGGGGTCCTGGGCGGTGGCGTGAATGTCCTGCCAGGTCTGGGCCGCCAGATCATAGTCCTCGGAGGCCATGCTCCGGGAGGCCACTTCCAGCCGGACGGCCTGTCTGATGTCTCCCGGGGCCTCGGGGAGGAAAGACTGCAGGGCCTTGATGGCCTCCTGGCCCTGGTTCTGGGAGGTGATCCTGTTCAGCTCGGCCCTGGCGTTTTGAATGGTCTTCTGCTGGTAGAACTTGTACCCGGTCACGCCGGCAGCCACGAGGACCACAGCCCCGACGACGATGCCGATTTCCTTGATGTGATCATGGATTTTCTGTAGAAGTGGGTGGATCTCTTCATTGATCTCCTCTTGAACACGGTCAAGAGCACCTTGTTTTTTCTGCGACTGGTTCATCGTGTTCCTCGTTGTCCTGACAAAACGGTGGTCGGATTTGAATCAGACCCGGTTGTAAACATTCTGCTTTAAAAGGTCAAAGGAAAAACAGGGCCGCGCTGCCAAGGGGAGGAGGTCTTCAGGTTCCGCTCGTTCACCGTGCGGAGCAGCGTGCACGCTCTTGTGTAACCAGGCGCACTCATGGCCCGGGGCCGGGCTCAGGGAGATGGATGGATGAAGGTTGAGTTTCTTGGAGTCGGGGAAGCCTGCGACGAGCTGCTGCCGAACACCTCCATCCTGGTGGAGTGTCCAGGCCAAGGGGGCCGGACCATTCTCCTGGACTGCGGGTTCACGGCCGCAAGCCCGTACCTGCAGAGAGTTCAGGACCCTGAAAGGCTGGATGCCGTCTGGGTGTCCCATTTTCACGGCGACCACTTCTTCGGGCTGCCCCAGCTCCTGCTCAGGTTTTGGGAGACGGGCCGCTCCAGGCCTCTGATCTGCATTGGTCAGCAGAGGATGAAAGACGTGCTCAGCCGGCTGATGGACATGGCCTATCCTGGGCTGGCCGCCAACCTGGGGTTTGATCTCGAGTGGCGGGTCCTGGAACCGGACAATGGGCTGGAGCTTGGCAACCTGAACCTGAGCTGCGCTCCCACCGATCATCCCCAGCCCAATCTGGCCCTGCGTCTGGAGTGTGGCGGCCGGTCCATGTTCTACAGCGGCGACGGGGGGATCACCAGCGCCAGCCGTGATCTGGCCCGGCAGTGCGATCTGGCCGTGCATGAGGCTTTTGTCCTCACCCCTGCGAGCAACGGACACGGCAGCGTCCAGGACTGTCTGGACATGGCTGCTCAGGCCGGCGTCAACTCCCTGGCTCTGGTGCACATCCAGAGGACCGCGAGGCCCCAGGTCAAGCATATCCAGGCCTCGGAGCTGAAGGCCCGGGCCATGTGCCCGGTCCTGGTTCCGGAACCGGGAGAGAGCCTCAGTCTGGGCTGAAGGCGTTCCGCCGGACCTGGGCAGCCGCTGTCGGCCCCTGGCCGGCCCGGCAGAGGCCGGGACCGTGACTGTCCTGCGGGACGGAAGCTTTTCGGGCCCCACGGGGGCAGGGGAATCACCTGAACCGATCCGCCATGAGGAGGCATGTTCATGGACGTCAATCAACTCATGCAGGAGCTGGCCGCATCCGGCAAGCACGCCGCTAGGGCCCTGGCCAGGGCCTCTGGAGAGAACAAGCGCCGAGCGCTCTTGACCCTGGCCGATTTGCTGCGAAGCAACGAGGCAACCCTGCTCAAGGTCAACGAACGGGATGTCCGGGCGGCCACGGACCAGGGCCTGGACTCAGCCAGGATCGACCGGCTGACCCTGACCCCCCGGGTCGTGGAGTCCATGGCCGAGGCCTGCGAGCACGTGGCCGGGCTGCCTGATCCCGTGGGCAGCATCGACTCCATGGCCAAGAGACCCAACGGGATGCTCGTCGGCCGGATGAGGATCCCGTTGGGTGTTGTGGCCATGATCTTTGAATCCAGGCCCAACGTGACCATCGATGCCGGAATCCTGTGCGTCTATGCCGGGAACGGACTGATCCTCAGGGGTGGGTCGGAGGCCTACCAGTCGAATCAGGCCCTGGCCGGGCTGTTTTCCCAGGCCCTGATCGACAACGGCCTCCCGGCTGAGGCGGTCCAGCTCGTGCCGACCACGGACCGGGAAGCGGTCACGGCCATGCTCCATCTCGACGAGTACATCGACGTGGTCATTCCCAGGGGCGGTGAAGGGCTCATCCGGGCTGTGGTCCAGGAGGCCAGGATGCCTGTCCTGAAGCACTACAAAGGGGTCTGCCATCTCTATGCGGACGAGACTCTGGACCTGGGCCAGGCCGTGGAGATCATCGACAACGCCAAGGTCCAGCGCCCGGGGGTGTGCAACGCCCTGGAATGCTTGCTTGTGCACAGCGCGCGGGCTGCAGAGCTCCTGCCTGCGGTGGCCGGCAGGCTGGGGCCCAAGGGGGTGGAGTTCAGAGCGGACGCCAGGGCGATCAGGCACATGGGGGAGAGCGCAGTCCCGGCTGAGCCAGAAGATTTCGGGCAGGAGTTTCACAGTCTGATCCTGGCGGTCAAGGTGGTGGACTCCCAGGACGAGGCCCAGGCCCACATCGCCGCCTATGGCTCCAACCACACCGAAGGCATCCTGACCACGGATCACGACCGGGCCATGCGCTTTGTCCGTGAAGTGGACGCCTCCCTGGTGACCGTGAACGCTTCCACCAGGTTCAACGACGGCGGTCAGCTCGGCCTGGGGGCCGAGATCGGGATCTCGACCTCCAAGCTCCATTCCTACGGTCCCATGGGGGTCAGGGAGCTGACCACCACCAAGTTCGTCCTCCTGGGCCAGGGACAGGTGCGGAGCTGACATGGAGATCGGCATCCTCGGGGGCAGCTTCAATCCTGTGCACAACGGGCACCTGCGACTGGGGATCGAGGTCCTGGAACAGGCCGGTCTGGACCGGGTCGATTTCGTTCCAGCCGCGGTCCCCCCTCACAAGCAGAAGCAGGAGGTCTCCCCCTTCGCTTTCCGCATCGGTCTGCTGGAAAAGGCCCTTCAGGGAAGGAGCCGCATCTGGGTCAACCCTGTCGAGGGGGAGCGCTCAGGGCCGTCCTACACCGTGGACACCCTGGCCTCCTACCAGGACCTGGCTCCAGGGGCCGACCTCTCTTTCATCATGGGGGGGCGCGACTTTCTGACCCTGCCTGAGTGGCACGAGTGGGAGAGGCTGCCCGAGCTGGCTCACTTCGTGGTCGTCTCCAGGCAGGGCATCTCCTCGGCCAGAGTCCAAGACTTCATCCTCCACCAGTGGCCGGGGGCCCGAACCCTGTCAGACAGCCCCATGCGCTGGGAGCTCCCCAACAAAACCCAGGTGGTCTACCTGACCATTCCCCGCCTGGACATCAGCAGCTCCATGGTCCGTTCCAGGCTGAGGCAGGGCCGCAGCCTGGCCGCCCTGGTGCCCGAAAGCCTTGAAGCCGATCTCCAGGCGCACGCCCACCTGTTCTGATCCGGTCATGGCCGGTGGGTCAGCGGTTCGTCCGTGGCTTCAAAGCCGTAGTTCAGGATCGAGGTCACGTCCTGGTAGGCGGACATGATCTCCTCTTCGCTGTTCCCGGGGACATCCAGGATGCAGTAGCGGTAGCTCTCAGGATTGTGCTTGAATTCCGAGAGCAGGGCGTTTTCGTGGATCAAGTTCCGCACCGTGACATCGGGGAACTTGAGCTTGATCTCTTCGTAGGCGCTCTGGGTGGGGGTCTGCAGGACCCTGGCGTCTGAAAAGGAGTGCAGCTCGAAGTTGTAGCAGTACCGATAGAGGTCCTGGTCCGGGGAGCTCATGGCCGGCTCCCTGCCCACAGCCACATCGCAGAGCATGTGCAGCGGGTCGATGCCGGTCACGGTCTGGATGGTCTTGGCGAACTGGAAGGCGATCCGGCTGTTGACCTCGATGATCGCGAAGCTCTCGGCGGCCTCGTCCACTCTGAGCTCGACGTTGAAAAAGGAGTTGTCCAGGCCGAGACCCGGGATGAGGACATCCAGAGCCTCGCGGACCGCTTGCTCCAGCCCTGGAGAGAGGTGGAAGGGGAAGATGTGGTGGCTGAAGCTGTTGGTCTTGGGATGGTAGACCGCCTTGGTGAAACCAAAGAGGTGGAGCCGCCCGTTGACGGTGAAGCCGTCCACCGTGACCTGCTCCCCGGTGATGAGGTCCTCGCAGAGGAAGCTGTTGCAGGTGGCCAGGTTGAGGGCGTGATGGTACCGGGAATTGAGGGACAGGGCTTCCAGGTAGTGGATGTTGTAAAAGGCGATGTCCTGGCTTTCCAGGCCAATGTAGTACTCCAGCTGCTCCGGGCCTTCGATCCGGTGGGTTCCGAAGGAGATGTTGGCCCGGACCGGTTTGATGAAAAAAGGGGTCCTGAGCTGGTCAGGATCCCGGAGAAAGTCCAGGGCCAGGCAAAAGGTCGGGGTGTGCGCGGACACGAGTCGTCTCTGGATTCGCCTGGAGATGTACTTGTTCTGGCAGTTGATGACGCTCTGCACCGAGGCGAAGATCTTTCCGGTCTCCTGGGCCAGGATGGCGGCAAACACGGCTGAGGAGTCGTGGGTGCCGACAATGCCGTCGTACAGCTCGGGGTTGAGGTTGATGGTCTCGATGGTGTGGCGAAGGTATTCCTGAACCCCGAAACGGAGCACCTTTTCAGTGGTCTCAACAATGGGGGTGTAGTCAGCGTTGTCGGCGAAGCTGCGTTCCACCACGTCGACATCGCTCTGGTCGCAGAGAAAGAGGATCCTCTTGGTGTGGCTCATGGTCGTGCTCCAGGCATCATGCTCAGAGGCTCCATCACGCAGTGAGGGCGATGACCGGCCTGGCCGGAGTCCGCTCAGCTCAGCCCCAGGGGGGTCTCGGCCGACCACTGGTTGACGTCCACCTCACCGCGGATCATGGCGCCTTCTTTGAAGACCATGGACAGGGCGTCCAGATCCTGAAGGCAGGTGATGTCGTTGAGGGGGTTTTTGCTCAGCACCAGAAAGTCGGCATACTTGCCTTTTTCCAGGGTGCCAACGGAATCGAGCATCCCGATGGCGTCGGCAGCGGTCCTGGTGGAGGCGATGATGGCTTCTTTTTCGGACATGATCCCTTCCCGGACATACTGGATCAGCTCCATGGCGTTTTTGCCGTGGTAGTTGTACGGGGTTCCGGCATCCGTTCCCATGACCACCTTGACCCCCATGCTCAATGCCCGGCGGAGATTCTCCCGCCGGATTCCGGCCACTTCCTCGGCCTTTTCAAACATGAACTGGGGGATGCCGTTCCTGGTGTGGGCATTGATCATCCAGAAGTTCGAGCTCAGGGTCGAGGTCAGGAAGATGCCCTGATCGGCCATCATCTTCAGGGCTTCTTCGTCGGCCAGGGTTCCGTGCTCGATGGTTCTGACCCCGGCCCTGATGGCGTTTTTGATGCCTTCGGCCCCATGGGCATGGGCAGCCGTGTGCTTGCCGCTCTTTTCACCCTCTTCGACCACGGCTCGAATCTCCTCCACATTCAAATGCGGGGCCCCGGGGACCCCTCCCGGATTCATGATGGCCCCGGTGGCCATGACCTTGAGGTAGTCGGCGCCTTCCTTGAGCTGCTCCCGAGCGGCCTTGCGGTTCTCATCCACGCCGTCGGCCTCGTGGTACAGGCCCTTGAAGTACTCGTTGCCGGCGGTCATCATGCAGATGATCTTGCCGCTGGCCAAAATCCTCGGTCCGACCACCATGCCCTCCTCAACAGCCTTGCGGACAGCGATATCGATGAAGTTGGTGGAGCCGGCGTTTCGGACTGTGGTGATGCCGGCCCTGACCGTGTTGGCCATCTCGATGGTCGCCCGGATGGTTCGCAGTTTGTCCTCGATCAGGCTTTCGTGGTAGGTGTCGGGCAGGCCGTGCAGGTCCAGATGGACATGGGTGTCGATCAGTCCCGGAATGATGAACTGACCATGGAGGTCGATCTGGACGGCCTGTTCCGGGATGTCCACGTCCTTGCGCTGCCCCACGGCATGAATGCGGGTTCCCTTGACGATCAGGACGGCATCGTCAATGATCCTGCTCAGGCCGTCAAACAAGGTGGCCCCTTCCAGGACCGTGGTGTCATGGTCTTCCATGTTCTCACTCTCCGCTGGCACGGTTTGTCAACCCTGTTCCTGGCCGGGCTGAGCCTGGGCGTCGTCTTTGGTCATAAAAGGAAATCTGAAAAAGTCAAGCTTCCGGGAGGGGCCGATCCCCGGGGGTCAGCCCTGGAGATCAAAAGCTTTCAGGGCAAAGGTGGACTGCAGCTGACTGCTGTCCGGGATGCGTCCGAAGAGGCGCAGACCGATATCGTCGATCATCTGCATCTCCTTTCGGATCTGCGGCCTGTTGATGCTCAAAATGTTTGTCCGCTGCATCAGGATGGCTTCGAGCGGTTGTCTGGCCAGCATTTCCTCCAGATGCTCGGCCCTGTCCAGCCCCTTTTCCAGGACGAGCTTGGTCAGGATCAGATGGCTGAAGACATCCTCTCCTGGCTGCTTCTCCTCCAGCAGGCGGCAGATCAGGTCGAGATAGTCCTCAAAGCCGGAATATGAAGCGGGAAAGGCCTTGATGAAGGCGATCAGGGCCTCGAGTGAGTCGTCGGCCGGCTCGATCCGCATGTCCCTGAACCGGACCAGGACCTTCTGTTGAAGGCCTTCCTGGACCCTGTCGTGAACGGTCTGGACCAGGCTGGGCGGCAGGCGGCGATGAATCTTCAGCCTGGTCAGGAAGGTCCTGGCCACGCCGGCGGTCATCTCGACCAGGACGGCGGTTTCCCCGGGCCAGTGCAGGGCGATCTGCGGAATCCTGGCAGCCAGAATGGCCGCAGTGGCATCGATGTCCCGGGGGGAGAAGCTTTCTCTGTTCAGCAGGGGCTCAACCCGGCAGCGCAGGCCCGCATCCGGAAACAGGGCGCACTCCAGGAGGCTCTCCTGGTCGCATCCCGTCCCCTGCCCGAGAAACCGGGTCAGATCGTCGGCGGTGTCGATGCCGTAGGTGGAATGGAGAAAGTGCAGCGTGTCCTGGTCCAGGGTCAGGCCCGTGGCGGCGATGGGGACCAGGAGATCGGCCAGTTCCCGGCAGCGTCGGTCTGAGGCGTGGCTTGCGGTCATGGTTTCCCCTCACTGGACAGAGGACATGGCTGAACAGGGGTCTGGCGGCAGCCCTCGGGCCGGCATCGCCCTGTGAGGCGGTCCTGAAAACGGATGGAGCCCGGTTCCAAGGCTCTCCTGTCCTGTCAACGGATGTCAAACAAACACTGTGAAGAGCCATGCTGGTCTCGGTGATCATTCCCACGTACAACCGGGCGCACACCCTGGGCAGGGCGGTGCGTTCAGTGCTGCAGCAGAGCCATGAGGATCTCGAGCTCATCGTTGTGGACGACGGGTCCACGGATCAGACTCCGGCTGTCCTGGCTGGTTTTCCCGATTCCCGACTGAGGGTGGTCCGCCAGCCCCATGGCGGGGTTTCCCGCGCTCGAAACCGCGGAATCGAGCTGGCCAGGGGGCGATGGGTCGCCTTGCTGGACTCCGACGACGCCTGGATGCTTCAGAAGCTTGCCAGCCATGTCGATTTTGCCGAGCAGGGGGGATGGATCATCTCCCAGACTGATGAAGTCTGGGTCAGGAACGGGGTGACCGTCAACCCCAGGCTCAAGCATGTCAAAAAGGGCGGCTGGATCTTCGAACCCTCCCTGGAGCTCTGTCTGGTCAGCCCTTCATGTGTCCTTCTGGCCCGGGAGTGTGTCCGGAAGGTCGGGCTTTTCGACCCCAGGCTGGCGGCGTGCGAGGATTACGATTACTGGCTGAGATGCAGCCTTCATTTTCCCGTAGGGCTCCTGCCCGAGAAGCTGGTCTGGAAATACGGTGGTCATGCCGACCAGCTGTCCAGGAAGATCATCGGACTCGACCTGTACAGGATGACCAGCCTGCTCAAGATCATCAGGGACCCGGCCCTGACCAGGGAGCAGGCCCTCCAGCTGACGTCGGTCCTGGAGAAAAAAACTCAGGTCTATGTCCAGGGCTGCCTCAAGAGGGGGCGGATGGAAGAGGCCCAGCGGGTTCTCGATCTGGTCAGGCAATCGACATCCGGCTGATCATGGCCGCTTGAGTGGGGGATGCAGCTGCTGTGAGGTTCGGGAAGGGCGCCGTTCCAGTCCTTCAGTCGTTCGAGGCCGTGAACTCGGTCTTGTGCATGGCCTGAGACTTGATGTCATTGAGCAGATCGGCCAGGACCGGGTGGACGTTCTCCCTGATGTCCCCGGCCACCACGATGAACAGCAGGTCGTCGCCGGGTTGAAAGCTGCCCTGTTCAGCCTTGATGACGATTCTGAAGATCCCGGGGCGCTGCTCGTAGCGGCGGCGCAGATTTTCGATGGTCTCCTCGTCCGGAGTCACCTCCAGTCCTGTGACCGTGTCCTGCCCATGCCTGGGTCTGCCGCGGACCACTCCGTTGTGGACCAGAACCATGCCCACGTTGTCCGTGAACCCCGGCTCCTGCTTCATGTCCTGAATGACCGTCGAGATGTCCATGGTCCTCCCTGGGAAAGAAAAAAGGGCGGCCCAGACCGCCCTTTCAGTGCACAGCGCTGGCTGCGGTTTAGACGCAACCAGTCGGCTTGGGAAGCCCGGCCATTTTGCAGGCTCCCTTGCCAGGTCCGGATGGGAAGAGCTCGTAAATCTTCTTCAGCTTGAAGCCGGTCACCTTGGACAGGATTCTGACCATGGGGGCGATGCCGTTTTTCTTGTAGTAGTCCTGCAGGAAGTCGATGACTTTCTGATGCTCGTCGGTCAGTTCCTTGATCCCCTCAGAATCCTTGACGTAATCCACCCATTCCGGGCTCCAGTCGTCAAAGCTCTGTAAAAAACCGTCTTCGTCAACTTCAAAAGTTTTCCCTTTGAATTCCACAGTTGCCATTGGTGAACCTCCTTAAACCGTGTGTTTGGAAAAATGGCCCCAATCGTGTTGAGGATGGAGTGTCTTCCCCCTGAATCAGGGAAAGAGACACACCGTGTGACAAATTTTTCGCAATCTACCCGCTCTCAATGCGAGAGTCAAGAATTGGCTCGTACGTCTGTCACCGTAAAGTTTCAACAGTAAGAGGCAATTCGATCATTGTCAAGCACATGTGGGCTTTAAAGTTGTCTGCCGGCCGAGGGGCCCTGGCCCTGAAGGAGCTCCTGGAGATGATCCCAGGCGAATTCGAGTCCAGAATCGAGCTCCAGTCCGGCCTGGAGGTAGGCGATGGCCATGTCAGGCTTGTTCATGGCCTTGTAGCACAGGCCGAGGTTGGCCAGGTCCACGGCCGAGCCGGCGTCGATGTCCAGGGCCTGCTCAAAATCCCGGGCTGCCCGCTCAACCTCGCCGCGTTTGAAGTGGGTCACCCCCCTCAGGTTGAGACTGGCATGGCTGTGGGGGCTCAAGGACAGGGCCCGGTCCAGGTGCGGCAGGGCCTGGTCCCAGCTGTTGGCCTGAGTGTGGGCGTAGCCCTGGTAAAAGGCGGTCAGGGCCTGGTCATCCCTGGAGGGCTGGAGGGGCTCGGCCTGGTTCAGAAATGTCAGGGCCCTGGAGGGGTTGCCGTTGTTCAAGTGCACGAGGCCCTTGAAAAAAGGCACAAAATGACCCCCTGGATAGATGGCGTCGATGGTCTCCAGCCCCTCAAGCGCCTGGTGGAAAGGGGCCTGTTCGGTCAGCAGGCGACCGATGAACAGGCCCAGGCTGGCCTGGGGAGTCCGTTCCCGGAACAGGAAGCCGGGGATGAACGACGCATTGGCCGGGATGTTCAAGTCCGGGTGAGAGACATCCATGGTGTACAGGGGGTGCCCCAGCCTGCGGATGCAGGCGCAGACATGGTCCAGTTCCCGGAGGAGGTCGGCATGGCTGATGTCGGCCAGGTCCTGAATGGCGACGGTTTCCCCCTGTTTGACCCAGTCACAGTCCTCAATGGCGGTGAACTTGCTCAAGCCCGAGGCCTCGTAGTTGCTCCTGGTCTCGAAGTCTCCCCCGAGCTGGGCCAGTTCGGTCAAAGCCCTGATGGCCGCCTTTTCCGGTGATGTGGCCGTGCCAGCGGTGAACACGATTTCACTGGAGTCCGGGAAGGTGGCCGGGTCGTAGGCCAGAACGCCCACCGTAGGAAGAGCGGTGTTCAGAGAAAAGTCCTTCAGCCAGAGGGCGATGTGCTGATCGGCATAGGCCCGGTACAGGCTGATCAGGGTCGGATCCGTGAAGGTCTCCGGATCGATCGTGGGCAGGACCGGCCGCTGCCTGTCGATGATGCAGCTGACATGACGTTCCACGAGCTCGAGGACGCCCTGGAGCACGGATTCTTCAAAGGAGTTCCCGGCCGAGGCGCCGTTGAACTCGTTCAGGGTCTTGACCCATTCCAGAGGGAGGCGGACGGGGCGTCTGTCGGTCAGCGAGAGGGCCGGGGCAAAGCGCCACTGGACAAGGTTGAGCAGCGTCCTGGCCTGCTTCGGGGCCAGGTCTTCCTGCACGGACTGGAGCATCTCCTGGATGGGGATGACTTCGGCCCCGTACCTGTCCTGGGCCTGATCCCAGGTCATGGCCGGCAGATCCCGGGCGTTGAAGAAAGCAAACAGGGAGTACCGCTCCACGAGCTCCATCATGGCCGAGGCTTCGGCCTGGGCCGGAGAGGAGCCCTTGCCCATCTGTTTGCGGGCCGGCATGATCTGCCTGGCCAGCATCCCGTAATAGGCCATGTAGACCGGAATTCCCAGCCGGCCGGTGTCGATGCGCACGGTTCGCTCCAGAATGCGGTCCCCAAAGGGGGCCAGGACCTCCCTGGCCCGGGCCACGGTCTCCTCCGGGGGGACCGTCTTGTCCAGGTCAAGGGTGTAACCTTTGGTTCGGGAGCGGAGTTCAAGCATGTTTCTTGGGCTTCAGCCTGTAGATCTGGGCCAGGTGCCTGTCCTCACCCGGGGTTGACGGGGACTCGGAGGCCTTGTAGCCGAGGACCTTTTCCTGGATGTCGAAATCGCGGGCGGCCAGGGAGAAGAACCGCTTGGCCTTGAGCTTGTAGCTCTTGGCCAGGAGCACTTCTGATCCGGGGGCGGAGCCGATGTGGCGGAGCAGGAACTTGACCAGCGGCCTGTAGGTCTCTTCATGGTAGAGGACCTCGGAGCCCAGAATGAGCGAGAAACGACGGTCCAGACCGGTTCGGGTGAAGTCCACGAGCTCGACTCCGGCTCTCTGGGACAGGCCGTTCCGGAGGATATTGATCTGACTGAAGAGCAGGGCGTCTTCGTTGTTGTCGGTGATGGTCACGGCAAAGCCGAGCCTGGCGGCAACCAGGCCGCAGAGGCCCACGCCGGCTCCAAGCTCCAGGACCCGGGTCGTCTCTGCTGCCGGGAGGTTTCGCAGGAAGGTGGCCAGGAGAATGGATGTGGGCCATATTCTGGCCCAGAATGGAAGCTCGATGCTCTGAGTCGCGCTCTGAGCCAGGGTGTCGATATAGGCCTCCATGTCCGTCAGCTGCAGGAGGTCCAGTTCGAGGGAGCCGATCTTGATCCTTTCGAAATCACAGGGAAACTTTGTCTGGGCAAGGGCCAGAAGCTCATCCAGGGGGGCCTGAGGGGAGAATGAGGTGATGGCTTGGGGCACAGAGGGTCTCCTGTTCAACAAAAAACCCGGCATGACGCCGGGTCCTGAAGGCTGGAGCGGGAAACGGGATTTGAACCCGCGACTTCAACCTTGGCAAGGTTGCAC
>CAZNIP010000045.1:0-24553 GCA_964573115.1 uncultured Desulfohalobiaceae bacterium | reverse complement strand
CACGACCTCGGTCTTGACCGTCACGCCCGGCCAGTTCACCGAACCGAACCTGACCATGTCCTGCTCCGCCAGGACCATGGATGGCCCGACCCAAAGGCACAGCACGAGAAGCACGCTGCTGATCACACCTCGTCTCTTTTGCATGTCTGACTCCTTTTTTTGCTTATCAGCCCGGCCTCTGGCCGGGCTGACGGTCGAGGGTTGAGGGTGGATGGTTGAGGGCAGAGAAGATTCCAGACTTTTCGAGAAAACAGTCCACCGGCCAGTTTGATCGCAAAGCCGTTTCACTCCTGCCTTTCTCCACAAAGCCATCTGTTCGATTTCATGGCCTCTTGGCCTCGTATGAAACTTGATTTTGGTTTTCGGTTTCAGGTGTTGGATTCAAGAAAGTGGCATTCAAGCACATTGAGCACACAAGCCGAAGTTTTTCCCCTGGTTCAGACTGGCAGCTTCCAACCCAGAGTCAGTGACAGCATGAATGGCTTATATCTATTTAAATCAACAAGATAGATTTCAGCGCTGCCAACGGCAGCGCTGAAATCTAGATCATGTCCGCCAGTTCCCGAAACAGGGTCTCCCGCGGGATGAGCCCGGTGATCCTCTGCTTGCGGTCCAGGACCACCAGCGGGATGGTGCTCCTGGCAGAGGTCTGGAGGAGATCCTCCACTCCGGTGTGCTTGTCCACCACCGGAACCTCTGATTTGAGCAGATCCGCAAGGACCACCGGATCTTTGGCTTCATTCAGAGCTGAACGCAAATCCTCCCGATAGACCACCCCGCAGAGCCGATCAGAGCTGTCTGTGACCAGAAGCCCGAGATAGTCCCTGGTGCGCATCCTTTCCAGGACATGGCCAGGATCGTCGCCCAGATCACAGATCCAGTCCTCGCCGTCAACCATGAGCTGTCTGGCCGTCTCCCGCTTGGTCCTGGAGATAGCGCTGACGAAATCGGCCACATAGTCGTCCGCCGGGGTCATGATGATCTCTTCCGGGGTTCCGATCTGAACGATCTTCCCGTCCTTCATGACCGCGATCCTGTCCCCGAGCTTGAGCCCCTCATCCAGGTCGTGGGTGATGAAGACGATGGTCTTGTCCACAATCCTGACCAGCTTCAGGAATTCGTCCTGCATCTGCTTTCGGATCAGGGGGTCGAGGGCGCTGAAGGCCTCGTCCATGAGCAGGATCTCCGGATCCCCGGCCAGGGCCCTGGCCAGCCCGACCCGCTGCTGCATCCCTCCGGAGAGCTCGCGGCAGTACTTGGCCCCCCACCCGGAGAGACCGACCAGCTTGAGAGCCTCTCTGGCCTTTTCCAGCCTGACCTCCTTGGGCAGCCTCATGATTTCAAGCCCCAGGGTCACATTCTGGAGCACGGTCCGGGACGGCACCAGGGCGAAATTCTGAAAGACCATGCCCATCTTTTCCCGGCACATGGCCCGCAGCTGCTTCCCGCTCATCTCGGTCACGTCCTGGCCGTTGACCAGGACCCTGCCTGTGGTGGGATTGATCAACCGGTTGATGCAGCGAAGAATCGTGGATTTGCCGCTGCCGGAGAGGCCCATGATGACGAAAACTTCGCCCTTTTTGATCCGAAAGCTGGCCCTCTGAACCCCCACCGTCACCCCGTACTTGTCCAGCAGGGCTTCCTTGTCCAGGCCTGAATGCTCGATCGTGTCCAGAAAGGGCTGGATATCCTTCGGCAGCTCACCGAAGATCTTCCACACGTCCTCGCAGACAATGACCTCAGGGCGGTTTTCCATGTGTTCGGGCTCCATGATAACAGCACTGCAACGCGAAATGCTTTCAGATGACCATTCATGTACTCCACGAAGTCTCCAGCACAAGGCAACGAGACGATCCCGGATGTTTCAACTCAACGCAACTCAGCTCTCATTTCCAGTCACCATACAGCCTGATGCCGGCAAGGAGCCAAACAGTACGAGGAGACAACAGGGGCACCTTGCAGACTTCTCTGACAGGGATGTCCCATTCTACTACAGTCTTTCAGAAGCACTGTCAAACATCCTCTTCCCCTTCCCCTGGGGTTCACAGGGATTTGAACCGGGCCCGTGCCCCTGACTGCCGGCCTTGATTGACCTCCAGGCCGGAGGCTGGTAAGACGCGAAGTGGAGCGATCTGAGTATGACATAGCCAATTCCTCCAACCCTTTCAAGCACCAAATCCCAGAACGAACTGAGAAAGGCCCGTCAAGGGCCTGACGCAGAGCACAGCCCTGTTCCCATGAACAGGCTCAGGAGAACCGATTTTTATGCCCAATCAGAATATTTTGAACGGGGACCAGTTCCCCCACGTCCCGGAGAGGATCAGCGGACTGGTCGAACTGGCCGAGAACCTCTGGTGGAGCTGGCATCCCCAGGCCAGGATGCTCTTCAAGATGCTCGACCGTCAGATCTGGAAGGACAGCCACCACAACCCGGATCAGATGCTGCGGACCATTTCCCCCCAGGCCCTGCAGGAAGCCACCAGAGACGCCAACTACCTCCGGCACTACGACCTGGTCATGTCCCAGTTTGAACGATGCATCTACAAGCTGAACACCCCGGTTCACATCGATCCCTGCGACACGTCCATCAAGCCCATCGCCTATTTTTCAGCCGAGTACGGACTGCACCACTCCCTGCCATTCTATGCCGGCGGATTGGGCTTTCTGGCCGGGGACCACCTCAAGGAATGCAGCGACATGGGGGTCCCTCTGGTTGCGGTGGGGTTCATGTACCCCTCAGGCTACCTGCACCAGCAGATCGGGGACGACGGCTGGCAGCAGGACTTCACCCAGGAGTTCGACCGGGACTCCACCTCGGTGAACAGGGTCCTGGACAGCAAGGGGCAGCAGCTGGTCATCGACATCCCCTGCATCCTCTACCCTTCGATCCACATCGCCATCTGGAAGGTGTCCGTCGGCCGGATCAGCCTGTTCCTCATGGACACCGACATCGATCAGAACGAGCCCTGGATCCGGCAGATCTCCGATCGGCTCTACACCAGCGACCCAGAACAGCGCCTGCTCCAGGAGATCATCCTGGGCATCGGCGGCTCGAAGATCCTGGACACCCTGGGCATCAACTACTCCATGCTCCACCTCAATGAAGGGCATGCCAGCTTCGCTCTCCTGGAGAGGCTGCGCAGCTGCCTGGCCCAGGGCCTGAATTTGGAAGAGGCCAAGGAAGAGATCCGCAAGAGCTCCCTCTTCACCACGCACACTCCAGTTCCGGCCGGGCACGATGTCTTTCCTTTCGAGCTGATGCGCAAGTACTTCTCCTCCTACTGGGAGGATCTGGGCTTGAGTGAGTCGGACTTCTTTGATCTGGGCCGTAACCCGGACCAGCCTGAGGCCGGATTCAACATGACGGTCCTGGCCATGAAGCTCTCCGGGTATCGAAACGGGGTCAGCGAAAAGCACGGCCAGGTCACCAGGGACATGTGGCAGGGGCTCTGGCCCGACCATGAGCCCGAGACCATCCCCATTCACCATGTGACCAACGGGGTCCATGTGCCGACCTGGATCGAGCCCAAGTTCAAGCTCCTCTTGAATCGTTACTTCGGGGAGGACTGGCTCCAGGAGCATGACAACCCCGCCGTCTGGGAGTTCATCGAAGAGGTCCCCGACCAGGAGCTGTGGCAGACCCACTACTGGCACAAGATGAAGCTCATCAACTACATTCGCTACCTGGCCAGGGAGCGCTGGAAAACGGAATCCGTGGACCCTTCCCTGCTCGTGGCCATGGGGACCCTGCTCGACCCCACGGTCCTGACCATCGGCTTTGCCAGGCGATTCGCGACCTACAAGCGGGCCGAGCTCCTCTTCACCAGCAAGGAGCGGCTCAAGGCCCTGGTCAGGGATCCCTGGCGGCCGGTGCAGTTCGTTTTTGCCGGGAAGGCCCATCCCTCGGACCATGGCGGCAAGTCCATCATCCAGCGCATCTTCAATCGGGCCAGAGACCCTGAGCTCGGGGGAAGACTGGCCTTTGTGGAGAACTACAACGAACAGCTGGCCCAGTACATGGTCCATGGCGTCGACGTCTGGCTGAACAACCCCCTGCCTCCCATGGAGGCCAGCGGGACCAGCGGCATGAAGGCCTCCCTGAACGGCGTCCCCCAGTTGAGCATTGCCGACGGGTGGTGGCTGGAGGGATCCAACGGGCACAACGGCTGGACATTCGGCTCTGGTGACGAGCCGGTGGAGAACAGGGACGAACGCGATGCCGATGACCTCTACCGGGTGATCGAACAGGAGATCGTGCCCAGGTACTACGAGGTCAATGAAGAGGGGACGCCCAAGGAGTGGGTCCGGGTGATGAAAAACGCCATCAAGAGCAACGCCCCCAGGTTTTCGGCCAGACGCATGGTCAAGGATTACATTCGCCAGTATTACAGCCAGGTGCTGCCCATTTTCTGAAGCTGACCGGGAGGTCCCGGTCAGCTTCAGAAAATGGCTTTAATCCTCTTCCGGACCCAGGAGCCGGAAAAGGGCCAGGGAATGGGCCTGCAGCGGGTACTCCGCCCCGCTGGGCAGGGGCTGGACAACGCTGGGGCGTCCGTCCGCAAACCTGGTGTCCAGCATCAGCTCCCAGCTGTCGTCTTCGCTGTAAGCCGGCAGGACGGTCCGGAGGTCCTCCGGCAAGCTGTTCATGACCAGCAGCAGGGTCTCTCCGGTGATCGGACGGCCCTTGTCGTCCAGCTCGTCAATGGCGTCCCCCCCGAGAAGGACCCCCAGGACGCAGGACGCGTTGCTGGTCCAGTCCTGGAGGGACATCTCCCGGCCATCCGGCCTGAGCCAGGTGATGTCCTTGAACTCCGAGCCGTGAATCGAACGGCCCCGGAAGAAGTTCTGGCGCTTGAAGACAGGCTGGGTTCGGCGGATGGCGATGGCCCTCCGGACAAAGCGCAGGAAGGACCGGGAGTCCCTGTCCAGGTTCCACGGATACCAGCTGAGCTCATTGTCCTGACAGTAGGCGTTGTTGTTCCCCTGCTGCGACCGGCTGAGCTCATCCCCCCCTGAGATCATGGGCACGCCCAGGGAGAAGAGGAGGGTGGCCGTCAGGTTGCGCTTCTGCCGCTGCCGCAACAGCAGGACGGACTCCCGGCTGGTCGGCCCCTCTGCTCCGCAGTTCCAGCTCAGATTGTGATCTGTTCCGTCCCTGTTGTTTTCCAGGTTCGATTCATTGTGCTTTTGGTTGTAGCTGACCAGGTCCTGGAGCGTGAACCCGTCATGGCAGGTCACAAAATTGATGCTGGCGTGCGGCTTTCTGCAGGAACGGGCATAGAGGTCGCTGCTCCCGGCCAGCCGAGTGGCCAGCTCGCTGGAGATGTCACAGTCCCCCTTCCAGAAGGCCCGGACGGCATCCCGGTACTTGCCGTTCCACTCCGTCCAGTGGACCGGAAAGTTGCCCACCTGGTATCCCCCCTCGCCCAGGTCCCAGGGCTCGGCGATGAGCTTGACCTGGGAGAGGACCGGATCCTGATGAATGATGTCGAAAAAGGCCCCCAGCCTGTCCACCTCATAGAGCTCCCTGGCCAGGGTGCTGGCCAGATCGAACCTGAAGCCGTCCACGTGCATCTCCAGGACCCAGTACCTGAGGCTGTCCATGATCATCTGCAGCACCCTGGGATGCATCATGTTCAGGCTGTTGCCCGTGCCGGTGAAATCCTGGTAGTATCGCCGATCGCCCTGCAGGCGGTAGTAGACGGCATTGTCCACACCGCGGAGGGACAGGGTGGGGCCCAGGCAGTGCCCTTCGGCGGTGTGGTTGTAGACCACGTCCAGGATGACCTCGATGCCTGCAGCGTGCAGGGCCCTGACCATCATCTTGAACTCGCCCACCGGGTCCATGCCCCCCTGACGGGATGCGAAACGAAGGTCCGGGGCAAAGTAGGACAGGCTGGAGTATCCCCAGTAATTGGTGAGCCCCCGCCTCATCAGGAAGGGTTCGGTCTGGTGCTGATGAATGGGCATGAGCTCCAGGGCGGTCACCCCGAGCTTCTTCAGGTGGGAGACGACCGGTTCGCAGGCCAGTCCGGCATAGGTCCCCCGCAACCCTTCCGGGACATCCGGGTGGAGCATGGTCATCCCTTTGACGTGGGCCTCGTAGATCACGGTTTCCGACCATGGGATGCACGGCCATGTGTCTCCCCCCCAGACAAAGCTGGGGTCGATGACCGCGCACAGGGGGGCGCAAGGGGCACTGTCCAACTCGCTTTTGGAGAGGTCCCTGCGGGGGTGGTCGGTGTCGAACCCGAAAAGGGCCTTGTCCAGGCTGGCAGGGCGAACAACCGACTTGGCATAGGGGTCGACGAGGATTTTGTTTTCGTTGAACCGGTGCCCCCGGGCCGGGTCAAACGGGCCCCAGACCCTGTAACCGTAAACCTGGCCGGGTCTGCAGTCCGGCAGGTAGCCGTGAAAGATCTGATCCGTGTAAGAGATGAGCCTGATTCGCTGTGACTCCTGCTGACTCTGGGGCGAGTCAAAGAGACAGAGCTCGACCTTGTGGGCATGCTCGGAGAAGATGGCAAAATTGACTCCAAGCCCATCCCAGCTGGCCCCAAGGGGATATGGCTTTCCTGGCCAGACGCGCATTGAGCCTCCGTTGGCAAGTGAGGTTTTCAGTTTTCAGCCAGGCCGCTGGCCGGATTGAGTTTTTGCTTCACTCCCGGGGCAGGCACCGCATGCCCTGGAATTAGACAGGACAATGGAAATAGGATATGAATCGCTTTTCTTTTTGCAGCCTCTCTATCTCGACGCCAGTGCAAAAAGTCCATGCGGCGGTTTCCGGCCGTGAATTGCTGCATCTCACTCTTTGATTCTTCTGTCTTCTGAATTCTGTATTCTGACTTCTGCGGCTGCATCTTGAGTTTTTGCAGCCGCGTCTATCCCTGGATCACCACGAATGAAACACCTGCGACCGGCTCTGGACTCAATCCGAAACTTCAGCATAATCGCCCACATTGATCACGGCAAGTCCACCCTGGCCGACCGGATCATGGACAGGACCGGCCTCATCCCGGACCGGGACAGGCGGGACCAGTTCCTGGACCGCATGGATCTGGAAAGGGAACGGGGCATCACCATCAAGTCCCAGACCGTGCGCATCCCTTACACCGACCTGAACCGGGACACCTTTATTCTCAACCTCATCGACACCCCGGGCCACGTGGACTTCAACTACGAGGTCTCCCGGAGCCTGGCCGCATGCGAAGGGGCTCTCCTGCTGGTCGACGCGTCACAGGGGGTCGAGGCCCAGACCCTGGCCAACGTCTTCCTGGCCCTGGATCACGATCTGGAGGTCATCCCGGTCCTGAACAAGATCGACCTGCCAAGCGCCGAACCCGAGCGGGTCATTCAGGATATCGAGGAGGCCATCGGCCTGGACTGTTCAGACATCCTCATGGTCAGCGCCAAGACCGGTCAGGGAGTCGACCGGCTCCTGGAGCGGATCGTGACCGCCATCCCCAGGCCCGTGGGCCGGACGGAACAGCCCCTGAAGGCCCTGATCTTCGACGCCTGGTACGATGATTACCAGGGTGTCGTGGTCCTCTTCCGGGTCTTTGAGGGCTTTCTCGAACACGGCCAGTCCGTGCAGATGTTTTCGAACAAGAAGATCTTTGACGTCTCTCAGCTGGGGGTCTTTTCTCCTGACCCCCAGAGCGTGGACTGGCTGGGGCCAGGTGAGGTGGGCTTTCTGTTCGCCAACATCAAGGACCTCAAGGATGCCCGGGTGGGGGACACCATCACCTCCCCCCAGAAGTCCACCCAGACCCCCTGTCCAGGCTTCAAGAAGGTCCAGCCCATGGTCTTCTGTGGTCTCTACCCCTCTGAACCGGCCAAGTACGAGGCCCTGAAGAAGGCCCTGGAGCGGCTGCAGCTCAACGACACCGCCCTGTCCTACGACCCCGAGACCTCCCAGGCCCTGGGCTTCGGCTTCCGTTGCGGCTTTCTGGGACTCCTGCACATGGACATCATCCAGGAGCGCCTGGAGCGGGAGTTCCAGGCCGAGCTCATCGCCACCTCCCCCTCTGTGGTCTACGAGGTCCACCTCCACGACGGCTCGGTCCTGTCCATTGACAACCCCAGCCTCATGCCCTCTTCGAGCGAGATCGCCCAGACCGCGGAGCCGTTTGTGCGCATGGAGATCCATGTCCCCAACGATTTCGTGGGCAACGTGCTCAAGCTCTGCGAGGACAAGCGGGGCAAGCAGAAGGACATCCGCTACCTGACCTCGTCCAGGGTGATCATCACCTACGAGCTCCCCTTTGCCGAGATCGTCTTTGACTTCTTTGACCAGCTCAAATCCCTGACCAGGGGGTTCGCCTCCCTGGATTACGAGTTCATCGGCTTCACCCCCTCAGACCTGGTCAAGCTGGACATCCTGATCAACGGCGAACCTGTTGACGCCATGTCCATGATCGTTCACCGGGACAAGGCATACAGGCACGGGCGCGATCTGGCCCTGCGCCTCAAAGGCGTCATCCCCAGGCAGCTCTTTGAGGTGGTCATCCAGGCCAGCATCGGCCAGAGGGTCGTGGCCAGGGAGCGGGTCGCCCCCCTGCGCAAGAACGTGACCGCCAAATGCTATGGGGGAGACATCACCAGAAAACGCAAGCTCCTCGAAAAGCAGAAAGAGGGCAAACGACGGATGAAGAAGATGGGCAACATCGAGCTGCCTCAGGAGGCTTTCCTGGCCGCCCTGAAGAAAGACGACAGCTGAAGGACAGACTATGAGCTCACGCTGGCAGAAAACGATCAAGGAATACGGCGAAGCGCTGATCATCGCGCTCATCCTGGCCTTTTTCATCCGCTCCTTTGTGGTCCAGGCCTTCAAGATCCCTTCCGGGTCCATGCTCTCCACCCTGAAGATCGGCGATCACCTCCTGGTGAACAAGTTCATCTACGGGGTGAAGATCCCATTTGCCAACACCACGGTCATCCCGGTTTCTGAACCTGAGTTCCAGGACATCATCGTCTTCAAGTTTCCGGAGGACGACTCCAAGGACTTCATCAAGAGGGTCGTCGGCACGCCTGGAGACACCATCGCCATCCGGGACAAGCAGCTCCTGCGCAACGGCAAGCTGGCCCAGGAGCCCTATGCCCAGCACACCAGCAGCCAGACCATCACCCAGCCCTTCCCCATGGAGCACTGGCCCCCCCACCGTTTTGACCCCCGGGCCAGGGACAATCTCGGACCCATCGAGGTTCCCGAGGGCAAGTACTTCGTCATGGGGGACAACCGGGACGAGTCCTTTGACTCCAGGTTCTGGGGGTTTGTCGACGAGGAGGCCATCCTGGGCGAGGCCTGGATCATCTACTGGTCCTGGAACGGCATCACCAACATCCGCTGGAACAGAATCGGCGACACTGTGGAGTGACCTGTGCTGGCCCATGCCGTGACCGCGGCCCTCTTCGGCATCGACGCCTACCCTGTCCATCTCGAGGCTGACCTGGCCAGGTCAGGCATTCCGGCCTTCATCATGGTCGGCCTGGCCGAAGGCGCGGTCAAGGAGAGCAAGGAGCGGGTCTTCACCGCCCTGAAGAACTCCAATCACAAGCTTCCCCCCTCGCGGATCACGGTCAACCTCGCCCCTGCCGACATCCGCAAAGAAGGCAGCAGCTACGACCTCCCCCTGGCCCTGTGCCTGCTCGCGGCAGCCGAGATCATCCCCCAGAGCAGGCTGGACGGCTTCTACCTGACGGGAGAGCTCTCCCTCAACGGAGAGCTCAAGCCTGTTTCCGGGGTCCTGCCCATGGCCCTGCGGGCCAGGGAGGACCAGGCCAGAGGCCTGATCGTGCCCAGGGAGAACGCCTCGGAGGCGGCCGTGGTTCAGGGGATGAACGTCTATCCGGCTCAGACCCTGTCCGAGGTGGTGGGCTTTCTTCTCGGTGAGCGGAACATCGAGCCCCAGCCCTGCGATATCGATGCCCTGTGGTCCGCTCGCCAGGATTTCGCCCTGGACTTCAGCGAGGTCAAGGGCCAGGAGCATGCCAAGCGGGCCATCGAGATCGCGGCGGCCGGAGGTCACAACCTCCTGTTCATGGGTCCTCCGGGGAGTGGCAAGACCATGCTGGCCAAGCGCATCCCCACCGTCCTGCCGCTGCTGACCTTTGACGAGGCCCTGGAGGTGACCAAGATCTACAGCGTGGCCAATCAGCTCTCCCCCGACCAGGCCCTGATCACGGTCCGGCCCTTCCGCTCCCCCCACCACACCATTTCCGACGCCGGCCTCATCGGCGGCGGCCAGATCCCCAAGCCAGGGGAGGTCTCCCTGGCCCATCGCGGGGTCCTGTTCCTGGACGAGATGGCCGAGTTCAAGAAGCATGTCCTGGAGGTCCTGCGCCAACCCATTGAGGACGGCCAGGTGACCATTTCCAGGGCCGCCGTCTCCTTGAGCTATCCCGCCGACTTCATGCTCGTTGCAGCCATGAACCCCTGCCCCTGCGGCTACGCCACGGATGAAAACCACGTCTGCACCTGCACCCCGACGCAGATCCAGCGCTACCGGTCACGCCTGTCCGGTCCCCTGCTGGACAGGATCGACCTCCAGATCGAGGTCCCGGCCGTGCCCTACAGGGAGCTCAAGCGGCGCTCGGGCAGCGTGGATTCTGCCACCATGCGCCGCCGGATCGAAGCCGCCCTGGCTCTCCAGAGGCATCGCTATGCAGAGGCGCCATGCCGGACCAACAGCGATCTGTCCGGCAAGTGGCTGCAGTCCTTCTGCGCCCTGACCGAGGCCGAACATCAGTTCCTGGAGCAGGCCGTGCACAAGCTGGGGCTCTCGGCCCGGGCCTACACCCGGGTGCTGCGCATCGCCCGGACCATTGCCGACCTGGATGGGGCAGAGCGCCTGGCCGTGTCCCACCTGGCTGAGGCCATCAACTACCGTTTTCTGGACAGGGAAGACCGGTTCTGATGCTGGGCCCTGGAGGGCAGGACTTCAGCTCGGGCAGGAATCGTCGGAGCAGGAGCAGCTCAGTTCGCTGAAGGCGTAAAAGAGCCGTTCCTCGGCTGCCCTTTTCCGCTCGTCCAGCTCATAGGCCGGCGCTTCGGCGGACAGCTCCAGCAACCGCTCCCAGTCGGGCAGGGCGGTGTAGGAGGTGCCTTCGAGCTGCGACCCGTCGGCCACCTGCAGCAGGAGGGCCTTTCTGGTGTCCGTGACCACGGCCAGCCTGGCCGGACCGTCCGGCAGCAGCCGGGCCGCGGCCACACACTGCCGGGCATAGGTTTCCACTTCGCCGGCGCAGAAGATGAGCACCAGGAGAGGCTGCCCCTGGGTTGAGACCACCTCCAGATCCACGCTGTTCTCGTACCTGCGACCATCCACGGTCATGGCGATGGGGACCCTGGGCTTGAGGCACTCTCTGGGGTAGCCTTTCTGCTCCACGAGCAGCTTGATGATGGCCTGCCTGATGTCCTCATAGGTCGTGGCCTCAATATCCCGCCCGCTCAGATAGTCCTCGATCATGTATCCCAGATGCACTTCATGCATGGTGCACTCCTGTTGTTGCCGATGCTCATCCTGACCCGTTCAGGGCCCCGTAGAGCTCGATGTACTCCCTGGCTGAACGCTGCCAGGAAAAATCCCTGGACATGGCCCTGTGCTGCATCTCCCGCCACAGCGTTTTCTGCCCCCAGACCTGCACCGCCTGCTCAATGGCTTTCAGCAGACCTTCCGAGGTGATGTCCTGGAAGATGAAGCCGGTGGCTTCGGGGTGCGGGTGGCTGAGGACCGTGTCCTTGAGCCCGCCCACGCCTGAGGCCACGGGAAGGGTCCCGTAGCGCAGGCTGTAGAGCTGGGTCAGCCCGCAGGGCTCGTATCTCGAAGGCATGAGAAAGATGTCCGCCCCGGCCATGATCAGGTGCGACTTTTCCTCGGTGTACCCGATGCAGGCCCCGATCTGTCCCGGATACTGCTCCACGAGGTTCCCGATCTCGTTTTCCATGCCCAGATCCCCTTCCCCCAGGATGATCACGCCCACGTCCATCTCCATGAGCTGGGGGATGATCTCCAGGACCATGTCGATGCCCTTCTGCTCCCGGAGCCGCCCGATGAAGCCCAGCAATGGCCGTTCCTGAAACCTGGGATGGAATCCCATGACGTAGAGCAGGGTCTTTTTGCACTCCTGTTTGCGGTGCATGGATTCGGGCCCGTACGGGTAGAGGAGGAACTTGTCCACGCCAGGGTCCCAGATGGAGTAGTCGACGCCATTGAGAATCCCGTGCAGGGAGCCTGACCTGTGCCTGAGGATGCCCTCGAGACCGCAGCCGAACTGGGGAGTCAGGATCTCCAGAGCGTAGGAGGGGCTGACCGTGGTCACGGCGTCGGCATAGGCGATCCCTGTCTTGAGCATGTTGAAGGACCCGAAGTACTCGGCCCCGTCCATGGTCCAGGCCTCGGGAGGCAGGCCGGACCCCCAGAAGAGCCGCGCCGAGTACTGGCCCTGAAAGGCCAGGTTGTGAATGGTCAGCACCGACGAGGTCTGGGCCCAGAAAGGGTCCTTCTGCCTGGCGAAGTGCAGATAACCCGGGGTCAGGGCAGAATGCCAGTCGTGGGCGTGGATGATGGATGGCGGGGCCTCCATGGACCTCACAAAGCTCAGGGCGGCCCTGGAAAAAAAGATGTACCGTTCGCAGTTGTCGAAGTAGTCGCCGCGGTAGGTGCAGTAGTAGTGCCGGCGATCGAAGTACTCCGGGCGGTCGATGAAGTAGACCGGAACCCCGTGGTAGTCGGCCACGAAGACCGAGGCCGTGATGTCCGGCCAGGGGTAGCCCACCGGGCAGCTGTCGTAGATGAGCCTGATCTGGTACTCCGAGGTCGCAATGCGTCCATAGAAGGGCGTGACCACGGACACGTCCACCCCCAGGCCCTTCAGGACCACTGGAAGGATGCCCAGGACATCGCCCAGTCCGCCCGTTTTCGAAAAAGGGTACATTTCCGAAGAGATGAAGACGATGTGCGGGGTGGTGGTGCCCATGGAGGCAAATCCAGTTCTGGAGGTGACACATGTGACGCATGCCCGGCAGAGGGCAAGGGCCATCAGCGCAACAGCCTAGCAAAAGCCATCGGCCCCCTCAAGCAGATCTTTGATCTGATTCCTTGATTTGACCTTGACAAGGAATGGAGGGCCTTGCTATGGGTTCTGTTCGCCATAGGCGCGTAGCTCAGGGGTAGAGCACTTGCTTGACGCGCAAGGGGTCAGGAGTTCAAATCTCCTCGCGCCTACCAGTCCCGGCATACAGTAGGGAGGCCTTGGCCTCCCTATTTCGTTTTGTGCGCTTGACCACCCAGTCAGCAGGAGTCGGTTCCGTGCAGGTCGCGATCGCAGATCAACAGGTTGACGTCGAACAGGGGCAGAGCTGCTCTGAGGCCCTGGCTCAGGCCTTGAGCAAGAAGAAGTTCAAGCAGGTCATTGCCTGCAAGTGCGCTGAAACCCTGCTCGATCTCTCCAGCCAGGTTCCCCCGGGGTGCCCCTCCATGGACCCCGTGTACCCCGACAGCCCCGAAGGCCTGCACATCCTGCGCCACAGCGCGGCTCACCTCATGGCCCAGGCCGTCAAGAAGCTCTTCCCAACAGCCAAGGTGACCATCGGCCCGGCTATTGAAAACGGCTTTTACTACGACTTCGATTTTGAGCGCAGCTTCACCCCTGAAGACCTCTCGGCCATCGAACAGGCCATGCAGGAATCGGTTCAGGCCGATCTGCCCTTTGAACGCCAGGTCATGAGCAAGGACCAGGCCCGCAAGCTCTTTTCCCTGGAGAACGAGACCTACAAGCTGGAGCTCCTGGACGAGATGGACGACGACCGGGTGTCGATCTACACCCAGGGCTCGTTCACAGACCTGTGCAGAGGGCCGCACGTCCCCTCCACCGGCTACCTGGGCTCGTTCAAGCTGACCTCGGTGGCCGGGGCCTACTGGAGAGGGGATGAGCACAGGCCCATGCTGCAGCGCATCTATGGCACGGCCTGGGCGAGCCAGAAGGAGCTCAAGAGCTACCTCAACCGGCTGGAGGAGGCCAGAAAGAGAGACCACCGCAAGATCGGGGCCCAGCTGGACCTCTTTCACTTCTCTGAGGAAGCCGGCCCGGGCATGCCCATCTTTCATCCCAAGGGGGCCCTGCTGCGCACCATCCTGGAAGATTTTGAAACCAGGGAGCACCTCAAACGGGGCTACGAGCTGGTCCGCGGACCGCAGATGCTGCGCCTGGAGATGTGGAAGAAATCCGGGCACTATGACAATTACCGGGAGAACATGTACTTCTCCGAGATCGACGATCAGGTCTACGGGATCAAGCCCATGAACTGCCTGGCCCACATGCTGATCTACAAGTCGCAGCTCAGGAGCTATCGGGATCTGCCCATCAGGTATTTCGAGCTGGGGACCGTTCACCGCCACGAAAAATCCGGGGTGCTGCACGGGTTGATGCGGGTCAGACAGTTCACCCAGGACGATGCCCATATCCTCTGCCAGCCGGATCAGCTCCAGGACGAAATCATCAAGATCGTCTCTTTTGTTCAGGACCTGATGGGGCTGTTCGGCTTCGACTACGTGATCGAGATCTCCACCAGGCCGGAAAAGTCCATCGGCACAGACCAGGCCTGGCAGAAAGCGACCCAGGCCCTGCACCAGGCCCTGGACGCCCTCGGACTGGACTACGACATCTGTGCCGGGGATGGGGCCTTTTACGGCCCCAAAATCGATGTCAAGCTCAAGGACGCCCTGGACCGACTCTGGCAGTGCTCCACCATTCAGTGCGATTTCAACCTCCCGGAACGGTTCGACCTGACCTATGTGGGCCAGGACGGAGAGAAGCACCGGCCGGTCATGCTCCACAGGACCATCCTCGGGGCCATCGAGCGTTTTCTGGGCGTCTTCATCGAGCACACGGCCGGGGCCCTGCCCACCTGGATCGCTCCTGTTCAGGCCCGGGTCCTGAACATCACCGACGAGCAAAAGGACTACGCCCAATCGTGCACGGAACAGCTCCGGGCAGGCGGCATCAGGGTGGAGTCTGACCTGCGCAACGAAAAGCTGGGCTACAAGGTCAGGGAAGCCCAAATGGCCAAGATCCCCTACATCCTGGTGGCCGGGGACAGAGAGAAAGCCGACTCCATGCTCAACGTCCGTCTGCGCAGCGGAGAAAACAAAGGGGCATTGCCTCTCGAGGCTGTTCAGCATATGATTGGTGATGAATCCCGGGAACCTTTCAAACGTGGAGGTATGAGCTATAGCTTCAGCCAATAAGGTCCGCCGCAACCATCAAATCAAAGTTCCAGAAATACGTCTCATCAGTGAAGACGGGGACCAGCTGGGGATCATGCCCACCAGGGAAGCCCTTCAGCTCGCCCAGGAGAAAGGGGTCGACCTGGTTGAAGTCGCCCCTCAGGCTTCCCCTCCGGTCTGCAAGCTCATGGACTACGGCAAGTACGTCTATCAGCAGCGCAAGCGGAATCAGGAAGCCAAGAAGAAGCAGATTCAGGTCCAGCTCAAAGAGGTCAAGCTCCGGCCCAAGACCGACGAACACGACTTGCAGACCAAGCTGAATCACGTCCGCCGGTTCTTGTCCAAGGGCGATCGCTGCAAGATCACCCTCTTCTTCCGCGGCCGCGAGATCGTGCACAAGGAGCAGGGCAAAGAGATTCTTGACAATGTTCTGGCTGAGCTCGATGACGTGGCCAAGGTTGAACAGGAGCCCAAATTTGAAGGCCGGACCATGAACATGATCGTGGCTCCCGTGGCACAGAAAAAATAGCTCCTTGTCTCCGCCTCTGTCTCATGTGGTCATCCGCTTTCCCCCGGAACGGGGCGTGGGAGCGGTTTTTGCTATTCAGCGCTGCCAGCGGCAGCGCTGAATCTTTGGGATTGAACCAGAGGCCTTTTTCATTGGGCCGATCACTTTGCGGTCGCTGTGCCGCTTTGATCAGTGTCACCATCTCTCAGCCATGAAGATATGCCTCGGCTTTGTCAGAGGCAAAGCCGAGGACAAACTGATTTGAGGAGGAACCATGCCAAAGATGAAAACCCACCGGGGTGCCGCGAAGCGGTTCAAGGTCAGCGGCAACGGCAAGATCCGCCGGCGCCGGGCTTTTCACAGTCACATCCTGACCAAGAAGAGCCCCAAGCGGAAAAGGACCCTGCGCAAGCCGACAGATGTCCATGCCGCCAATGTCCAGGCCGTCAGAGACCTGCTCCCCTATCGTTAACCAGGCAGGGCGTCCCTGCTGAGGACAAGACCGCGGCACAGTCGCGGCACAAGATTTCAGGAGGCATCAGATGCGAGTCAAAAGAGGAAAGACAGCCCACAAGAGGCACAAAAAAGTCCTGAAGATGGCCAAAGGCTATCGGGGGAGCCGCAGCAAGCTCTTTCGAACGGCCAGGGAAACGGTCGAGCATGCCCTGTGCAATGCATACAAGGACCGCAAGCGCAAAAAGCGTGATTTTCGCAAGCTGTGGATCGTCCGCATCAATGCAGCCGCCCGGCAGAACGGGATGTCCTACAGCGCGTTCATGAACGGGCTCAGCCAGAACGGGATCGAGCTCAACCGCAAAATGCTGGCCGAAATCGCGGTCTCGGACGCAGACGGATTCGCTCACCTGGCTGAAATGGCCAAAACAAAGGTGCAATAGGTGAACAGGACCGGACAGGATTTCATTCAACAGCTGCGCTCGATGGCCTCGGAGTTCGAACAGGCCCTCCAGGAAGCGGACACGGAACAGGCCCTGGAAGACCTCCGGGTGGCCACCCTGGGCCGCAAGGGCAGGCTGGCCGGGCTCATGGCCGACCTTCCCTCTCTCCCTGCAGAGGAGCGGCCACAGGCAGGCCAGGAGGTCAATGCAGTCAAGAAGACCCTCCTGGAACTCGTGGACCGGAAGAAAAGGGCCCTCCAGGAGGAAGCCTCTGCCGCCAGGCAGGCCGCCTTTGATCCATCCCTGCCTGGACGTCGGCCCTGGATAGGGTCTTCGCACCCGGTGACCGTTGTTCTGGACGAAATCTGCTCCATTTTCACGGCCATCGGTTTTGAGGTCGTGACCGGCCCGGAGGTCGAAAACGACTTCTACAATTTCGAAGCCCTGAACATTCCCCAGGACCACCCGGCCAGGGACATGCAGGACACCCTGTATGTTTCCGATTCCATCGTCCTGCGGACCCACACCTCGCCCCTGCAGATCAGGACCATGGTCCACCGGACGCCGCCAGTGGCCGCCATCGCCCCAGGCAAGGTCTACCGCCGGGATGCCGATCTGACCCACACCCCCATGTTCCACCAGATCGAAGGCTTTCTTGTGGACCGCCAGGTCAGCATGGCCGACCTGCGCGGAACGCTGACCACCTTTGTCCACCGCATCTTTTCCCCGGAGACCAGGGTCCGGTTTCGGCCCAGCTTCTTCCCCTTCACCGAACCCAGTGCCGAAGTGGACATCAGCTGCGTGATCTGCAAAGGCAGCGGGTTCTGCTCTGGAGAACCCTGCCGGGTCTGCAAGCAGACCGGCTGGGTGGAGATCCTCGGCTGCGGCATGATCGACCCGGAGGTTTTCCGGGCCGTGGACTACGACCCTGAAGACGTCACCGGCTTCGCCTTTGGCCTTGGCGTGGAACGGGTGGCCATGCTCAAATACGGGATCGACGACCTCAGGCTCTTCTTTGAAAACGACATTCGCTTTCTGCAGCAGTTCCAGCAGCTTCCGGTGGAAGGGGGGCTCTGAACCAGATGCGTCGGCAACATCCCACTCCGGACGCAGGAACCACCCCGTGTCGCGTCGATGACCGACGCAGGCAGGACCCGGGCTCTTGAGGAATGCGACCTTGTGCAGCATGCATTCCCGGGCCCTTTGCGGACATCACCCTAGACAGCTGACTGTTCCCCACGGTGGCAGGGCTCAAGACTCAGTGACGCACCAGGCCGTGCCTCCCTGCTGACGCCATTCAAGCTCAGTCGCCACGTCATTCCGCAACAGTCAGCCAGGACTCGACCCATGCTCGTGAGCTTAAACTGGCTGAAAGAACTCACCCCGTACGAGGGCCCCTCCGACCAGCTGGCGCACACCCTGACCATGCGGGGGCTGGAGGTCGAAGAACAGTTCAAACCCTTTGCCCGGCTTCAGGATCTGGTGACCGGGCGGGTCGTCGACTGCCAGCCCCATCCCAATGCAGACAAGCTCAGCCTGTGCCAGGTTGACGTCGGCCAGGAAGCCTCCCTGCAGATCGTCTGTGGAGCCCCCAATGTGCAGGCTGGTCAGTGTGTGGCCGTGGCCCCTGTTGGCGTGACCCTCCCGGACGGGATGCAGATCAAGCGGACCAAGATCCGCAAGGTGCTCTCCGAAGGCATGATCTGCTCGGAAAAGGAGCTCCAGCTCGGGGAGGACCACTCCGGGATCATGGTCCTGGAGCACGCGTTCCCGCCAGGAACCGGTCTCCTGGAGGCCCTGAACCTGGACGATCTCATCTTCGACATCGGCATCACCCCAAACAGGGCCGATTGCCTGAGCATTCTGGGTGTCGCCCGGGAGGTGGCCGCTGCTTTCTCTCTGCCCCTGACCCCTCCAGACCCCGAGCTGACCGAGAGCCAACCAGCGACGGCCTCTCAGGTGACCATCGCCATTGACGACCCCGACCTCTGCCCCCTCTACCAGGCCAGGATCATCCAGGGGGTGAACATCGGCCCCAGCCCGGCCTGGATGCGCTACAGGCTCCTGTCCATGGGCGTCAGGCCGATCAACTCCATCGTGGACGTGACCAACTACGTTCTCCTGGAGCTTGGCCACCCTCTGCACGCCTTTGACGCCGACCTCCTGGAGGGCAAAACGGTCCGGGTGGCCAGGGCCAGGGACCATCAGCGGCTGGTCACCCTCGACGAACAGGAGCGGATCCTGAGCCGCGACGATCTTTTGATCTGGGACGGGACCAGGCCGGTGGCCCTGGCCGGCGTCATGGGCGGTCAGAACAGTGAGATTTCGTCCGGCAGCGACCATGTCCTCCTCGAATGCGCCGTTTTTCATCCGGGGACCGTTCGCAAGACCGCCCGCCGTTTGAACCTGTCCAGCGAGGCGTCGTACCGTTTTGAGCGCGGCGTCGACCAGGGCGGCGCCGATCTGGCCACCGACCGGGCCGCCAGCCTGATTCAGCGGCTGACCGGCGGACGTGTGCTCAGCGGGATTGCCAGGAACGAGCCCCGTCCGCTGGTGACCGACGTGCCCATCGTCTTTCGGCCGGAGCGGGCCAGGCAGCTCCTGGCGCTGGATGTGGATTCGAGCTTCTGTGCCCGGAGCCTGAAGAGCCTGGGCTGCAGCCTGGCCAATTCCGGCCCGGAACAGCTGACGGTCACCCCTCCCAGCTACAGGCTGGATCTGGAGAGGGAAGTGGACCTCATTGAGGAGATCGGGCGGGTCTATGGCCTGGAGAACGTCCCGGAGACGCTCCCCAGAATCGCCAAGCCCCTGCACAGGCCTGAGCCGGTGCCGGTTTTCGGACCGCAGCAGCCGTCCTACGAGTTCATGAAGCAGATCAAGATCTGGGCCCAGGGTCTCGGATTTTTGGAAGCCGTGAACTACAGCTTTGTCGGTGCGGCTGAACTGGAAAAGCTCGGTCTGCACACCTCCGGGGTCATCCCGGTCCAGAACCCCTTGAGCGCCGACCAGGACAGCCTTCGCCCGGCCCTGGCCCCCGGGCTCCTGCAGTCGCTGGAGAGCAATCTCAACCAGGGACATCAGGACCTGCGCCTCTTCGAGGTGGCCAGGACCTTTGAACACCATCCAGAGTCAGAAACCACGGCCCTGGAAAGGACAGCCCTGGGACTGGTCCTGCATGGCAGGAGGCACCCCGAGACCTGGCCCTGGGAAGACCAGGCCGTGGACTATCACGATATCAAGGGTGTCATCGAGCATCTCCTGACCACCCTTGGCCTGGACGCCCCCCGCTGGGTCCTGCTTGAAGAGCATCCCTTCCTCTTTCCGGCCGTGGCCATCGAGCTGTCCGGGGAGGTCTGCGGGCACACGGGCCAGCTCAAGACCGAACAGGCCCGGGACTACAGGGCCAGAACCCCGGTCTGGATGGCCGAGCTGCACCTGGACACCCTCTACGCCCTCTCCTGTCAGGGATCCATCGCCTACAGGCCCTGGCCCAAGTTCCCCCCGGTTCATCGGGACATGACCCTCATCGGAACCGGTGAGGTGGCTTTTGAGTCCATCATCGGGGTCATTGACGCCGCAGCGGTTCCTGTGCTGGAATCCTGCACCCTGGCCGACATCTACCAGCCTGAGGGGTCTGCAGAGCGCAGCCTGACCTTGCGCATGACCTATCGCCACCCATCCAAGACCCTGACAGACAGGGAAGTGGACAAGCAGCACTCCAGGCTTGGCCAGCTGCTCATCGATGCTCTGCCCCTTCGATTTCCATGAACCTGTGACCTGAGGCGGGTGCCATGCACGAGGAGAGTGGGCTTCGAACGTACAAGATCGGTCATGCCGCCCAGATGCTCGACCTCGAGCCCTATGTCCTCCGCTTCTGGGAATCCGAGTTCCCGCAGCTCAGACCGATCAGGACGCCCAAGGGCCAGCGGCTCTACACTGACGAGCACATCGTCATGATCCGCCGGATCAAGCATCTGCTCTACACTCAGGGCTTGACCATCGAGGGAGCCAGGCGGAGGCTGGAGGAGCACGACCAGTGGTGGAACCTGCTCCAGGACCTCCGGCAGGAGATCCTGATCATCAAGGACATGCTCCGCTGACGCTGTCCATGACCCTTCACCCAAGCAGGAACGGGACCAGAAAAGGGACCAGCATGCTGAGCACGATCCCGTTGATGACCGCGATGACCGCAAATCTGGTTCCCACGCATTTGTGAATGATCGGAAGAGTGGTGTCCATGCTCGTGGCCCCGCCACAGGCGATGGGGGCCAGCTTGCCAAAGACCCTGGTCAGGACCGGGGCCAGCAGGATGGTCAGGACCTCCCTGAAGATGTTCGACAACAGCCCGATGACCCCCAGGACCTCACCTCTGATCTGCTTGATGAGGATGCTGGAGAGGCTGTAGTAGCCAAAGCCCGCTCCCACGGCCAGCCCGTCCTGGACCGAGATCCTGGTCAGGACAAGGGACACCGCTGCCGCCCCGGCCAGAGAGCCTGCCGCCACCATGACCGGCACCATGAGGCCGGGGACATTGAGCCGCAGGATGCTGTTCAAGGCCCTGGAGTCGCAGCCCACGCCAATACCCACCAGAAAGAGCAGGCCGTAGAGGATCAGAAGCTCGGCCCTGCCCTGAACCAGAAAGGCGGGCACCATGTCCAGCCTGCCGGCGACGATGCCCAGGACAAAGAGACCGACCAGGATCAGGCTGCCCTTCATGCGGACTCCCCGGCAAAGAGCTTCTTCAGCGGGCTGACCGCTGCAATGCTGCCGGCAATGGCTCCCAGGGAGAGGGCCAGGCCCTCCAGGCCCAGGCTGGGCAGGTTGGCGATGACCTCCTCGTTGACCCCGATGGACACGCCCAGGACAAAGAGCAGAAACCCCACTGCCAGGTCTGTGGCCTTTGAGACCCAGCCCAGAATGCGGGTTCGCCCCCTCAAGGCGATGCCGGCCAGGATTCCAGCGATGAAGCAGGCGATGATGATCAGCATACAATCTCCGTCAGCGCGGTCAGAGGACGCGCTCCACACGTGAATGGACGTTGGGCGCGATCAAGCGCACACCCCTATCAGAATGACCGGACAGAAGCAATCCATCCAGAGCCTCGCAGGCCGGGGTCAGGCGTGATTGGAAAGCGGTCTTCATTTGTGGTACGAAAATCCCATCTGAGATGGGAGGTTCAGGGATGCGCGTGCATCGAAACAGACAGGGTTGAACTCGAACCAAACAAGGACAAGGCCCATGAAGCTCTCTACCCGAATTCAGCAGGTCCAGCCCTCGGCGACCTTGACCATCAATGCCAAAGCCAGCCAGCTCAGGGCCCAGGGCAGGGATGTGCTCAGCCTGGCAGCCGGCGAACCAGATTTTCCGCCTCCTGAGCACGTGCTCCAGGCAGCCAGGGAAGCCATCGACCTGGGATTTTCACGCTACACGCCTGTCCCCGGGATACCTGAGCTCAGACAGGCCGTGGCTGACTACTTCCAGCACCAGTACGCCTTCCCTGCCGCCGCTGACATGACCGTGGTGACCAACGGCGGGAAGCAGGGTTTGTACAACCTCTGCCAGATCCTGCTCGATCCAGGGGATGAGGTGCTCATTCCGGCCCCCTACTGGGTCAGCTACCCGGACATGGTCAGTCTGGCCGAGGGCACCCCGGTCATCGTGCCCACACAGCCGGAACAGTCCTTCCTGCTCAACCCCAGTGACCTGGAGTCCGCCCTGACCTCGAAGACCAGGGTCCTCATCCTGAACACGCCCTCCAACCCCACCGGGTGCCACTACTCGCAGCAGCGTCTGGACCAGATCATCGACTGGGCCATCAGCCAGGACCTCTTCGTGATCTCGGACGAAATCTACGACCAGTTTGTCTACCCCCCGGCCGAACCAGCCACCGCCGTTCACTGGCTGCACAAGGCCCCGGAACAGGTGGCCGTGGTCAACGGCCTCTCCAAGTGCTTTGCCCTGACCGGCTGGAGGATCGGGTATGTGCTCGCGGATCCCAGGATCATTGCCAGTTTGTCCAAGATACAGGGTCAGTCGACGTCAAACATCTGCTCCATCGCCCAGAAAGCCGCCCTGGCAGCCCTGACCGGGTCCTGGGACTTCCTGGAAGAGCAGCGCCGCATCTTTCGTGCCCGGCGGGACAAGGCCATGGAGATCATGGCCACCTGGCCTGAGGTGCAGTGCCCCGAGCCAGAAGGCGCCTTCTACCTCTTCCCCAGACTGGACAGCACCTTCTCCTCTGCCATACCCGATTCCACGGCCCTCTGCGCCCACCTCCTGGACAAGGCTGAAGTGGCCCTGGTCCCGGGCAGGGCCTTTGGCGACGACCGCTGCCTGCGCCTGTCCTACGCCACGGATGAGCTGACCCTGATGCAGGGCCTGGAGCGGATCGGTCATGCCCTGCAGGCCATGCGTTGAGCCCATGCCGGACAGGACCATGTCTGAAGTCATCCTCATCGCCATCACCGGGGCCAATGCCCCGGGGCAACTGGCCGCCCTGGCCGGCTCCCTGGAACGCTACGAAGTCAACATCCTCGACCTCTCCCAGGCCATTGTCCACGAGACCAACTCCCTGTCCCTGCTGCTGGAGGTCCCCTGTCAGGAGCAGACCACGCCGATGCTCAAGGACCTCCTGTTCGAGGCCCATACCCTGGGCCTGGAAATGACCTTCTCCACCATTGCCCGGGAGGAGTACCACTCCTGGGTCCAGGCCCAGCGGACAAAGCAGACCATTGTCACCCTTTTGGGACAGTCCCTGACCGCCAGACACCTGGCGGCCATCTCCGGCCTGGTCCATGAACACGGCCTGGAAGTCCAGGGCATCCGTCGACTTTCAGCCAGAAAGCCCCTCCAGGAGAACGCCGGGGTGACCTGCCTGGAATGCGTCCTGCGCGGCGACCCCCATGACCTTCCAACCATGCGGGATCGGGCCCTTTCCCTGTCCGGTGAACTGGGAGTGGACATCGGCCTTCAGGAAGAGACACCGTACAGGAGGCACCGCCGGCTCATCGCCTTTGACATGGACTCCACCCTCATCCAGGCCGAAGTCATTGACGACCTGGCCGCCAGGGCCGGGGTCGGCCGGGACGTGGCCGCAGTGACCGAGGCGGCCATGCGGGGCGAACTCGATTTCGCCCAGTCCCTGAAGCGCCGGGTCCGGCTGCTCAAGGGGCTGGAGGTTTCAGTCCTGGAGGAGACCGCGGCGTCCCTGCCCCTGACTCAGGGGGCGGAACGTCTGATCACCAACCTGCGGGCCCTGGGGTACAAAATCGCCATTCTCTCCGGGGGCTTCACCTACTTTGGCCGGGTCCTTCAAAACAGGCTGGGCATCGACCATCTCTTTGCCAATGAGCTGGAGATCGAGTCCGGTCGGCTGACCGGGCGAATCGCTGGAAGGATCATCGACGGGCAGAAAAAAGCCGACCTGCTGTCCGAGCTGGCCCGGAGGGAGGGCATTTCCCTGGAGCAGACCATTGCCGTGGGGGACGGGGCCAACGACCTGCCCATGCTCAACCTGGCCGGTCTGGGGATCGCCTTTCATGCCAAGCCCGTGGTCAGGGAAGGGGCCAAGCAGGCCATCAGCAATGTCGGGCTGGACGGGGTCCTCTACTTTCTCGGCCTGCGGGACAGGGAGGCCATGGTCTAGGGCAGGGCAAGGTTTCAGGATTCAGCTTTGCCTCTGGCAAAGCTGAATTTATCTCTATGATTTTATGAGTAAAAACGTGAACACTCGGTTGATAGCTCCAGCTCATTCATTGCCAGTTTGATCAAGGCAGAAACTTTCAAGCTGGCTCCTCTGACTGCTCCCCTGTACTCAGGGGAGCTGCCGAAGGCTGAGGGGTTCTTTCTTTCGAAGTTTCATACGAGCCCGGCCAGCGGCCGGGCTGACCTGAGAACCATGTCCTTCACTGATCACCCCCCTC
>CAZNIP010000044.1:0-24715 GCA_964573115.1 uncultured Desulfohalobiaceae bacterium | reverse complement strand
GGGCTGGCACCTGAACAGAGCTGTCCGGCAGTCCCTCAATCAGATGTGGACCCGTTGGGGCGGAGATAGCCTTTGGCCACGGCCTGGTCGATGATCTCCCAGGCCAGTTGGCCAAGGGTTGTCGAACCTTCGCGCACCGGACGCATCCTGTCCTGGACCTCGTCCTGAGTGATGGCGTGTTCCTGCCAGCTCCTGCCATGGGTGTGATAGTTGTGCAGGAGTGGCATGAGCCTGTCCACGGCATGGGCAAACCTGGCCTCCGGGGTCTGGCCGGCCTCGAACTCCTCCCACAGGCCCTTCATCCACTGGTCCTGATCTTGGGGCAGCAGGCCGAAAATCCTCTCTGCAGCCTCCTGCTCCCGCTGGACCTTGTCCCGGGCCCCTTCCTGGTCGTAGCAGTAGGTGTCTCCGGCATCGATCTCCACCAGGTCGTGCACCAGGAGCATGACCAGGACGCGGAACAGGTCCAGGTCTGGATCGCCGTGTTCTGCCAGGACCATGGCCATGACGGCAATGTGCCAGGAATGCTCGGAGCTGTTTTCCCTGCGCTCTGCGTTGAGCAGGTAGGATCGGCGCTGGATCCCTTTGAGCTTGTCGATCTCGAGCACGAATCGAATCTGGGCCTCGAGGCGGTCGTGGTCGTCCATTCGGGGGCTGTCCTCATGCTGTTGCGGGGTCATTCATAGCTGTTGGAGCTGCTCATGGCCTTTGCAGGCTTGCGGATCTTGTCTCGAAGCGGAGCGTTGGAATACCCCAGGGTGATGAGCAGGCCGACGCCGGTCCCCTGAGGAATGTGCAGCAGGTCCTTGATCTTCTGCTCCTGAAACCAACCGATCATGCAGGTCCCCAGTCCGAGTTCCGCGGCCTGAAGACAAAAGTGGGCCGCCGCGACCCCGATGTCGATCAAGGGGTACTCCTTGTCCTTGATCCGGCCTCCGATCTGGGTGATGACCCTGGGCTTCTCCTGGGCCAGGACGGCAATCACCGGGGCCTGCAGGGCAAAAGAGTTGAAGGAGAGGACCTTGCTGAAGGTGGCCTGGGCCACCTGGCGCTTGAGCTGAGGCTCGTCCACGAAGATGAGCTTCCAGGGCTGGGAGTTGCTGGCCGAGGGAGCGAGGCGGACTGATTCAACAAGGGTTTCCAGCTTGTCCTGCTCCACAGGCCTGTCTGTGTACTCCCTGACGCTCTGGCGCTTTCTGATGAGCTCGGCAAATGACATCATGACGATGAGTCAAGGTTGACGGTCGAGGGCGAACAAGAGTTCTCCTGGGGTCCAAAGTCCTTGTTCAAACAGCTGTCTTCGGTCATAGTTGGCAAAAAAACGCTCGACCCGGCGGTGTCAACCGTCTTTGACCTCAAAGCACGGAGTGCGTGCCATGCTGTTCAAACCCTTTTCCCTGCATGCTGGGCTCTTTCAGCTTGCCCTGACCCGGACCATTGCCGCAGATGCCACCCTGGTCTGGGACATCCTGACCGACACCCGGCTCTGGCCGGAATGGGGTCCATCCGTGGTGGCCGTCGACCATGAGGGCAGCCACATCCATGCCGGCTCCACCGGCTGGGTCAAAATCCCCATCGGGACCTGGCTCTTCTTCAGAGTCACGGATTTTGATCCTGGGCACGCCTGGAAATGGAGGGTTTCCGGGGTTCCGGCCACCGGGCATCGGGTCGAGCCCCTCAGCTCCGGGGAGTGCAGCCTGACCTTTGAGGTCCCGTCTGTGGCCGCGCCCTATCTGACCGTGTGCAAGAGGGCCGCAGACAGGATCGCCCGTTTGGCTGAGGGTCCCTAACCCGTCCTGACCAGCCTCTGAAATGCCTGGATCACCCTGCCGGGACCTCCAGGCCATCCGCGTCGAACCCGTTTCGAATCAGCCATGCAGAGACCTCGACGACCCTCAGGACGCTCAGGCTGGCTTCGTCCGGGGCCCAGCTCTGGTACGACCTCAAGAGCCACGTTCCCCTGTCGGTCCTCAGGAGATCTTCAACAGGGTCCATCGGGCTTCCGCTGGCCCTGGCCATGAGCCTGGCGTTTCGGAAATCGGCTCCGGAACTGTTCAAGACGGTCAACATGATCGATGGCGGACACCACCTGAGCACGTCCTGTCACATCCGTCAACAACTCTGTCAGCCCCGCCTTGCACACCCGGTCAGGAGACCTTAGATTAGGCAATGATGGATCCGGCAGGCCTGCGCGGGCCTGCCGGCAAACTCGGCACCAACAGCACCCAAGGAGGCGTTATGTTCAGAAAACAACGTGGTCTGTGTCTGGCCCTGGTGGGCTTTTTCGTGTTTGGCGCGGCCGTGTCCGCCGGAGCCCACTGCCAGATCCCCTGCGGCATTTACGACGACGGGACGCGCATCACCCTGCTCAGGGAGCACGTGATCACCATTCAGAAGTCCATGCGCGAGATCCAGAGGCTGGAAAAAGAGGGGCTTCAGTATTCGAACCAGCTCATTCGCTGGGTCATGAACAAGGAAGACCACGCCAACAAGTTCCAGGACATCGTGACCCAGTATTTCATGGCTCAACGCATCAAGCTCGATGCCGACAAGTATGAGCAGAAGATCGGCCTGCTGCACGAGCTGCTGGTCATGGCCATGAAATGCAAGCAGTCCACCGATCTCGGCCTGACCCAGGAGCTCATGGACCTGATCCACGACTTCGAGCACCTGTACATGGGCTCCAAATAGTCGTGTTCATGCCCCTTTTCGGGGCATGAACATCAATAGGTCAGGACCATCCCCCCGTCGAAGAGCAGGTCTCCGCCCACGAGATGCCGGCCGTGCCTGGACATGCCGAACAGGAAGAGATTGGCCACCTCGATGGGGTTCATCATGTCCTTGACCCGCGAGGTGCCCAGCATGACATCCCGGACCACCTCTTCCTGAGAAATGTTTCTCTGCCTGGCCTGGTCCGGGATCTGGTTCAGGGCCAGCGGGGTCTTGACATACCCGGTGCTGACCGTGAAGGACCGGATCCTGCCTTCCCCCTCGGCTGCTATGGACTGGCTCAGTCCCCGCAGACCGAACTTGGTCATGTTGTAGACAGGCTTGTTGCGGGTCGAGATATGGGCGTGGGCCGAAGCCATGTTCCCGATCGCCCCGGTCCCGGTCTCGGAGGCCCTCATGTGCGGTATGGTCAGCTTGGAGAGCAGAAAGGGGGCCCTGAGCATCAGGCTCATCATGAGGTCGTACTTGTCCATGGGGAACGACTCCACCGGATCGATGTGCTGCACCCCGGCAATGTTCAGCAGAAACTTGATCGCACCTTGCTCTGCAGCCTGATCCACAGCCGAAACAACCTCGTCGTCCCGGGTCAGGTCGCACTGGACAAAGGTCATTGACCCGCCCATCTCTTCAGCCATGCTGGCTGTGGCCTGGCCTTCCTGCTCATTGACGTCCAGCCCGATGACGGTCAGCCCGTTGGCTGCCGCTGCCACGGCCGATGCCCGGCCGATACCTGTGCTCACCCCGGTGACGATGCACACGTTGCCCTGATGATACTCCGGGTCCTGGACAAAGAGGACCTCTTCCCTGCGAATCTGCGGTTCCCTGATCTCCATGACTCCTCCTTGTGTGACGGCACATCCTGCCAAAGATCCCCGGCCGCTTTCTGCAACGGACCAGAAAGAGACAGCTTTTTCACAATCTCAGTGCATACACCCACAGAGAATGGGAATCAAGGCCTGACCCGGGGAATCCTCCTTCAGCAGTCTGAATTGCCATGGCACGGAGACGCTGGCGGGATCCTGTCCAGCCCTCCCTCCCCCTGACAGGGAAAAGAGTGGCCTCTGTCACAATCTGGTCACAATTGCGTCACAATTTCAAAGAGATATTGACCAGCCAGCCGGTTCGACTACACTGCCCAGGTCAAACCATGACCCGGCGTCCATTCCTTTCCTTCATCCAGGACCATGACCATGAATCAGCACTCCCATTCTCCGCAAGATCCCGGGTCTGTCGTGTCCGACCAGTGTCTGGCTCTGCTCATGGGCAAAGACCGGGGGCCGGGGATCTCCAGCGGGATTCAATCCAGCTCTTTGCGGCTCCTGCTGAGAACCCTGAAGATCCATGAACTGGACCAGCTCTACAATCGTGCTCTTCATCCCGGGTCAGCCGGGAGCTTTGCCGCAAATCTGCTCGCAGCCCTGAACGTGGACATCGACCTCCAGGGAACGGGCCTGACCGAGATCCCCCCAAAAGACCAACCCGCTGTTGTCGTGGCCAACCATCCCTTTGGCGGGGTGGAGGCCATGGTCCTGGCCGCCACCCTGGCCAGGGTCCGCCAGGATGTCCGCTTTCTGGCCAACTTCCTGCTCGCCGGCCTGCCGGAGCTCCGGGACCTGATCATCCCGGTCAACCCCTTTGGCGGACCCAAGGCGCAACGAACCAATTTTCAAGGGGTCAAGGCCGCCCTGGGCTGGCTCAAAAAAGGCGGCCTGCTGTGCATCTTCCCGGCTGGAGAAGTGGCTCACTGGCATCTGCAGACCAAGACGGTCGTCGACCCGCCCTGGCAGGTCAACGCGACCAGGCTGATCCGCAAGAGCGGGGTCGATGTCCTGCCGGTCTTTTTCCCGGGCTGCAACAGCCGCAGCTTCCACTACGCCGGCATGATCCATCCCAGACTGCGCACAGCCATGCTCCCCAGGCAGCTCCTGAACAAGCGGGGAGCCCGAATCACCATCTGCCCGGGCAAACGCATCCAGGCCTCGGTCCTCAAGAAGCTCCCCTCGGATGAGGTCGCCACCTGGTACCTCCGGGCCAAGACCTACGGGCTGGACCGCAGAGTGACCCGCCACAGGGTATGCCCCAAGCTCTTTCCCGGCTTCCTCCTGCCCTCCAGCCAACAGGCCCCCATTGCAGCGCCTCTGGACCGCAGGCTCATTGCCGGCGACGTCGCCAGGCTGCCCCGGACCCAGTTCCTGGTCCACAGCGGGGAGCTGACCGTCTTTGAAGCCAGGGCCAGCCAGATCCCCCATCTGCTCCATGAGCTCGGCCGACTGCGGGAGGCGACCTTTCGGCAGGAAGGGGAGGGCACCGGCCGGCCCCTCGACCTGGACATGTTCGACCAGACCTACGACCACCTCGTCCTCTGGAATCTGGACCGGCAGGAGGTGGTCGGGGCCTACCGCCTTGGGAGGGTGGACACCCTGCTGCACCAGGGCCGGGGCGTCAGGGCCCTGTACACCTCAACCCTGTTCCGCTTCAAACCGGGCTTCTTCAGGACCATGACCAACTCACTGGAGCTCGGGCGGTCGTTCATCATCCCCGAATACCAGCGCAGCTACTCGCCGCTGCTGTTGCTGTGGAAAGGCATCGGCCAGGTCCTCTTCAGGCGTCCCGCTTACCGCTACCTCTTCGGCCCGGTGAGCATCAGCCAGGCCTATGGCGACGTCTCGATCCAGAGCCTGATCAGCCACCTCAATTCCAAGTTCTACCAGCCGATCATCGGGCTCAACGTTCAGGGCAAGCGCTCCCCCAAATTCAAGATCAAGAAGTACGAGCGGGAGATGATCGAGTCCATCTCCATCCTGGACACCCCTGTCCTGGACGAGATCATCGCCGACCTGGAATCCAACGCCCGGCGAATGCCGGTCCTGATCAAACAGTACCTCAAGCTGGGGGGGCGGATTGCCGGATTCCACCACGACAGGCGTTTTGGAACCTTTGACGGCCTGATTTTTGTCGACCTCCAGCAGACAGACCCCAGGTTCCTGAAACGGTTCATGGGCAAGGGCGAAGCCGAACACTACCTGTCTGTTCAGGCCCAGGACCACACCGGGCTGGACATGACAGCCTGAACTCACCTCTCCGGTCCTCCCTTTCCAGGTCTTCAAACGACCCGTCCATGAAAAAACGACTCAGCGCGGCCAGTGGCCGGCCTCGTATGAAACTTCTTCCCACAACCTTCAACCCTCAACCCTCGACCTTCAGGCCGGCCAGCGGCCGGAATGACTTCAGAACCCTTCGTAAAAAAAGCGCCCCAGACCGGCTGTGAAGACGAGGAGGCCGTAGAGGGCATGCTCACCGGTCGTGATGAGCAGCGAACCAGTGGTCCGGTAGGTCGTGGCGAAGAGGACCCCGCCGATCAACGACAGGGCCGGGGCCTGGACATTGTCATACACGATGTGCACAAAGGCGAAGCAGAGGGCGCTCGCTGCCACCATGGACCAGGTTCCGGGAAAGAAGGCCCGGTAGCGATGGAAGAAAAAGGCCCGGTAGATGATCTCCTGGGGCAGGGCGGAGAGGAAGGGGTACCCGCACAGGACCATGACCCAGATGCCTGGATGTTCCCGGGGAAAGAGCAAAAAGGTCCCCGGGGTCAGGATCCTGGCCAGGATCACGATCAGGGAGGCGGTCACGCAGAGTCTGATCACCAGGGCCCTGGTCTCCCGGGGGCCCATATCGATCCTTGGTCTCCAGGACCAGGCCGGGTCGCGGGTCAGGACGAGCACACAGTAGAGCGTGACCAGGATCAGGGACGGCAGCTTGGGAAAGGGGAAAGGTTCGAAAAAGGCCAGCACCGGCAGGACGATGAAGAGCCCCCCCAGCTCGAATCCCAGCCGAACCCTGGACGTGGCCCCCCGGCCGCTCAAGGACCGGTCAGGGTCAGACAAAGGGGCATCCTGAAGCCGTCGGGGCATGGTGGTCCAGAAAGGGCACGTTATCGAGGCCTTGTCAGGTCCACAAACGACTTTGGTCTTTGCGGGAATTCATGGTACCGTCTCCAGGCCTGTCATGTTCGATCTCTTTGGAGCAATGGCTGCAACCGAGCTGTCCCGTCAAGACTCAATGAAGGCTGAGCAGCCAACGGCAAGGCCTGTCATCTCTGCCACCACCGGGCATTTGATCTTCAGGGCGTAGAAGATCCCCGCACACTCGTCTGACAGGGCCTCCAGGTTGCCCTGGCCCTTGCTCAGGACGACCGGACTGCGCCTGAACGTGTCCAGGAACTCTGGGCTGCACCTGGACAGGACCGTGCCCGGCGTGTCCACCCCCGAAGAGATGACCTGGCAGAGATCGGTCATGCCCACGGCCCGAGCGTCCTCCAGCGTGGCGTCATTGATGATCGGGCGGCCCCTGACCGCGTAGGTCACGCGACACCCCAGATCCTGAAGCCTGGAGACCAGGATGGTGTCCAGAGCGATCTCGCCTGCATTGTCCCCCAGGATCATGATCTCCTGATGGTCCTTCACGGCCTGGCGAAACCTGTCGTAGACCTGTTGGTCCAGGGTCTGGTCCAGGTCCTCAAGCTCCTGCTCCCAGGGGAACTCCCTGGCCACTCCGCTGTCGATGTAGTTGCCGATGATCGAGATCTCCAGGGCCCGGGCCAGGGGATCGGCGCCGCTGTGGACAATCTTTCGCAGGCGGGGAAGCAGCTCCATGACCCTGGCATTGGCTGCCTGCTTGTCCTTCTGGAATGGATCGCCATTGCCGAGCATGGCCTCCACGTCGCGGTAGAGCTCCCCGGCAATGGCCGGAGGGGGGAGGGTGATGTCCAGCTCGGCCAGACGGGCGGACCAGGTCTGCAGAAGCCTGCGGTGCAGCTCCTCGTCATCAGGAACGCAGAGCCGGGCCGCCTTCAGACCCTGGGTCAAGAAACACGGCAGACATTCGAGATTGGTTTTCATCGTCCTTCCATGAACACCTTGTATGGTTCCGCAACAGCCTGGACCTTCATGATCCCGTCTTCGCAAGCGCGTCGCCGGTTCTCCAGGCGTGTCCTGAACCGACGTCCGGCTGCCCAGCGCCCGGGATCAGCCTCCAGAGGCCCCTTCCCGCAAGCAGCCGTTTGTCCCTATCCCGACTGGATCCAGCTCTGGAGCTCTTCCCTGGAGGGGACCCTGCCCACGGACTTGACCTGACCGTCGACCACCACCCCAGGGGTGGTGAAGACGCCGTATTTGGCGATCTCCATGGCGTCGGCGACCTTTTCCAGATCGGCCTGGACCGAATTCTCCTTGAGGACGTCCTTGACCAGCTGCAGGGTCTGCTGACACTTGGGACAGCCGGGTCCGAGCACTTTGATCTCCATGGCTTCTCCTTTCCTCCTCCCAAAAGGCTCTCCTGTCATTCGACCTCAGGTCACGGCCTGCTCTTCACAGTACCTCTTTCTCCCCTCCTTGAAAATGAGCTCTGCTCTGAAAATCAAACTCGGCCCCTGAGACATTCCTGTGAACAAATCCTGGCGGAGGATGGCAAAAAACATTGGTCATCCCGGTGAATTGTTCAACAGAGAAGACCCTCATCCAGCCCTGGCCCGGACCACAACTTGTGACACAATCTTCATGTCTGTGAGATCAAAAAGTCATAGTCCCAGGGCAGATTTCAGGTGTGCGCGCAACTGGTCTAGACAAATAGACCACTGGCAACCTGTTGGCCAACATCTTTGACACACCCGGCAAGGATCACAGATCGTTCACACCTCACTGAAAGGAGAATTCGCATGGGCACTATGACTCGAAACTTCTTCATCTTTCTGATCATGATCGGACTCTGTCTGAGCCTGTCCACCCAGGCCCAGGCCATGCACAAGGAAAACGGCGTCACTGTCCTGACCTTTGGCATCATTCCAACTGACTCCCTGGCCCAGCTCAAAAAGTGGTTCGAGCCCTATGCCGAGGCCCTGTCCAAGAAAATGGGCCCGGACTACGACATCGAAACCAAGTACGCCTCTGATTACGCCGGCATCATCGAAGGGATGCGCTTTGACAAGGTCGACTTTTCGCTGTTCGGCAACAAGTCAGCCCTGGAGGCCTCCAAGCGGGCCGACGGGGAAGTCTTTGCCCAGGTGGCCAATGCTGACGGCACCCCTGGCTACTGGTCCCACATCATCGTCCATAAGGATTCACCCTACAACAGCATTGACGAGATCATCGAACACGCCGATCAGCTCGTTTTCGGCAACGGCGACCCGAACAGCACCTCGGGATACCTGGTCCCCTCCTATTACGTCTGGGGGCAGAGGGGCATCACTCCGGAAAAGATCTTCAAAGAGGTCCGCAACGCCAGCCACGAGACCAACTGCATGGCTGTGGCCCGAAAACAGGTCCATTTTGCCACCAACAACAACGGGGCCATCGAACGCTTTAAAGAGAGCAACCCCGAGCTGGGCGAGCAGATCAAGGTCGTCTGGCAGAGCCCGTTGATCCCCAATGACCCCATGGTCTGGCGCACGGACCTCCCCCGGGAGATCAGGAGCGCGCTCAAGGCCGCTGTTCTGGGGTTTGGGCGAACCGGCCCGAACGCAGCCCAGGAAAAGGAAATGCTCTACAACATGCAGGAAGGGTTCGCCCCTTTCTACAACTCTGACAACCGCCAGCTCCTGCCCATTCGGCAGCTCAACCTGGCCAAGAACAAGATGCAGATCCAGGCCAATCGAGACCTGTCCGAGTCTGAAAAGACCAAGCGGGTCAAGGAGATCGATACCCAGCTCAAAGAGCTGCAGCAGTACGCCAAGATGGTCAAGAAGTTCTAACTCCATGCCCCGGTATGGACCCGTCCGTTGAACCGGATGCCGGTTCACAACCGGCATCCGGTTCATGGTCTGGCTCAATTTCCCCACCGTCGTGTTTGACCGCAGAATTCACTGTGCAGCATGGAAAGGTCACCATGAGTGAAAAATTCGTCAGCCGTCGACAACGAAACAGGCAAAACTCGCTCATCCTGGGATTCATCGTCCTCGTGGCTCTTGGCCTGGGAACGCGTTTCTATCACCAGAACAATGACGCGGGTGAGTCCTCTCAGGAGGCCCTGGCCAGGATCGTCGAGACGCAGGGAGCCTTCCGGGTCAAGCGGGACAACAAGCAGAAGACCGTGGACTCTGATTTTCACATCCAGGCCGGAGACCGGATCCAGACCAGGCCCGAAGGGGGACTGGACATCGTGTATGCAGACGCATCCACGCGGATGAACCTGGGCGGCGGGACCATCGTCCTCTTTGAGAACCCTGAACAGGGCAAGAAGTTCCGACTCCAGGCCGGTCATGTGACCCTGAAGGTGACATCATTGTCCGACCTGGATCAGGTCGTGGTCGAATCGAACAATGCCGTGGCCACTGTCCTTCAGCCAGGCCATTACGAGTTCGAGTATCAGGGGCTGAAGACACGTTTTGAGGTCCAGAGCGGCCAGCTCAGCATTCGCCGCATCCGTGACGGATTCAAAACCCTGCTCTCGGCCGGGGACACCTTCTGCTGTCAACCCGATCAAGGTGCGGCCAGGATTGAATTCCAGGACATGGACCTTTGAATCGATGTCGTGACCAATGCAGTCCCTGGGCATGACCTCGAACGTTCCCACACAGAAATGAGGAGAAGAGCCATGGCTCAAGACAACATCATCCTCGATGCCGTATGCGTCAGAAACCTCAGCAAAACCTTCGGGAGCACAAAGGCCCTGAGCGATATCAATCTGCGCATCGCTCCAGGAGAAATGGTCTCCCTCATCGGTCCGTCCGGGGCGGGGAAGTCCACACTCCTGAAGACCTTCAGCGGGGTCCTGCTCAGCGACAACGGCGACAGCGAAGTCGTCATCCTTGGTGAGACGGTCCAGCGCAACGGGGATGTGAATGTCAGGATCCGGCAGATTCGATCTCAGATTGGTTTCATCTTTCAGCAGTTCAATCTTGTCGGTCGACTGCGCCTGATCACCAACGTCCTGACCGGATCCCTGTCCCGTGTGCCAACCTGGCGAAGTCTGATCAGGCTCTTCCCCTATCAGGAGCAGCGTCAGGCCATGCAGGCCCTGGCCCGGGTGGGCATGGCCGAGTATGCAGGACAGCGGGCCAAGACCCTGTCCGGGGGTCAGCAGCAAAGGGCCGCCATCGCCCGGGCCCTGACTCAGGAGGCCCGGATCATTGTTGCTGACGAACCCATTGCTTCCCTCGATCCTGAGTCGGCCAGGAAGGTCATGCAGCTGCTCACCGACATCAACAGGGAAGACCGAGTGACCGTGCTCGTCAGCCTGCACCAGGTGGACTTCGCCATGCGCTTCTGCCACCGCTGCATCGGGATGAAAGATGGCCGGATCGTTTTCGACGGCCCCACCAGCGAGCTGACGGATGAAATCCTCCGGGACATCTATGGCAGCGAGTATGCTGAATCTGGATACGGCTCCTCCAGTGACCAGTCTTTTCCCAAGGCTGCCGAAGCCGGGGGCTGAACACGAGCTGTTCGGCCCGCCTCTTGATGTTCGGGACGATCGCTGACCACCATCACACTCTCAGCTGACATGAGGACAGACCATGACAAACGCCACCTTGAAAGCGTCATCCCAGGCCATCCCTGAACCACCCAGGCTGCAAGGAAAGGTCGTTGCTTTGCGCATCGGAATGGCTGCAGCTGCCGGCCTGGTCATTCTCTGGTCGTATCATGGTGCAGAGATCGACCCCCTCAAACTGAAAGAAAACGCCGGGAACATGTGGGAGTTCGCCCAGGGTTTTGCCCAACCCGACTTCGCCTACTGGAAGGAAATTGCCCGGCAGATGCTGGTGACCATTCAAATCGCCATCTGGGGCTCGCTTCTGGCCGTGATCCTGGCTGTGCCCTTTGGGCTGCTCTCCGCTTCCAACGTGGCCCCGACCTGGCTCAACCAACCTGCCAGGCGGCTCATGGACGCGGCCCGGGCCATCAATGAAATGATCTTTGCCATGTTCTTCATCGCCGCGGTGGGACTCGGGCCCTTTGCCGGAGTGCTGGCCCTGTTCGTCCATACCCTGGGCATCCTGGCCAAGCTCTTTTCCGAGGCTGTTGAGGCCATCGAACCCGGCCCGGTGGAGGGCATCAAGGTCACCGGGGCCACATGGCTGGAGGAAGTGGCCTTTGGGATCATCCCGCAGGTCCTGCCGCTGTGGATCTCTTACTCCCTGTACCGCTTTGAATCCAACGTCCGCTCGGCCGCCGTGGTCGGCATGGTCGGCGCCGGAGGCATCGGTTTCATGATCTGGGATGCCATTCGCAGCTTCGACTATGGCAAGACCGCGGCCATCATCCTGGTCATCCTCATTTCGGTCAGTCTGCTGGACCTCGTCTCCGCCCAGATCAGGAAGCAGTTCATCTAGACTTCATCTCAAGGTTTCGATGACATCGACCCGAGATGTTGCTGCAAGAAGGATCTCCGCATGACGTCCGCAATCCCAGATCAAACCCTGACCACTTCAGAGCCGTCGGGCAGGGTCGACCTGGAGGCCAAGCACCTCTCTCCAGAGCCGACACTGGACCCTTCAGCCAGCGTTGTCCGATCCGAGCTCGGCCCCTGGACAGAGGTCGGCCCCCGGACCCGGCTCCTGGAAATGTCACTCGGTGCGTACTCCTACGTCATGGCTGACTGCCAGATCGAACGCAGCTCTGTGGGCAGGTTCTGTTCCATCGCCTCCCAGGTCCGTATCGGTCCGGGCAATCACCCGACCTGGCGCCCGGCCCAGCACCATTTTTCCTACCGCAGCTCGCAATACGGCCTTGGGGCAGACGACACAGACTTTTTTGACTGGCGGCGAAGCTCCCCGGTCACTCTGGGGCATGACGTCTGGATCGGGCACGGGGCGGTGGTCCTGGCTGGTGTGCGCATCGGTACCGGGGCTGTCATCGGTGCCGGAGCCGTGGTCACCAGGGATGTGCCTGCATACATGATGGTTGCCGGGGTGCCGGCCGCTCCGATCCGAAGGCGTTTTCCGGAAGACCTCCAGCTGTCTCTGATGCGCATTGCCTGGTGGGACTGGTCCCGGGAACAGCTCCAGGCCGCTCTGGACGACTTCCGCAACCTGGACATCAGGTCCTTTGTGGCCAAATACGATCCACACGAGGCGTCAGGCGCATGAAGGAGACCGTCTTTCGTCGGGCATCCAGCAGTGACGTCTTTGCTGTCGCAGACCTGCTGGGCCATCTCGGGTATGTCCACCAGGTCGCTGCCTTCGCCCCGGTGTTCGAACACTCCCTGACTGAAAAAAACCTGGACATCATCCTGGCGGAGGACGGCCAGAGCTGCCTGGGCCTGCTGACCCTGCTGACGTCCGTGTCCCTTCGACTCGGCGGGCCCCTCGTGTCCATTGAAGAACTTGTGGTTCATCCGGATGTGCGCGGCCGCAGCCTGGGCGGCCGGTTGGTGGACAAAGCCAAGAAGCACGCCCTGCGATCCCGGGCCGTTGTCCTCGAGGTCCACACCACCATGTCCAGGGAAAGTTTCAAGCGCCAGTTCTACACCAAAAACGGCTTTGTCCTTGCCGACTCGTCCGTTTTGCGCTGGAAACCTCCATCTGCCAACTTTCCAGGCCATACTGCCCTTGACGAGGTGTCGTTGTGAACACTGCCCGCTGTTTGTATGGAGGACCTCTCTTTGATGGCCAGACCCTGTGCCCTGATGGTCATGTCATCATTGAAGACGGCAAGATCGCCTCTTTTGGGGCCGGAAAACCGAGCTTGAAATGCGCTGCCCTTCTGGATGTCCAGGGGCGGCTGCTGGCTCCAGGTTTTGTGGATCTCCATTCCGACGCCCTGGAGAAATGCATTGAACAGCGACCCGGGGCCAGGTTCGACCATGTGTTTGCCCTTCAGGGGCTGGACCGTCGTCTGGCTGCAAGCGGAGTGACCACGTTCTGCCATGCCGTGGCCTTTCTGGATTCCCAGATGGGCTTGCGCTCCCCTGACGCTGCCGCATCCATTGTCCGTTCGGTGCAGGAGTTTGCAGATTCGCCCCGATCCCTGATCCGGCACGGGGTGCACATCAGGTTTGAAGTCGGCAGCCGCGATTCGGCCCGGACGATCCAGAACCTGCTCCAGCACCAGCCGGCAGCTCTTTTTTCGATCATGGACCACTCCCCGGGTCAAGGTCAGTTCAAGACCATGGAGTCCTTTCTGCACTACTATGCCCAAACCTATGCCATCTCCCTGGAGAGGGCCGAAAGCATCGGCCGTGAACGGGCCCAAAAGAGCAGCAGTGCCTGGGACGACTCCCTTGGGCTCCTGGAGACGGTCCGCTCCCACGGCATCCCAATCTTGAGTCACGACGACGACACCGTGGACAAGGTGGATATGGCCCACGCCCTTGGGGCGTCTGGAAGCGAGTTTCCCGTGTCCATCGAAGCAGCAACCCGGGCCCGGGAAAAAGGGATGCACGTCTGCATGGGAGCACCCAATCTCATCCGGGGACGCTCGACCAACAACAACGTCGCTGCTGCCGACGTCCTCCAGTCAGGCTTGTGCGACACCCTGGTCAGCGACTACTCCCCGGAGAGCCTGCCCCAGAGCCCCTTCCTGGCCCAGAGGGAGCTGGGTCTGGATCTGGGGGAGTGTATGCGGACCGTGACCGCCAATCCCGGCTCTCTGCTGGCAACGGAGCGCCTCTCACCCGGACGGTTGCGCGTCGGGGCGGAAGCCGACCTGGTGATCATCGACCGCACCGAGCCATGGATTCAGGTCTGGGAGACATGGGTCGGCGGACGGCGGGTCTTTGCAGCCCATGAGCGGGCTTGAACGGATTTCATGTGTCAGCCCGGCCGCTGGCCGGGCTGACAGGGACCATTGACTTCGGCAAAGGAACACGATGAGCAGCAATGTTTTAGACTTCAAACGGGAAAGGCCTCTCTACCTCCAGATCAGAGAACTCCTGGAAAGGGAGATCCACAGTCACTACCGCATCGGCGACTTCTTGCCCTCAGAGCGGGAGTTGGCCCAGCGTTTTGACGTCAACCGGCACACGGTGCGCAGGGCTGTGGACGAAATGGTCGCCTCAGGTCTCATTGACCGCCAGCATGGACGCGGCCTGGCTGTCGTTGGTCTGCCCTTTGACTATCCGATCCGCCGGGACTCCCGGTTCACCGAGAACATCGATTCCATCGGCCACACCTCGGTCAGCAGGGTCGCCGCCAGGCGCCTTCTTCCGGCCAGCCCTGGTGTGGCCCGCCGCCTGGGAATCAAGGAGCATGAGGACGTCATCTGCGTGGACACCTTGCGGCTGATCAACGACCTGCCCATGGGGCTCAATTCCCATTTCCTGCCTCGACAGTTTGACAAGGTCTTCACCGAGTACGCGGGAGGGTCCCTGCATGCTTTTCTGGCCGAGCACTATGGGCTGGAGCTCCGTCGGGAGCACAGCCTCATCAGCGCATCCCTGCCACAGGGCGACGACGCCCGCCAGCTGTGCATGCCTGCGCACCATCCGGTCCTGAGGATCAAGACCCTCAATGTCGACTCGGCTTCAGGCACTCCTGTGGAGTATTCACTGGCTCGCAACAGGGCTGAAGCCATTCAGCTGCGCATCGATTTTAACGACAACGGAGAAACGAGCCATGTCCACCAATCCTGAACTCGAAGGCCGGGCACTCGAGCATCGCCAGGAGTGGCTTCCCGCCCTGGCGGTACTGGAACCGGAAGAGCTGTCCCAGGCCGTGGATCCCCTGCTGTCCCATTACGAGATCGAACACCAGGCCTTGCCGGAAGACGGTCTGGGCCTGCTCAAGGTCAGGGATGGAGCCTTTGGCCAGCCGTTCTACCTCGGGGAATTCCCCGTGGCCTCGGCCCATGTTGTCCTCCGCAATGGCCGGGGGGAGGGTTACGCCGGTGCGGCCCACTATCTCGGGGACAGTGCAGACAAGGCCATACGCCTGGCTGTGTGCGACGCTGTCCTGGCCCATGACCTCCCGGGGGCCGTTATCGTTCAGGCTCTTGCCCGAACAGGCCTGAACCGTTTGAGAGCGCGACAGCGCAGGAGGAGCGCCATGCTGGAAAAGACCCGGGTCGACTTTGACCTCCTGGCCTCCACCAAGGGAGGCGAGGATGTCGATTGACGCGGCCTGGGCACCTCATGTCCAGCAGGATGTCTTCCGGATTCTCCTCGAAGCCACAGCGCATCCCGGCCGGTTGTTTGAGCTGCCAGGAAAACAGTCCGGGCTGCACCAGGCCATGGCTCTCCTGGCCACCCTGGTCGATGGGGCGGTGACCCTGCATGACCGGACACGGTCCCTGGACCGTCGGGCCTGGAACTTCCTCCAGGCCGAAGAGGCAGGGCCGGAAGCCGCCAGATTCATTCTGGACCAGGGCAGCCGGGCGCCCGATTTCACCCCCTGCCTGGGGGAACTGGAGAGCCCTGAGACAGGAGCGACTCTGGTTCTTCTGGTCAGCTCCCTGGGCCGGGGCCCTCTGCGCCTCCTTCTTGAGGGTCCAGGAATAGAGACCCGCCAGGAGCTCTGCCTTGACGGAATGAGTCCGGCCTGGGTGCAGGCCCGGGAGGGATGGAACCATGCCTTCCCTCTGGGGGTGGACATGTATGTGCTCGATGACGCCCGGATCTGCGGCCTGCCGCGAACCACCAGAATCATCAATCAGGACCGGTGAGGGGGCAACGTTATGGCTTATGTCGCCATCCAGGGAGGAGCCAGGGCCATCAGCGAGTCCGGCCGGCTCATGGAGTACCTGCGAACAGAGCAGGGGCCAAACGGCCGACCGGTTGAGCTCGAAGACATCAAGCATCAGCTCCGCAATCTCCACAGCCGGATCCTGTCCGAAAGCGGGCTCTATCATGAGGACCTGGCCGCCCTGGCCCTGAAGCAGTCCATGGGGGATCCCCTGGAAGCCGGCTTTGCCCTGCGGGCCTACCGGTCAACCCGGCCCCGGAACGTGGAAACCGAGCCCCACTCTACGGCTGACATGCGGCTGGTGCGACGCATCTCGGCCTCTTTCAAGGACATTCCCGGAGGCCAGATGCTCGGGGCCACACCTGATTACGCCCTGCGCCTGCTGCGCTTTGAGCTCAAGGACGAGTCTCCTCAGGCCTTTCAGGAATGCGCCCGGAAGTGGTTGTCAGACCTGCCGGACAGCGAGCTGCCCACCTCCCTGCCCAAGGTGGTGGATCTCCTTCGCCAGCGCGGGCTGCTGCCTCCTGTCAGGGAGTCCGGTGAAACCCCCTTCGATATCACCCGTGACCCGCTGATCTTTCCCATTCCCCGCTCAGCTGCGCTCCAGGCCATGGCCAGGGGGGAGACCGGCGGCATGCTCGCCCTGGCCTATTCCAACATGCGCGGCTTTGGGGACATCCATCCCACTGTCGCCGAGCTTCGGGTGGGTTATCTGCCAGTGCGCCTGCCCCATCCCATATCCGGTGAGCCTGTGGACATCGGGGAGCTTCTGATGACCGAATGCGAAATGGTCACCAAATACGAATCGGATCAAGGCGGGCCGGCCCGTTTCACCCTGGGTTACGGGGCCTGCTTTGGACACAACGAGACCAAGGCCATCTCCATGGCCGTCCTGGATCGCTGCCTGCAAAAAGGCATGCGGGATGGACCTGAGCACCCGGCTGAAGACCCTGAGTACGTCATCCTGCACATCGACGGCATCGACTCCATGGGGTTCTGCAATCATTTCAAGATGCCGCATTATGTGACTTTCCAGGCCGAAATGGACGGTCTGCAGAAAACCCGAACCAAGACACAAAGCCATGACTGAAACCCTCAATCCCTCCGCCAGGTCCTGCCCGGGCCATGCCATCAGTCATGGGGAGGCCCCGTTCGGCTTCCTCGACGCTTACGCCAAGCGCGAGATGCGGCGAGGCATCCTCAAGGCCCTGAGCCTGCCTGGCTATCAGGTCCCGTATGCTTCACGGGAAATGCCGATGGGCCGAGGCTTCGGCACCGGTGGCCTCCAGCTCAGCCTTTCCGTGATCGGCCCCCGGGACGTCCTCAAGGTCATCGACCAGGGCAGTGACGATTCGGTCAATGCGGTCAACCTCAGGGCCTTCATCATGAGGACCTGTCCCGGTGTCTCTGAGACCTCGCGCACCCAGGAAGCGAGCCTGATCCAGTCCAGACACCGCATTCCTGAAATCCCCCTGGAAGAGGGCCAGGTGCTCATCCTCCAGGTCCCCATTCCAGATCCGCTGACCACTGTTGAACCGTCCGAGAAGAATCGCAAGACCATGCACGGCGAAAACGATTACTCCAGGCTTCTGGTCAAGCTGTACGAGGATCTCCGGGAATTCAACGAAATCACGATTTCCAGCAGCTATCCAACACGGATCAATGATGCTTACGTCCTGAACCCCTCGCCGATTCCCAGATTCGATGTTCCCAAGCTTCATCAGTCCAGGGCGCCCATCCTTTTCGGGGCCGGACGGGAAAAGAAAATCTATGCCGTGCCTCCCTTCACCTCAGCGGTCCCGCTGTCCTTCACCGACGTCCCCTTCGAGGTCGAGTCTTTTCTGGACCGCAAGGGCCGGCGCCTGGCCTGCGAACGTTGCGGCTCAACAGAGTCGTATCTGGAAGAGTGCGTCTCCAGTGACGGAAAACGGACCTTCATGTGCTCCGACACCGACTTTTGCTCTCAGAGAGTCTTCGACCATGCCGGAGGTCCTCATGCGCAAGGTGCTTGAGGTCGTCAACCTGACCAGGGTTCATGGCCCGGGCTGCGATGTGTGCCGTGCAGGGGAGCTGTCAGCGGATCCACAGGACAACCGCTGCCCCTCTTGCGGCAGTGTTGCTGCGGCCAGGACCATCAGCCTGGATCTGTATGAAGGTGAAATCCTGGGGATCATGGGAGAATCGGGAAGCGGCAAGTCAACCCTGGTCAAGAGCCTCTTTTTCGATGACACCCCGACCTCCGGCTCGGCCCTGTACAACCACAACGGAACAACATACAGCCTTTTCGAGCTCAATGGGGCGCAGCGTCGCTGGTTTCGCTACCACTGCTTCGGGATGGTCTACCAGAATCCGCAGCACGGGCTGAACTTTTCCATCTCCGCCGGGGGCAACATTGCGGAACGGCTGCTCATGAACGATGTCTTTGTCTACAGGGACATCCGGGACCGGGTCTCCTCACTGCTGCAGCGCACTCAGGTCCCTGCCGACCGCATGGATGAGATGCCGGGCAACTTTTCCGGGGGCATGCAGCAGCGGGTGCAGATCGCCAAGGCCCTGGTCAGCAACCCCCCTCTGCTCTTCCTGGACGAGGTGACCACAGGGCTTGATGTCTCGGTCCAGGCCAGAATTCTGGATCTGATCTTGGAGATCCAGGATCAGCTCAAAACAACCATGATTGTGGTCACCCACGACCTCGGGGTCATCCGCCTGCTCACCGGACGGACCCTGGTCATGAAATGCGGCCAGGTCGTGGAATCCGGCCTGACCGACCAGATCCTGGAGGACCCTCAGCACGCCTACACCCAACGGCTCGTCTCCTCGGCACTGTAGGCCATTGCGCCTGGGGCTTGCTCTTTTTTGAAAAGAGAGGGAATTCTGCTCGAACACGAAGTCAGCGAGCCTGAACCCCGGAACTCTGACCGGGGTCTTCGTCACAACGTGCGTTCGACAACCGCATCCCATCACCACCCGTGATGACAATGAGACAGGCACAACCATGGGACAGCACCCCCTGCTCGATGTGTCCGGACTCTCCAAGTCCTTCGCCATCCATGAGCAACAAAAGCACATCCCTTCGGCAGCCGAGGTCCAGCTGAAGGTGTACCCGGGACAGCTCACTGCTCTTGTGGGCCCAACCGGCTCCGGCAAATCAACGGTCCTCAAATCCATCTTTCGAACCTATCTCCCGACCAGGGGGCGAATCCTGTATCGCAACGCAGCTGAGGAGATCCTGGACCTGGCCCGGATCGACGAGCACGCGATCCTCGAGCTGCGCAAGGGTGAAATCAGGTTCGTGACCCAGTTTCTCCAGTTCCTGCCCCGGCAGCAGACCCTGGATGTGGTGGCCTCACCCCTGTACAAGCAGGGCCAGACCAGGGACCACGGCCGCAGCAAGGCCCGCAGGCTCTTGACCCGTCTGGGCATCCCGGAGCGTCTCTGGAGCCTGCCCCCCTCGACCTTTTCCGGCGGCGAGCGCCAGCGGGTCAACCTGGCCCGGGGGATCATCTCCAATCCGCGACTGCTCCTCCTGGACGAGCCCACGGCCAGCCTGGACCGGACCACGACCCAGGAAGTCACCCGGATCATCCAGGAGACCAAATCCATGGGCACAGGCATCCTGGCCGTCTTCCACGACCTGACCCTGGTCCAGAGCCTGGCTGATCAGACCGTTACCCTCAAGATGCCGGAAGCCGAAGCCGCATGAACAATCATTCTCCTGAAACTCAGCCTTCTGTGCTGTTCAGGGCAGGGAGGGCGTCTCCTTCATCGGCCTCTGGCAGGCTGATCTACATCATGGGCCCTTCAGGGGCGGGCAAGGACAGCCTGATCGACTTTGCCCGGGCCAGGCAGCCCGCTGGAGTCAAATTCGCAACGCGCTGCATCACCAGGTCAGCCGACTATGGCGGTGAGATGCACCAGTCCCTGTCCCTGGATGACTTTCACGACCGACTCCAGCAGGATCTCTTTGCCCTCACCTGGCAGGCCCATGACACCTGGTACGGGATCGGGGTGGAGATCGACGCCTGGCTGCAGCAGGGGCTGACCGTTGTGGTCAGCGGCTCCAGAGCCGCCCTGGCCCAGGCTGAAGAACGCTATCCCCGGGTCAGGCCGATCCTGATCACCGCCAGTCCAGAGGTCCTGCGCTCCAGGCTCTTGACGAGGGGTCGGGAACATGATCAGGGCGTCGACCAGCGCATGCGGCGCGGCCGGGACCTGGCCTGTTCTGGATCGCGCCCTGTCTGCGTCATCGAAAACTCCGGCCCCATGGCTGTGGCCGGGGAGCTCCTCCTGGCCTGCCTGATATGATCACCAGCTCCTGTGACCCGATCAGGGTCATCATCATCACGGTCCCCCCTGAGGAGATCCGATCGCACCTCGAGCCCTTGCGCCAACGTCTGTGCAGCCTGGGCGGTGATCCCAGGGCCCTGGCCTACCCCCCGCACATCACCCTGCGCACCGGAGCCTTCATCCCCCGGGATCAGCTTCAGGCCTACATCCACGATCTTGGGGCCAGCATCGCCGGGATGCCCCCTTGTCCTGTCCGGGCTCAAAGACTCTACCTCGGGCCCACTGATCACCAGGGCTGTCAACGCTTCATCTGTGCAGCGACCTTCGCCCCCAGCCCGGACCTGCACCGCCTCAACCAGCGCCTGTTGACTGTATCCCGATATCAAAAGCGGGAACAGACCTCATTCTGGCCCCATCTGTCTCTGGTCTACGGCAACCTCTCCCTGGAAGGTCTCAGGGCTGTCCAATCCTGCCTGGCAGACAACCCAGAGATCCTGAAACCTGAATGGTCCTGGTCCATTGACCACGTGGCCCTGTATACCCTGCAGTCCACCCACTGGCAGCCACTGCACATTTTTCACCTGCCCTGAGGGCAGGGGCTGGTCAGACTCCAGCAGCGAAAAACCGGTCATGTTTCATCACCTCAAGTGGCGGCGATCCAGCGTCGGAGTCCCATCGCCGTTCCCACCCCGACATCGGGCCCTCGACCCGGGGTGAAGTCGTCCAGAAAGCCTTCGATGTTGTGCCTGTGGTACAGGGAGAGGGGGCCAAACCTGAATCCGATCATGCAGACCGACGTTCTGGTCAGGCCTGTGGAGGGGGCGAGAGGATACAGGTAGGCGACCTGAACAGGGATATGGTCCAGCAAAAACCCCTGATGGATGACATTGAGGCTCGCTTCAGTGCAGCAAAATCCCGGCCTGTCGAACCCGACCCCGAGGCAGGCCAGCCCCTGCATGCTGATGTTCACCAAGAGGCCGATCTGCTCCGGAGAGGAGTTGAGCACGACATACACCCCGGACAGGGGTTCATATCGCTCCAGCTGCCTTGAATCCTGGACTCTCCTGGGCATGTCTTCGGGCTGCATGGCGTTCTCTCCACAGGTTGTCCACGCACCTTCGTGATCAGGGGAATGCAGGCCGACAGCAGGATGCTGGCCAGAACTGTCCGGCGGATGCTGACGCAGACCGCTGAGGACTCTCCGGGATGATCCCGTCCTTTGGACTCAGCGGCAAGCCGGATGGACAACCCACTGGACATGACCTCGCCTCTACCAGGAGCTCACTCTGAGTTCGGCAGACAGGGCACCCTGATGTGATGCTGATCCCTCCTCAAGGGCCTCGAGATCGATGCTCAGGAGATAGTCATTGGAATCCAGGCAGCGCTTGATCTCGAACCCGAGCTTTTTTCCCAGGGCCAGCATCTGGCTGTTGCCCGGGAGGACCACGCCCCAGATATGCTTGATGCCCCTCTCTGCGGCGATGGCCAGGCACTTGCCCAGCAGGGCGGCCCCAATGCCCCGGCCCTGGCATTCATCGCAGACCAGAACCGAGAACTCGGCCTTCTGGGTTTGAGGTTCCCTGATCACCCTGGCTGCACCGAGCATGCGCTCTCCTTCCCCCGTCTCCTGAATGGCCACCAGGGCGATCTCCCGGTCATAGTCGATCTGGGTGAAACGGATGAGCATGTCCATGGGCAGACGCTTCATCGGTCTGAAAAACCTGAAGTACACGCTTTCCGGGGAGAGGTCTTCAAACAGGTCGATCAGCAGGGGGGCGTCTTCTGGCTTGATCGGCCGGACGGAGAGCTGAACCCCGTCCTTGGTCCAGGCTGTGCTCTCGTAGTGGTCAGGGTAGGGGCTGATCACCAGATGGAACGGGGCTTTCAGGGCCGGCTCCGGATTGATGACCGCCCTGGCGTCCAGGGCCAGGAACCCGTCCCCCATCGTGATCAGGGGATTGATGTCCAGCTCCTCGATGTCAGGAAAGTCCACGACCATCTGGGCCAGCCTGACCAGGATCTCTTCGAGGACAGAGACATTGGCCGGGGGCATGTTCCGGAAGCCCTGCAGCAGGTGCCAGACCTTGGTCTCACTGATCATCATCCGGGCCAGGGTCCTGTTCAGAGGCGGAAACCCGATGGCCCTGTCCTGGTAGAGCTCTGTCATGACCCCACCCATGCCAAAGAGGATGATCGGTCCGAAGTCCCGGTCCTTCTTGGCCCCCAGAATGAGCTCGACCTCTGCCCCTGGAACCATGGGCTGCACGGTCACCCCTCCGATCCTGGCCCGGGGACTGGTCTTTCTGGCCCCGGCCATGATCGTGTCGAACCCCTGCAGGACCTCGGCCTCATTCTTCAGGTTGAGCAGGACCCCATGGGCTTCGGTTTTGTGCAGGATGTCCCGGGAATCGATTTTCAGGACCACGGGATATCCCGCTTCCCGGGCCTTCTGAACCGCTTCCTCCCGGGTGGCGGCCAGTTCGGTCCTGTTCACGGGTATGCCGTAAGCGGTCAGGATCTTCTTGGTCTCCTGTTCGGTCAAAAAGGTGCTGTCCTGGTCAACAACCCTCTGAAAGACCGCTTCCGCAGCTGCCCTGTCGATGCCCAGGTTTTTTGGCAGCCGCCCCGGAACCTGCTGCAGGGCTTTCAGATTCTGATCGTAGCGGTAGAGGTCCATGAAGGCTCTGACAGCCCTCTCAGTGGTGTCAAAGGTGGGGATGTCGGCGGTGTGAAAGACGTTCCTGGCCTCTTCCGTTTCCATGCCTCCAAGCCAGGAGGTGAAAACCGGGGTGCGCTTGCAGGCAAAATACTCAGTCAGCGCCTGGGCCACCTGGGTTGGATTTGACATGGCCTGGGGGACGTGGATGAAGAGCTGTCCCTTGATTTCCGGTGAGCTGGACAGGACTTCGGCTGTTTTGACGTAGCGGTCGGCTGTGGCGTCGCCCAGGATGTCCACCGGGTTGCCGTGGCTCCAGTGAGCCGGAAGGAACTCACTGAGTGCAGCCTCTGTTTCCTGGCTCAGGGCAACCGGTTCGCACCCGTAGTCTGAGAGGGCATCCACCGCAACGACCCCGAGCCCCCCGGCGTTGGTGACGATACCCAGATTCGGACTCGGCGGACGAGGCTGCTTGGCCAGGAGCTCGGCACAGTCGAAGAGCTCCTCAAAGGTCTTGACCCTGACGATCCCTGTCCGCTTGAACGCAGCGTCATAGATGGCATCCACCCCGGCCAGGGCCCCTGTGTGCGAGTTCGCCGCCCTGGCCCCGGCTGCGGTTCTCCCGGCCTTGAGGACCACGATGGGCTTGATTTTGGACACGGCCCTGGCCGCACTCATGAACTTCCTGAAATTGGTCAGGCTCTCCACGTACATGATGATGCTGGACACATCCCCTTTGGTCCCCAGGTAGTCGATCATGTCCCCAAAATCCACATCCAGGAGGGATCCCAGGCTGGCCATGTATCTGAAGCCGATGTGCTTTCTCACGGCCATATCCACAATGGTGGAGCAGATGGCCCCGCTCTGGGAGAGGAAAGCCAGCTTCCCGCTCAGGGGTGTCTGCCGGGCAAAAGTGGCATTCAGTCTGGATTTGCTGCTCAAAATGCCCAGGCAGTTTGGCCCGATGATCCTGATTCCGCTCTGGGAGGCCTTCTTCAGGATGCCGGCCTCGGTGTCCTGCCCCTTGAAACCGATTTCCTTGCCTCCGGCCGAAAGGATGACCGCCCCGGCACAGCGTCTGCCGGCACAGTCCTCAAGGACCCCCGGGACCTGGGCAATGGGGATGGCCATGATGACAAGATCGCACTGATCTCTGATGGCCTGGATCGAGGGATAGCTCTTGAGACCGAAAACACTCCTGCGTTTCGGGTTCACCGGGTAGAGCGCTCCCTCATAACCGTAATCGATCAAGTTTCTGAGAACATGGGCCCCGACGCTGCCTTCGCGTTCCGTCGCCCCGACAACAGCGACTGAATCTGGATTGAACATCTGATCGAAATGCCGAAAGCTCATGCTGTGCGCTCCTCTGTGTGTCATTCTCGTGCAGACAGAGGTGTGGCCGGTCTGGGGCGGATCATTTCTGCTTG